>JBNKYL010000001.1:0-2967 GCA_050300875.1 Paracoccaceae bacterium
GCGCTGCGCCTTCGGCGAGAGTACTTGAGACGAGAAGAAGCAAGGGGGTCCGCCCTGCCGGATCGGGAGATCAGATCAAGCCGTCACGGCAGGGCTTCTCCTCGTGCGGTCATCGGCTCTCCAGCCTGTACCGCGCGGACCATCTGGACCGGGAACCGCTAACTTTGAGTAAAATTGCGCCTTCTCTTCGTCGGAATTACTCCGCGGGGGTGCGGGGGTGCGAAACCCCCGCCATGCAACAGAAAGGCTGGGCATGACGATCAAACTTTATTGCTTCGGCGAAAGCGGCAATTCGTACAAGGCCGCGTTGGCGCTGGAACTGTCGGGACTGGACTGGGAACGGGTCTATGTCGATTTTTTCGGTGGCGAAGCGCGGACGCCGGAGTTCCGGGCCAATGTCAATGAAATGGGCGAGGCGCCTGTGATGGTCGATGGCGACATACGCCTGACCCAGTCGGGCGCGATCCAGCAATACATTACGGACAAGACCGGAAAATTCGGCGGCGCGCCGGAAGACAAATACGAGGTGTTGCGCTGGGTCCTGTGGGACAATCACAAGATGTCCAGCCAGGCCGGCACGACGCGATTTCTGATGAATTTCCTGCCCGAACAGCATCGCAACGCCGATGTCATCGCTTTCCTGCAGGGCCGTCTGAAACCCGCATATGCAACGCTGGACGGCCATCTTGAAGGACGCGACTGGATCGTGGGCGACGGGCTGACGAATGCTGACATTTCCTGTTGCGGCTACCTGTTCTACCCCGAACCGTTCGGGTTCGATCGCGCCGACTGGCCGAATATCGACCGCTGGCTTTCCAATATTCAGGCGCTTCCGGGATGGAAGCACCCCTATGATTTGATGCCCGGCTCCCCCGCGGACCGGGCCTGACGAGGAGATGACGATGACCGAAGCCTATATCTATGACGCCGTGCGCAGCCCGCGCGGCAAGGGCCGCAAGGATGGCAGCCTGCACGAAGTGACCGCCGTCAAGCTTTCGGCGACCGTTCTGAACGCCCTGAAGGATCGCAACGGGCTGGACGGCCATGCGGTCGAGGACGTGATCTGGGGCAACGTGACCCAGGTCGGCGAGCAGGGCGCATGTCTGGCGCGGACGGCCGTGCTGGCGTCTGAGCTGGACGAAAGCATCCCCGGCGTGTCGATCAACCGGTTCTGCGCCAGTGGTCTGGAAGCCGTGAACATGGCGGGCAATCAGGTGCGCGGCGGTGGCGGGCATGCCTATATCGCCGGTGGCGTCGAAT
The DNA here is from genome assembly GCA_050300875.1 of Paracoccaceae bacterium. Lineage (GTDB taxonomy): Bacteria > Pseudomonadota > Alphaproteobacteria > Rhodobacterales > Rhodobacteraceae > CBDCFL01. Next base: position 1,261 of record JBNKYL010000001.1, read on the forward strand.
GCATGAGCCGCGTGCCCATGGGCAGCGATGGCGGCGCGATTGCAGTGGATCCGACCGTGGCCTTTGACCATTACTTCGTCCCGCAGGGGATCAGCGCCGACATCATTGCCACCGAATACGGGTTCACCCGTGACATGGCTGACGAAGTGGCCGTGGAAAGCCAGAAGCGCGCCAAGGCTGCGTGGGATGACAACCGGTTTTCCCGGTCGATCGTGCCGGTCAAGGACGTGAACGGACTGACCATTCTGGATCATGACGAATACATGCGTCCGGGCACCGACATGCAGACCTTGGGCAGCCTGAACCCGTCTTTCCAGCAGATCGGCGAGGTGATGCCGGGCTTCGACAAGGTTGCCTTGATGAAATACCCGCATCTGGAGCGGATCAACCATATCCACCACGCCGGCAACTCTTCGGGTATTGTCGATGGTGCGGCGGCCGTTCTGATCGGCGACGCCGAATTCGGCAAGGCCTATGGCCTGAAGCCGCGCGCCCGCATTCGGGCCACGGCAAAGATCGGCACCGATCCGACCATCATGCTGACCGGCCCGGTTCCGGTGACGCAGAAAATCCTGGCCGAAAACGGGATCGAGATTGGCGATATCGACCTGTTCGAGGTCAACGAAGCCTTTGCATCGGTCGTCATGCGGTTCGAACAGGCGTTTGACGTCGATCATGCCAAGGTCAACGTCAATGGTGGGTCGATCGCCATGGGCCACCCGCTGGGCGCCACCGGCGCGATGATCCTGGGCACGCTGATCGACGAACTGGAAAGATCAGACAAGGAAATGGGCCTGGCGACGTTGTGCATCGGGTCCGGCATGGGGGCCGCCACCATCATCGAGCGCGTCTGATGCCGAAGATCGACCTGAAGGCGATCCCGTCCGTCACTGGCTCGGGCTATCCCGGCAGCTATGCTGATGGGTTCGAGAAACGTCACCAGCAACGGCTGGGCGACGCGAACGGGTTGACCCAGTTCGGGGTCAACCGCGTGGTTCTGGAACCCGGCGCGTTGTCGTCGTTGCGCCATTGGCACGAACATCAGGATGAATTCCTGGTCGTGACCGAAGGCGCGCTGGTGCTGGTGGATGACAATGGCGAGGTGGCTCTGACGCCCGGCGATTGCTGTGCCTTTCCGGCGGGCGATGGCAACGGGCACCATATCGTCAACCGGTCCGATGCCGATGGGGCCTTCGTCGTTGTCGGCACCCGCACGCCCACCGAAACCGCATGGTATTCGGATATCGACATGAAGGTGACCGTCGCCGACGGCAAGTTCAATTTCACCCGCAAGGATGGTGGCACGATCTGAAATCGGCGCCTGAAAAGAGGTATCAAATGTCTGAATTTACAATGAAAACCGACGCTGATGGCGTTGCCGTCATCACCTGGGACCTGCCGGGCAAGTCGATGAACGTCCTGACCCGCGAAGGGCGGGCGGAGCTGGCCGATTGCGTCGAAAGCGCGCTGACCGATGATGCGGTCAGGGGTATCGTCATCACGTCGGGCAAACCCGATTTTGCCGGCGGCATGGACCTGAACGTGTTGGCCACGATCCGTGACGAGGCCGGCGACAATCCGGCCGAGGCGATTTTCAATTTCATCATGGATGGCCACCGGCAGTTGCGCCGGATCGAACAGGCCGGCATGGACCCCAAGACGCTAAAAGGCGGCAAGCCCGTGGCCTGCGCCCTGCCCGGCACCTGC
>JBNKYL010000002.1:0-18630 GCA_050300875.1 Paracoccaceae bacterium
AAGACACCGTCGCAAGCGAGACACCCGATGCCGCCGGTATCACAGTCCAGCTTGGAAAGGGCCAAAAACTGCGCGCCGCCGTGCTGGTTGGCTGTGACGGACGCCGTTCGGCCATTGCCGAACGCGCCGGGATCAAGCGAATGGCGTGGCCCTATCAAACCGCGTTGGTCTGCGCTGTGGCCCATGAAAAACCGCATAACGGCGTCGCGCATCAGTTCTTCATGCCGCATGGCCCGCTGGCGATCCTGCCGCTGCCCGGCAACCAGTCGTCGATTGTCTGGGCGGAAACCGACGAAAACGCGCGCCGGATCTCGGCGCTGGACGATGCCGGTTTCCTCACCGAGCTTCGCCCACGTTTCGGCGATTTCCTGGGCGCAATCAGCCTCGCCGGGAAACGGTTTTCCTACCCTCTGGGTCTGTCGCTGGCCGACACCTTCGTGGCCGAGCGTCGCGTTTTGGTGGGCGATGCCGCCCATGGGATGCACCCGATCGCCGGACAGGGCCTGAATGCCGGGCTCAAAGATGTCGCGGCCTTGGCCGAGGTGCTGGCGCTGGCCAAACGACGCGGCGAAGATATCGGGCGCAAGGATGTGCTCGACCGCTACCAGCGCTGGCGGCGCTTCGACGTGGCGGCGCTTGTCATGGCCACCGATGGATTCAACCGGCTGTTTTCCAACGACAACCCCGGCCTTCGTGGCCTGCGCGATTTCGGTATGGGTTTGGTCGGCGCCATCCCGGGCCTGCGCCGTGGCTTCATGCGCGAAGCCGCCGGGCTGACGGGCGAAATGCCCCGCCTAATGCAAGGCCGCCCGATCTGACGCCGCGTCGGGCGTGACAAGCTGAACGGCCCGCGTCAAACTGCCCGAAATTCGGGGAGACAAACATGACCTATCCGCACCTGCTGGCACCGCTCGATCTGGGCCACACCATGCTGAAGAACCGCGTGCTGATGGGATCGATGCACACGGGGCTGGAAGAAACCGGCGATTGGAACCGGATCGCAGAATTTTACGCGACCCGTGCACGCGGCGGCGTCGGCCTGATCGTAACCGGCGGCATGGCCCCCAGCCGTGAAGGCGGCGTATTCCCCGGGGCCGCGGGGCTTTTCAGCGATCAGGACATCGCCAATCACCGCATCGTCACCGATCGCGTCCATGCCGCCGACGGCCAGATCGCCATGCAGATTCTGCACGCGGGCCGCTACGCCTATGGCCCCGAATGCGTTGCGCCCTCGCCCATCAAGTCCCCGATTTCGCCTTTTCCGCCGAAGGAACTGGACGAGGCAGGCATCGAAAAGCAGATCGCCGATTTCGTGACGGCCGCGACCCGCGCAAAGCAGGCGGGCTATGACGGTGTCGAAGTGATGGGGTCCGAAGGCTATTTTCTGAACCAGTTCATTGTCACTCATACCAACAAACGCACGGACCGTTGGGGCGGTTCCTACGAGAACCGCATCCGCTTGCCTGTCGAAGTTGTTCGCCGTGTCCGCGACGCGGTCGGACCGGACTTCATCATCATCTACCGACTGTCGATGATCGACCTCGTTCCGGACGGATCGACTTGGGATGAAGTCGTGCAACTGGCCAAGGCAATCGAAGCTGCAGGCGCCAGCATCATCAATACAGGGATCGGCTGGCACGAAGCCCGCATTCCCACAATCGCCACATCCGTGCCACGCCGCGCTTTCAGTTGGGTGACAAAGAAACTGATGGGGCATGTCGGCATCCCCATCATCACTTCGAACCGCATCAATACGCCCGAGGTTGCCGAACAGGTTCTCGCTGACGGCTGCGCCGATATGGTGTCCATGGCCCGCCCGTTTCTGGCCGATCCCGATTTCGTGGCCAAGGCGGCGTCAGGCCGCGCTGCGGAAATCGCGCCCTGCATAGCCTGCAACCAGGCCTGCCTGGATCACACGTTCAGCGGCAAGATATCGACCTGTCTGGTCAACCCGCGCGCCTGCTATGAAACCGATCTGGTCTATGAACCCACGAACAACCCCAAGAAGATCGCCGTCGTAGGTGCCGGCCCAGCCGGGCTTTCTGCGGCATTGGTGGCGGATATGCGCGGCCACAAGGTCACCCTTTTCGAACGTGACAGCCAGATTGGCGGTCAACTCCACATGGCCAAGAAGGTGCCGGGCAAGGAAGAATTCTACGGGCTCATCGACTGGTTCACCCATATGGCGGGGCACTCGGGCATCGACTTGCGGCTTTCCACCAACGCCACCGCAAATGACCTTGCCGGCTTCGACGAGGTCATCATCGCCACCGGTGTTCGCCCCCGCCCGCTCGATATCCCCGGAATCGACCATGCCAAGGTGCTGTCCTATATCGACGTGCTCCGCAACGATGCACCGGTAGGTGACAACGTTGCCATCATCGGCGCGGGCGGCATCGGCTTCGATGTCGCCGAATTCCTCGCCGAAGCCGGGGAAAGCCCGACGCTGGATCTGGACGCCTGGAAACGCGAATGGGGAATCTCCGATCCCGAAATCAACCGCGCCGGTTTGGCGCCGGGCGGTGCCGCGCCAGAAGCCCCCGCACGCCAGGTTACGTTGCTGCAACGCAAGCCCGGCAAACCGGGCAAGGGGCTGGGCAAAACAACTGGCTGGATTCACCGCCTGACGCTGGCCCATAAGCAGGTGAAGATGATCGGCGGGGCAACCTATCTGGGCATCGACGATCAGGGATTGCGAATCCGTATCGGTGACACCGATGCCGAGGTGGAAACAATTGTGGCGGACAATGTCATAATTTGCGCCGGTCAGTTGCCCGAAGATGAACTGAAGATTGCCGTAAATGAACTGGGGGTGAATACCCACGTTATTGGCGGTTCAGACAAGGCCACAGAGCTGGACGCAAAGCGCGCAATAGACCAAGGTGCGCGGTTGGCGGCGCGCTTGTAAGATACAGAAATTAAAACATTTTTTCTGAGTCATGGTTAAGGCGACATGAACTTCGTTTCGCCGCCCGGAACGGTGACGAATAAATCCCAAACATTGTCGGTCCGTTTCCGTATTCCTGCCCGATTTCTCCGCGATAACCTTGCCTCGAGGGGCCAAGACTAAGGTAACGCGTAATGGACCGACTGACTGAAATGGAAGCCTTTGCCACGGTCGTAGACCAAGGCGGCTTCACAGATGCGGCCCGCAAGATGGGGATCAGCAAATCCGCTGTTTCCAAACATGTGAGCTCGCTTGAAGCACGCCTGGGGGCACGCCTTCTTAACCGGACGACACGCCGTGTGTCGCCCACCGAAATTGGTTTGGCATATTATGACCGCGCCCGCCGGGTGCTGAACGATGCAGGTGAAGCAGACGCACTGGTGACGTCGATGCAATCCGCACCGTCCGGCCTGCTGCGCATCTCGGTTGCTACGGATTTCGGTGTGAACCACCTGTCCCCGGTGCTCGGCGACTTCCTTTCGGAGTTCCCCGACATCACGGTGAACATGGTGCTGAACAACCGCTATGTCGAACTGATTTCCGAAGGTTTCGACATGGCCATCCGCATCGGCGAGCTGGAAGACAGCACGCTGCGCGCCCGCAAGTTGACAGAAACCACGCGTCGCATGATTGCCAGCCCGAAATACTTTGAAAAGTACGGCCGCCCCGGCAAGATCGACGATCTGAACGACCATAAGCTGCTGCACTACTCCAACCAGGCCAACTCGGCCGTGTGGAAGCTGACAGCGCCATCCGGTGAAAAGCGTCAGGTGCGCACCGCCGGTTGGTTGACCGTGAACGACGGCCAGTCGCTGCTGAACGCCGCCGTGTCCGGCCTCGGCATCGCCTATTTGCCGTCCTTCCTCTACGCCGACGCGATGAAGGATGGTCTGGTCGAAGAGGCAATTCCGGATCTGCCGCGCGAAACGCAGGGCATCTACGCTGTCTACCCACCGGGCCGGTTCACCCAGCCCAAGGTCCGCGCCTTCATCGACTTCCTGGTGCAGGCCTTCGCCGAAAAGGGCCCCGACAACTGGTAAGCTGGAATTAGCGTACGAGTTCCGGGACGGTTACATCCCAACGGTTCAGGCGTTCCGTTAGCGGGTCGAGGTAATTATCACCTCGACCCGTCTATTTTGGGCCCGACCGTCTTCGGTCAAATTGGACGCCACGGGCGAAAGATACCCGATCCCTTCTGCCTCCATCCGTTCCCGCGCGATGCCGAACTCGCTCACCAGCCGGTCCAGCACCGCCTTGGCCCGCTGCCGCGACAGGCTGATATTGGACGCCAGGCTGCCCACCGCATCGGTGTGGCCAACCAGGGCAATGGTCAGATCGGGTTGAGCCTTCAGGATGTCGGCCAGTTCAGCAAGCGCCGGAACATCCGCATCGACCAGATTAGCAGATCCAGTTTCGAAAACCAGGTCATCAAGCGATGCAAAGCCGTTATCAAGCAGATCCGCCAATTCGCCCTTATATTGGGGTGGCGCAATCGTGGCGGTCGGCGCCTTGGTCGTAGCCATGATATCACGCGCGGCTGGCGCGCCAATTTCAGTCAGTTCGACATAGCCGGTGTTTGGACTGCGCGACACCACCAGTTGCAGGAATTCCGGCCCATCTGCGGTCTCCTTGACCGCGGACAGATATCGGAAATCGCCCAAATCGACGTGCATGGCCGGTTCCCCGATCACATCCACCGCAAAGCGAAAATCGAACCCGCCGCACCGTTGATCGGCGCAGTCCAGCAAAAGGTCATAGCCCGCCGCACGCACCTGCTGGCGCAACATTTCGATCAAATCGCCGGTCGACCGACCTTGTATCGGGAAACGCCATGCGGATTTGGTCACATCGCCCTGTACCAGCCGGGTTGCCACCTGTCCTTCGACAAAGGGGCCAACCGCCAGCGCGAACCCCGCCCCAGGCCGCGAAGCCTCGGCGCTCAGCGCTGCGCCCAGCGGCAAGTCAAGCGTCAGCCCCGCCGCGCTGACCGGCGCGGTCAACGCAAACATCACCGGTATCGAAATCAGCCGCCTCAACGCGCCTGCCCGTGATATTCGGGGTTTGGTTGCATCCCTGTGGCGGACGCCACGCGGTTGGACATGGCGTAAAAGCCCGCAACCGACGCGATGTCGAAGATATCCCGGTCCGAAAACCCGTGATCGCGCAATGCCTGCCGGTCCGGCTCGCCTACCTCGGCGCTGGACTTGGTCACCTTGACCGTGAAATCCAGCATCGCGCGTTGCCGCGGTTCCAGATCGGCATAGCGATAGTTCATCACCATCGCCTCGCCCAATTCAGGCTTGCCAGACAATGCCCGCACCGCTGCACCATGGGCCACCTGGCAATACCAGCACCGGTTTTCAGAACTGACCACAACCGCGATCATTTCCCGTTCCAGCTTAGACAGCCCAGACGGTCCTATCATCAGGTCGTTATACATCGCGGTAAAGGCGTTCAGCTTCTCGATATCGAACGCATAGGCTTGTAGGACGTTGGGGATCAGCCCCAACTTTTCCATGCACAGGTCAAAATACCCTTGCGTCTTTTCCGGCAAGGGATCGACCGGCGCCAGGTCCAGCGCCGTTATCCGGTTCTGTGGGGTTTCCAATTCTCTGCCTCAAGCGATTGGTTATTCTTGTCCCCGGCGATAGTGATAGTGGGTCACAACCGCCATGCCTAGTTTAGCATATAACCCATTGGCTGCGAAGTTTTCTTTCGTCACAGCCAGCCCGATCCAACTGGCGCCTACATCTTGTGCCCATTGGGAAAACGCCACCAAGATATCCGCACCCACGCCCTTGCGGCGGCTTGTTGGACGCACCTCGATGGCATGGATCATGGCGATGTCACCATCCAGTGCTGCAAATCCGACGCCCGCCGGCGTCTGTCCTGCGCGCGCCAGAAACGCGGTTTTGGGGTCGCCCGCACGTTCCATAACCGCCAGCCTACCCGGCCCGATGCCACCTTCGGCCCAGATTTGCCGGGCTATCGCCGGGATTGGCCAAACCGGAAAAGCCGTGTGTCCAAGCTTGGACACATCCAGAACCGCGCCGATTGGCGCAGCGTAGAGCCAAACCGGATCTCGGATCTCATAGCCCCTCGCCGCCAAGGCAGCATCCAGTCCTGACTCGCCGTCGCGCACCTGAAAAAGGGGGCGCTGACCCATTTCGCGCATGGCTTGCTCGGCCGCAGCAATGTCTTCCGTAGTCCAGTCGCCCTCGGCCGATGCGGCCGAAACGCGCTGCCCGCCGCCAAGGCCCTCGCGCAGCATCCATGGCGCATGCCGGATGAACCGCGCAGCAGGCCACGTCGCATCCATCGCTGCCCACAACCGTTGCGGGGTCGGCAGGCTCACCCTGCCACCCCGAACTGATCCACTAGCGCCAACATCGCTGCATCCACCGCTGCGGCATCTCGCCCCCGCACCACCAGGTTCGACCCGTAGGCACCGTTTTCGATGAAAGGATAACTCCCGATTGAAACAGCCGGGTGCCCCCTCGCAATCTCTGACAGCGGCCCCGCAAGTTCGCCTTCGGGCCGCTCGACTCGCAGTGTCTGGCTCAAGACGGGTGGCCCACTGTCCAACTTGGGCAGAACCTCGGCCACCATCGCCTGAAAGACCGACGGGACGCCTGCCATCACATGCACATTGCCGATCGAAAACCCCGGCGCGCCCGACACCGGATTGGCGATCAGGTCAGCCCCGTCCGGGATACGCGCCATTCGCAGGCGGGCTTCGGTCAATTCGACGCCCATCCGTTCCGCCCTTTCGGCCATAATCGCCCGCGCATCGTCACGCACATCGATCCCCACGCCGAACGCCTCGGCAATGCAATCGGCGGTGATGTCGTCGTGGGTTGGCCCAATCCCGCCCGATGTCACCACGTGATCATAGACGGCGCGCAATTGATTGACCGCCGCGACGATCGCGGCCGGATCGTCCGCCACCACGCGGGCCTCGCGCAGGTCGATGCCTGCACGCCCGAATTCCTGCGCCAAGTGGTGCATGTTCGCATCGCGCGTCCGGCCCGACAGAATCTCGTCACCTATCACCAGCATCGCCGCCGTCGGAACCTGCATGATCCGCTCCTTTCGCTTTGCCATCCAGCTATAGGCCGGCCGCATCGCAGGGCAAGCCCGAAAGGCTGGCAAAACAGCGACATCTGACCTATGTAGGCGCCGAAGGCAGTAAACGAACCGGAGCAATCCTTTGGACGATCGCAACGCTGGAAGGCTGACCCGCGATGGCATCCGCATTTACGAAGACGCGGATTTCGAAGGTATGCGCCGGGCCGGCGAACTGGCGGCCCGCATTCTGGATGAAATGGCGGAACATGTTGAACCGGGCCAGACCACCGGGCGTTTGAACGACATCATCCGCGCCAAGGTCGAAGCCGCCGGCGCCAAAAGCGCGACCGCAGGCTACAAGGGCTATCAGCACGAGAGCTGCATTTCCGTGAACCATGTCGTTTGCCACGGCATACCCGGCGCCAAGATTCCCGGCCGATCCAGCGATGAATTGCTGCCCGGCGATATCGTCAATATCGACGTCACAGTGATCCTTGACGGCTGGTACGGCGACACGTCCCGTATGTATGCCGCGGGTCCGCTGAAACCCTTTGCCGAACGGCTGGTTCAGGTCACACATGACGCGCTGATGCTGGGGATCGAAGCGGTGAAACCCGGTAACACTTTCGGCGATATCGGCGCCGCGATTCAACGCTATGTCGAAGCAAACCGGATGAGCGTCGTGCGCGATTTCTGCGGTCACGGGTTGGGCCGCGTGTTCCACGCCCCGCCCAACGTGCTGCATTATGGCCGCCCCGGCACCGGCGCGGTTCTGGAAGAAGGCATGTTCTTTACCATCGAACCGATGGTCAATCTCGGTCGGCCCGAAACCAAGGTCCTGTCCGACGACTGGACCGCCATCACCCGTGACCGTAAGCTTTCCGCGCAGTTCGAACATTCCGTGGGCGTCACTTCGGACGGGGTCGAGATTTTCACGTTGTCGCCCGCGGGGAAATTCCACCCCACCTGGAACTAACGGTTCAGCCGCTCCCAGTCTTTCAACCAGTAACGGATCAGATCGGGCTGGCCCGCAGGGGCATTCAAGATGTCGCCCATCAAAACCGGACCGGGCCGTTGGTCCAGGGGCGCCGGGCGCGTATCAATGGTGACGCGATCAAAAGGGATATGGTCTGCCGTCAGGTCCATGCAGGAAGGATAGCCGGAGCTGCGGCCTCGATCAAATCAACTCAGGCCCAAGAGCCCCGGCAGGTCTGCCATGTCGGCGAACACCAACGCGCCCTCTTCGGCCAGCGCCGCGCCACCAGCATGGCCCGCATAGCCGAAACACCGCATCCCGGCGTGACGCGCCGCTCGTGCGCCGGTGGGGCTGTCTTCGATCACCACGCAATCGCCCGGTGACAGCTCCAGCACCTCGGCCACATGCAGGTATAGACCCGGATCGGGTTTCATCTTGCCCAGCGCCTGACCGGAAAAGATCAGCCCCTGGAAATAATCAAGAACCGCCGGGTGCTGGCCCAGTGTAATTTCCATCTTTTCATGCCGCCCGTTCGACCCGATCGCCATTCTCAGGCCAGCATCGGCGACCCGCGCCAGAACCGGCTCGATCCCTTCGATCAGCGGCGTTTCCAGTTCAAGGATGGAATAGAGCCGGGCATAGAAATCCTCGACCCAATCTTCGGGCACGTCGATCCCCATAGCCCGCATACGCGGCACGAATTGCGGCACCGCACCGCCAAGGTTCATCGCCACCATGTCATCGAAATCGACCGGATGCCCGAACCGCGCCAGATCACTGGCCAAAAGCTCCATCATCGGGCGTTCGCTGTCGACGATGACGCCATCGCAATCGAATAATACGGCTTTTGGCAGCATGGCCCCTTTGTGCGCCACCGGGGCTAGAATTGCCAGAGCGCGGGAACAAAGCTGTAGGCATCCCCATCACGCATGACGTGCCCGACCCCTGGGAACGGGAAGTGATAACCCAGCACCGCCATCCGATCCGCCGCCGCCATGTCCAGAAGGCGCAGGCGGCTGGCCACGGTCTGTTCGGGGTCCAGGTCATTCAGGATATACCAGTCGGGATGCGCGAAATGCATATAGGCATGGGTGATCGCATCGCCGGCAACCAGCAATTGCTGCCCATCGCTTTCCACCACCACGGCCATATGCCCCGCCGAATGTCCAAAGGACGGGATCAGCCGCACACCGGGCACGACCTCGTGCCCGTCGCCCGCCATGGTCCATTCGACGCCCTCTGCGGTCAGCGAATTGACCGCGCCCACGACGAATTGCTGCATTTCCGGCGTGACCCGATCGACCAGTCCGTCCTGCATCCAGTAGTCATACTCCACCGAACCGATGATATATTCGGCATCCGGGATCAGCGGCTCGTCGAAATCGTCACGGATACCCCAGATGTGATCGGGATGCGCATGGGTAATGACCACGTGGGTGATTTCGTAGGGATCGACGCCGGCGGCTTCCAGATTGGCCATCATCCGACCGGTGGTCGGGAAGAACCTGCTGCCGGACCCGACATCGATCAGAACCTTGGCATCCCCGGTTTCAATCAGCAAATGGTTCGTGTGGCGATAATCCATTTCCACCGACTGGAAATGCGCGGCCATGAAGGCCTGCACCTCGGCCGGGTCCGCATTGACCCCGATCGTTTCGATCGGCGCGGTGAAATAGCCATCTGACACCACGGTCAAACGGGCCTCGCCCAGCATGAAATTGAAATGCGCGGGATTACTGCCTTCGGGGGCGCCCAACAGCGCGCGGGCGGGCAGTGCCGGCAATGCCAGGGCGGGCGCAATGGCCGACAGTTTCAGGATGTCGCGGCGAGAAGGGCGGATCAGGGGCATAGATTGTCCTTTGGCTGACTTGCCTGACATTCACACGGATGAATGTGTCGATCAAGCCTGCGCTTGGGCAAACCGAATCCAGGTATCGCCGAACCGGCGTTCATCAAGCAGGTTCAACCCTCGTGGCAAGACCACGTCGCCGCCCTCTTCCCAGACCACCAGCGCCTTGGGCGCCAGCCATCCACCCGCCATCGCCGCCACCAAAGCCTTTTCGCCCAACCGCTTGCCATAAGGGGGATCCAGAAAGACCAGGTCAAAGGGTGCGACGGGGTTGTCCCCCAGCCGCGTTGCATCCCGACGCAACACGCTGCATTCCGGCCCCGCCCCGCATAGTTCGATATTGCGCGCCAGCAGATTCAGCGCCGTGCGCCCGTTTTCTACGAACGTCACGTTCACGGCCCCACGCGACAACGCCTCCAGCCCCAAGGTCCCAGTGCCTGCAAACAGGTCCAGCACCCGCGCGCCGTCCAGATCGACAGGCAGCCGCCCGCCGCCCAGCATGGAAAACAGGCTTTCGCGCACCCGGTCCGACGTAGGCCGCAAATGCGCCGCTGGGTCACCCTTTCCCAAGGCGGCCAGCGCACGGCCGCGAAACCGCCCGGCGATGATCCTCATCAGGCTTTCAACAGGGTTTTCAATTCGGTCGCCGGGTCGGCCACCGCGGCCTTGTCAGCGCTCTTGCCCGCCTCGATCAGCCGTTTGCCGACCATGTAGGCGCGCGCATCATTCATGGCATCCACCGCCAGAAGCGTATCGCCCTGGAAATACCAGAACGACACGGAACCATCCGTTCCGGGCCGCGTGACGATATTGTCATAGCCCGCGTTCAGCCCGGCAATCTGCAATTTCAGGTCGTATTGGTCCGACCAGAACCAAGGCTTGGCAACATAGTCCACGTCGCGTCCCAGCATGTTCAGCGCGGCGTTTTCCGCCTGATCAATGGCATTGCCCACGCTTTCCAGCCGGATGCGCCCACCTTTCCATGGGAAAGATGCGCAATCGCCAGCTGCCCAGATCGCCGCATCGGATGTACGGGAATGGCTGTCGACCCTGATCCCATTTTCGATGACAAGCCCCGCCGCCTCGGCCAATGCTACGTCGGGCATGATGCCGACCCCGACAATCACAAAATCCACTTCCAGTTCGCGCCCGTCGGTCAGCATTGCACCGGACACACGCGCTTCGCCGATCAGACGATCCAGTCCGACACCTTCGACGATTTCAACCCCATGCGCCTGATGCATCCGGCGCATGTAATCGCTGGTTTGCGGCGCGGCCACGCGTTGCAGGATGCGGTCGGCCATTTCAACGACGACGGGATGCAGTCCAAGCTTGGACGCCACCGCTGCGGCCTCCAGCCCGATATAACCGCCGCCCACGATCAGCACCCGTTTGCCGGGCTGGAACTCCTTTGCCATCGCGTCGACATCTGCAAGGCTGCGCACCGTGTAAACGCCGCCCAGATCGCCCCCGATCGCCGCGGGCAAGCGGCGCGGCACCGATCCGGTGGTCAGCGCCAGCTTGTCATAGGACAGCACTTCGCCATCTGCCAATGACATTGTTTTCTCCACCGGGTCGATAGCGCGCACCGTGGTAGCCAGCCGCAAATCGACATCGTGATCCGCATAGAATTGTTCCGGCCGCAAATAGAGCCGTTCCAGATCCATCTCGCCCAGCAGGTAGGCCTTGGACAGGGGCGGGCGTTCATAGGGCGGGTTCGGTTCGGACCCGATCAGCGTGATGCGGCCCTCGAACCCTTCGTTGCGCAACTTGGTGACCAGCGCCTGTCCTGCCTGCCCGGCCCCGATGACAATGAAATCTTCCATGCCCTACCCTCAATTTCGCTCTGGTCGACAACATCTGCGACCCTATATGTCAGCGACGGTAAAAGACAATGTCCCGGCGGGCCGGGCGCGAAAGGAGTAAATATGATTGCTGTCGGTGACCGCCTACCAGAGGCGAATTTGCATGTGATGAGTGATGCGGGACCAAAATCGGTCGAGTTGTCTGACTACACTACCGGAAAACGCATTGTGATCTTTGGCTTGCCGGGCGCCTTTACCGGAACCTGCACGTCCGCCCATGTGCCCAGCTTCATCCGCACAGCGGACCAGTTTCGCGCCAAAGGCATCGACCACATCATCTGTTTTGCCGTGAACGACGCCCATGTCATGCGTGCATGGGGCGAAGCCACGGGCGGCACCGCCGCGGGCATCACCTTTCTTGCCGATGCCGATGGCGCCTTCACCAAGGCGTTGGGCCTGGCCTTCGACGCCCCCGCGGCGGGCTTTTTCGGGCGCACCATCCGGCACGCAATGATCGTCACAGACGGCGTCGTCGATGTTCTGCACCTGGAAAAGGAACGCGGCGTTTGCGATCTGACCGGTGGTGAAAACCTGCTCGCAGAACTCTGACCCCACCGGACCGCGAAGACGGCCCGTCCATTCATACGTTTGCCGAATAGCCCCGCCGGACGCGCGCCGCGTCCGGTGGCCTAGCCTGCAATCTTGCGTTGCCAGACCCAGGCGCCGTTTTCGTCCCGCTCTCGCGTGACCTCGCCCAGCAGGTACAGGTGATTGACATGCGCCATCGCCTCCACCAGCGCCAGCCCGTATTCCGCAGACCCGATCCGCCGCTTGAACAGCACGTCGAAACATTGCGTTGCGGTGCGAGGCGTTTCGAGGTGTTTTAACAGGCGGTCCAATGCGCCGTGATGGTTGCCGATCAATTGCCGCAACCGCGCCGGCAGGCCACGGAATGGCAGTTTGTGGCCAGGCAGGACCAATTGCGCCGAATGCGCGTGCCCGGCCAGCCTTTCGCAGCTTTCCAACCATTCCGAAACAGGATCGGCATCGGGTTCGGTCGCATAAACCCCCAGATTTGGCGAAATCGACGGCAGCAATTGATCACCGCCTATGACCAGTTCGCCATCATGATCCCAAAGCGTGGCATGTTCCGGTGCATGGCCATTGCCAATCCGCACGGTCCAGTCGCGTCCACCAAGTTCGACGCGGTCACCTTCCTTGATACGCCGGAACCCCAACGGCAGGGGCGCCACAATGTCGGAAAAGTTGAACGGGCGTTCTTTCTGCCGTTCGGCGATCATCTCGTGATCCATGCCAGCCGACCGCCAATAAGCGAGTGTTTCCGATGTCGGCACGGCGTGCTCGTCCAATGTGAGCATCCGTGCAAACAGCCAACTGGTCCGCGTCGTCACCAGTTCCGCGCCATGTTCTGACTGAAACCATCCTGCCAGCCCGATGTGATCGGGATGGTGATGGGTCACCAGAACCCGCGACACCGGCTTGCCCGCCAGGGGACCGTCCAGCACGGCCTGCCACATCTGCCGGCCTTTACGGCTGTCGAACCCGGTGTCGATCACCGTCCAGCTGTCACCTTCGTCGAAGATGAACACGTTTACATGGTCCAGTGCCATTGGCAGCGGCAGGCGCAGCCACAACACACCGTCTGCAATCTCGACGGTTTCGCCGAAGGCTGGCGGTTCGGGGATCGGATAGGTCAGCGTATCGGGATTTTGTGCAGTCACCGAGCCAGGTCCTCCGGTGTCAACGAAACCGGTCCGGACATGGCCGCGACGAGGTGGCCGGCATGATGGGGCAATAGCCGCGTCATGTAGAAATGCGCCAGCTTGGCGCGATGCCCGTCCGGGTCGGCCAACGCAGCCTTCAGGTGATAGAAACCGCCCAGCACGCGGGCAAAGCCCATCAGGTAGTCGACCGATCCCCAAAGTCGGTCGGCAAAATCGTCGCACGCCAGCATCCAGGTGGTCGCTTCGCGCAACTGCGCCACCGCCTCAGCCAAGGCTGCGCCGCCTGCCCCGGCGCGATCGGCCAGGGCCGCCATTTCATCCATCAGCCGGAAGGCTTCGGCCCCGCCATCGGCCAGCTTGCGGCCAACCAGGTCGATGGATTGGATACCATTGGTGCCTTCGTAGATCGCCGTCACCCGCACGTCGCGGTAATACTGCGCAATGCCGGTTTCCTCGATATAGCCCATGCCGCCATGGACCTGAATGGCCATCTCGGCCACCCGACACCCGGTTTCGGTGCCGAAGGCTTTGGCAATGGGTGTCAGCAAAGCTACGCGGGCCGAATGATCGGCATCGCCCGTCGCCCGCGCCATGTCACCGGCCACCGCACAATCCAGTGCGATGGCACGCGCCGCAAAGATCTCTGCCTTCATCTGCACCAACATCCGGCGCACGTCCGGGTGATCGGCAATGGCGCCGTCCGCGCTGCCCAGCGCGGTGCGGCCCTGCTTACGTTCACCTGCGAATTCCAGCGCTTTCTGAAACGCGCCTTCCGCCGTGCCGATGCCTTGAATACCCACGCCCAGGCGCGCGTTGTTCATCATCGTGAACATCGCCGCCATCCCGGCATGACGCGCGCCCACCATCCAGCCGGTGGCGCGGTCATATTCCATCACCGCCGTCGGCGATCCGTGCAGGCCCATCTTTTCTTCCAGGCTGACGACGCGCAGGCTGTTGCGGTCGCCAGGATTGCCATCGGCATCGGGCAAAAGCTTGGGTACGATGAACAGGCTGATCCCTTTGGTGCCAGGCGGCCCGTCGGGCAGGCGCGCCAGAACCAGGTGGCAGACATTCGACGTGAAATCGTTGTCACCCCAGGAAATGAAGATCTTTTGACCGGAAATGGCGAATGTTCCGTCGCCATTATCCTCGGCCCGCGACCGGATCGCACCCACGTCCGACCCGGCCTGCGGTTCGGTCAGGTTCATCGTGCCGGACCATTCGCCCGAAATCAGCTTGGGCAGATACAGGTCCTTCAGCGTATCGGAAGCATGGGCTTCCAGCGCTTCGATCTGGCCTTGCGTCATCAGCGGGTTCAGTTGCAGCGCCAGGCAGGCGCTGGACATCATGTCATTGACGACGCTGGCCAATGTGCCGGGCAGGCCCATGCCGCCATGTTCCGGGTCGGCGGCCATGCCGATCCACCCGCCATCGGCGATGGCTGCGTAGCCTTCGGCAAAACCGGGGCTGGTGCGCACCACGCCGTTTTCCAAAACCGCGCCCTGTGTGTCGCCATTGGGCTGCAAAGGGCCCAGAACCTCGGTGCACATCCGGCCCGCTTCGGACAGGATTGCCGCACTCATGTCCGGCGTAGCCTCGGCGAAACGGTCGGTTGCGGCCACGGCGGCGAAATCAACGACATGGTCGAGCAGGAATTGAAATTCTTCCGGGCTTGCGCGATAGGGCATGGTCGATCCTATGTGAGGTCCGTTTTCCGGTATATGCGCCGGGATCGCCGTAGAAAGCAAAACGTTACGTAACGCGATATGACAGAAGAGCCCGGAACCGAACTGTTGAACGCCGATGGGCCTGGGCTCACCCGGGCGGCGGCGCTGCTGGCGTGCGGCGCGCTGGTCGCCTTCCCGACCGAAACCGTTTACGGGCTTGGCGCGGACGCGCGCAACGACGACGCGGTTGCGGCGATCTACGCAGCCAAGGGCCGGCCGAACTTCAACCCGCTGATCGTTCATGTGGCGGATCTGGATGCGGCTCGGACGATCGCCGAACTGCCTGCGCAGGCCCTGGACCTGGCCGACGCCTTCTGGCCCGGGCCGCTGACGCTGGTCGTGCCGATAAGACCCGATGCAGGTCTGTCGCCACGCGTGACAGCAGGCTTGTCCACCGTTGCGATCAGGGTTCCGGCCAACGAACTGGCGCGCCGGTTGCTGGCGCAGTTCGGCGGACCCGTCGCCGCGCCGTCGGCCAACCTTTCGGGCAAGGTCAGCCCGACGACGGCTGCCCATGTGATGGCCGGGCTGTCCGGAAGGATTGCCGCCGTTGTCGATGGCGGGTCCTGCGACATAGGGTTGGAATCAACAATCATCGGTTTTGATCCCGAACCGACGCTTTTGCGGCCCGGTGGCCTGCCGGTCGAGGCCATCGAGGATTTGCTCGGTCAGCCGCTGCGCGGATCCCAACCTTCAGAGTTGCCCAATGCCCCCGGCCAGTTGGCCAGCCACTACGCGCCGAACGCAGCACTGCGGCTGAATGCAACCGAGGCACGATCGGGTGAGTACTTGTTGGGGTTCGGCCCGGTCGCGGGCAACGCGACGCTGTCTGCATCAGGCGACCTGCACGAGGCCGCGGCGAACCTGTTCGACCGATTGCGCGCTGCCGACGCTACCGGCGCTGCACGCATTGCGGTCGCTCCGATCCCCGACCACGGTTTGGGCAGGGCGATCAATGACCGCCTGCGCCGCGCCGCTGCCCCACGCGACTGATCAGTCGCGCGGCACGCGAGGGATCGAGCTTTCGCTATACCCCGAAAGCGGGTCTTCGCCATATTGGTTAGGACCGCGCGTGCCTTCCGCGATGTAGAAGATCAGCAGGATGATCCAACCGATGATCGGGATCAGCCAAAGCCACCACCACCAGCCGGAGCGGTCCGTGTCATGCAGGCGCCGAACCGCAACGGCGATGTTGGGGATCAGCACGACCAGCCCGAAGATCGAACTGACTGCACCGCCGCCACGGCTGAACCCCCAGCCCCAGGAACTGGCATCGATGAAGTTGGCCACCGCTTGGCCAAGAATGACGAACAGAACGAAGTACCAGAATTCAGATCGGGATGCGCGACCGCTGAAAGTCGCATACTTGCTAAAGCCTTGCTGGATGGCTTGTGAAAAATCCATCTCCGCCCCCTTTGCTTCGATAGGCGCAAGATAGGCGCAAACGGGCGATCAGGCCAGCGGCTTACTTCTTGCCGATTTTCGGTTCGGTGCCGTCGCGCAGGCGGCCGATATTGGCGCGGTGGCGCCATAGCACCAGCGCCGACAGGATTGCCATCAGCGCCGCACCGTGCCAGGCGGCCAGAAGGCCTGTCCAGATTGGCGCCAGTATCACCATGACAATCGCGGCCAGCGACGAATAACGGAACAGGATCGCCGCCACCAGCCAAGTCGCGCAGGCGGCAAGCCCGGCGGGCCAGGTGATGGCCAGAAGTGTGCCCAGATAGGTCGCCACGCCCTTGCCGCCCTTGAAGCCCAGGTAAAGCGGGAAGATATGGCCGACCACGGCGAAGAACCCTGCGGCGCCCCCGGCGGGCATCCCCCAGAAATGATCGACGATCAGCACCGCCAGCCCGCCTTTGCCGGCGTCCAACAGAACCGTCAGCAGTGCCGCCAGCTTGTTGCCGGTGCGCAGCACGTTGGTCGCGCCGATATTGCCCGACCCGATTTGGCGAAGGTCGCCCAGCCCGAACAGGCGCGCTATGACGATGCCGAAAGGGATTGATCCAAAGAGGTACCCCGCGACTGATGCGATAACTGTGATCATTGGCCCCCTCCAAAGATCCTGCGTCCGCCGACCCAGGTGCCCAAAACCTTGCCCTGCATCCGCGCGCCGTCAAAGGGTGTATTTTTTGATTTGGACTGCAATTTGAACCTGTCGAGCACGAAAGGCGTGTCGGGATCGAACAGCACAAGGTCTGCTGGCGCACCGGCCGCCAGACGCCCGCCGGCCAAGCCCAGGCGGCGGGCCGGATTCAGCGACATCGCACGAAAGAGCTGCGGCAGTGACAGGTCGCCGGAATGATAGAGGCGAAGCGCGGCGGGCAGCAACGTTTCAAGCGCGACGGCCCCGGATGCGGCCTCTTCAAAGGGCAATCGCTTGGATTCCTCGTCCTGCGGCGTGTGCATGGATGAAATTACGTCGATCACCCCGTCTGCCACGGCCTGTACCATGGCTTTCCGGTCATCCTCGCAGCGCAAGGGCGGTTTGACCTTGAAGAAGGTACGATAATCGCCAACGTCCAGTTCGTTCAGTGTCAGGTGATGGATCGACACGCCCGCGGTCACGTCCAACCCGTTCGCCTTGGCCCGTTCGATGCGCGGGATCGACCGGGCGGCGGTAAGCTGGTCCGCGTGGTAGCGCACGCCGGTCATTTCCACCACGGCCAGGTCGCGGTCCAGCCCCATGCGTTCGGCCATGGGCGACACGGCAGGTAGGCCCTTGAGCGAAGCGAATTTGCCAGACGTCGCGGCGGCCCCGGCCGACAAGCCGGGATCCTGCGGGTGGGCAATGATCAGCGCACCAAGCGATCGGGCATACGTGAAACAACGCGACGCGACCTTGGTGCTTTCGATGACATTGTCGGCATCGGAAAAGGCCACGGCGCCCGCGTCCAGCATAAAGCCCAGTTCGACCATTTCGCGGCCCTGACGGCCACGGGTCAGCGCGGCGATATGGGCGACGTTAACCCCCGCATCTTCGGCGGCACGGCGGCGGACGAATTCCAGAACCTCGGGTGTGTCGATCGGTGTCAACGTGTCAGGTCGGGTGACGATTGTGGTCACCCCGCCCGCCGCCGCGGCACGCCCGGCAGAGGCATAGCTTTCCTTGTGTCGTTCGCCTGGTTCGGACACTTTGACGCCGATGTCGACGATCCCGGGGGCCAGGCATTTGCCCCCCACGTCTATGTGTTGATTGGCGGCTGGCGCTGCACCATCGGTGCCGCCTGCCGATATCGTTCCACCCTCGACCAACAGCCAGCCGATGACGTCCGTCCCGGCCTCCGGGTCGATCAGGCGGGCGTTTGAAAAGAGCGTCTTGGATTGCGTCATGTCAGTACCAGGAAGATGAGGGCCGCCAGCACCGGCGGCACGATCAGAAGGGCAGCAAGCCAGCCGAGGGGCAGCCCAGGGGTCGGGGCCGGCGTTTCGGGGTTCAGCGATCCCTGCGCGCTATCACTGTGGAGCGTGGCATGTGGCGCAAGATCAGGCCGGGTATCGTAGCGCCCGACA
>JBNKYL010000003.1:0-4119 GCA_050300875.1 Paracoccaceae bacterium
GCGTGCCGTGGTGGCATAGACATGGGTGCAATCGGCCAATGCGGCGGGCAGATCGTCGAAAAGCCCCGCATCGTCCAATAACCGCCCGGCGCCGGACGCCATCGCCACGGCGCGCGGATTGGGCCAGCCGTCGCGCGGGGCCACGATGCGCATCCGGTCCAGCCCAAAATTCCACATCGCGCGCGCCGCCGCACCGATGTTTTCGCCCATCTGGGGGCGGACCAGCACGAAGGCGGGCGGGATGATGTCAGCAGTCATGTCAGTGCTCGTTTACAGGCGGGGCGGGCCGCTGATACGCTGTTGCCGTTCGGGTTGGCAAGTGGAGGCGAACACATGGCCTATGACAAAGGATTGGCCGCGATGATGCGGGACGACCTGGCGGGCGTCGAGGGCATCACCGAAAAGAAGATGTTCGGCGGTCTATGTTTCCTGCTGAACGGCAACATGATCGGCGGCATCCACAAGGGCGGTGCGATGTTTCGTGTCGGCAAGGAACGCGAAGCCGAAGCGATGGCCGTGGATGGCGCGCGGCCGATGGATTTCACCGGCCGCGTGATGAAGGGCTTCGTCGATGTATTGGACGAAGATTATGCCGATGATGCCAAGCGCGGCACATGGATGCGGCTGGCATTGGAAAACGCGTCCAGCCTGCCGCCGAAGTAGCCAAGGCCCCCCGCCTGCGCTATAGCAGCGCGAAACGATGCAGGCCGGGGGCAAACGATGGCAGATCAAGAGCGCACGCAGATTTACCTGATCACCCCGCCGGAGATCAGTTTATCCAGCTTTCCCGGTGACTTGGCCCGCGTTCTGGATGCAGGCCCCGTGGCCTGCCTGCGCCTGTCGCTGTCCAGTCGCGACGCCGATGACATCGCCCGCGCCGCCGATGCCTGCCGCGAGGTCGCCCATGCCCGCGACGTGGCCATCGTCATCGACAGCCATCTGGGAATGGTCGAACGGCTGGGCCTGGATGGTGTCCACCTGACCGACGGCGCGCGATCCGTGCGCAAGGCGCGTGACGAGCTGGGCGCGGATGCCATTGTCGGCACGTTTTGCGGCGCGTCCCGCCATGACGGGATGAATGCCGGTGAAGCCGGGGCGGATTACGTCAGCTTCGGCCCGGTGGTCGATACCGGGCTGGGCGATGGCACGGTGGCGGATCGCGATCTGTTCGACTGGTGGTCGCAGATGATCGAAGTGCCGGTGGTGGCCGAAGGCGGCTTGCGCGCCGCCGATCTGGCCGCGCTGGCCCCGGTCACCGATTTCTTCGGCCTGCGCAGCGCGGTCTGGGGCGCGGATGATCCGGCGGCGGCGTTCAGGGCGATCCTGGCGGCTTATTGACGGCATTCGGGGCGGTGCGTGAAATCACGCTCCCTACGGGGTGAGTTCCGACAGAACACCGTCACGCACCGACGTTTCGCAGGCTTTCGCCAGCGCCTTGCGGTCGATGAAATCCGTCACGGCCAGTCCGGCATGGTAGATCACCGTCACCGATCCCGTGCGTGGCGCGGCCAAAAGGCGGATCAGATGCGGACCAAACTCCATGTCGCCCCACCAGCCGTAATAGCGGGGGTCTTCGCCCTTTGGCGCATGGTAGGTCACGGAGACCGGTTGCACGGTCAGGCCCTGCGCCTGCGTGTCGATCAGCGCCTGAAAGAGCGTCGGTTTGAACGGCAGCACCCGGCGGCCATCGGTGGACGTGCCTTCGGGGAAGAACAGCAGCTTATGGCCCAGATCCAGCCGTTCGCGCAGCATGTCGCGTTGGGCGGCGGCATGTTTGCGGTCGCGTTCGACGAAGACCGTGCCGGTGGCGCGTGCCAGCCAGCCGATGCCGAACCAGCCCGCGACCTCGGCCTTGGACACGAAATAGATGTTCTTGACCGCGTTCAGCACGAAAATGTCCAGCCAGCTGGAATGGTTGGCCACCACCGCGCCATGACGCGGGTCGACGCGGCCGCGCACGTCCAGACGCAACCCGATGAACCGCAAGGCACCCCGGCAGACGGCCCGGGTGATATGCGGGGTCCAGGGGCGGCGTTGGCCATGCAATGGGCGTTCTATCTGGCGAACCAGCAGCAACAGCAGCAAGCCGCCAAAAACCAGGGTCACCAACGGCACGCCACGGATCGCGGCGCGCGCCCAGCCCGCTGC
Source organism: Paracoccaceae bacterium (assembly GCA_050300875.1). Taxonomy (GTDB): domain Bacteria; phylum Pseudomonadota; class Alphaproteobacteria; order Rhodobacterales; family Rhodobacteraceae; genus CBDCFL01. Next base: position 2,149 of record JBNKYL010000003.1, read on the forward strand.
CCGGATGCGCCCGTGATCGGGCGGCTGGACATCGCTGCCCCAAATCGGGCTCACCGGCGTGCCTTGCGGGTGTAGCTTTCGCGCGACTTGGCGTTCATGCGCGTGGTGTCCATCAGCAGGCAAACGTCGATGGTGTTGAAATCATGGTCGATATAGGCACCATCGCCCACGAAACCACCCAGCCGCAGATAGGCCTTGATCAGCGCAGGCGTGTCGGCCATCGCCGCCACCCGGTCGATCTGGTCCGGCTCGACCAGGTCCATGCGCTGATATTCCCGCGCGCGCACGCGCAGGTCGGGCGGGGCCAGATGGTTGGCATGCAGATAGGCCAGCGGCTGGGCAATCGCCGCCGGGTCGGTGCCGTGGAAGGACGCGGTGCCGAACATGATCTGCACGTCATTATCCAGCACGTAGCGCGCCATCGCATTCCACAGGTGATACATCGACGTACCGCCGCGATAGTCGCGATGCACGCAGGACCGGCCGAGTTCCAGCAACTTGCGGCCATCCTTCAACAGCGGGTCGAGGTCGAATTCGGATGCCGAATAGAACCCCCCGGCGCGGTCGGCGTGGTCATTGGTCATCATCCGGTAGGCCCCGACCACGCGCGGCGTTTCTGCAGATTTGTCGATCAGCAGCAGGTGTTCGCAATAGTCGTCAAAGCGATCGCGTTCTTCGCGGGCCGTATGATCGACCGTGTCGCCGCTGGCCCCCAGCTCTTCCACGAAAACCTGATACCGCAATTTCTGGGCCGCGCGAATGTCATCGGCATTCTGTGCCAGGCGAGTCTCAAAACGGCGATCCGTGGTCTGCATGCGGGCCCAACTGAACCGAGGTTAACGATTGCGCGCTTCTAGGGCGGGGTCGGTTTTTATGCAACTGTCGGAATTGTCACGCGTTGATTTGCACCTAAGGTTGCGTATAGTCACGACAATAAACGCATAAGGTGCAAATCCTTCAATTTTCAGCGACGGGGACAAGAAGAATTTGTTTACCATCGATCACTACCTTTCCCGCATGTTCGAACATCACCGTGATCCGCGCCCCGATGCGGGACTGCACCTGTCCCCTGCCCCAGTCGGGCTGATCGGGGTGTTCGACGATCATCCCCGGTTCAAGAAAATCGTTTCCATCCTGCAATGACCCGAGTTCTCCTTGCCCATGACCCATGACGCCACGCAACTGACCGACCTGATCGGATCGCGCATCTGCCATGACCTTATCAGCCCGCTCGGCGCAATAAGCAACGGGTTGGAATTGTTGGGCATGTCGATAGACACCGCCACCCCGGAAATGTCGCTGATCCAGGAAAGCGTGGAAAACGCCAATGCACGTATCCGGTATTTCCGCATTGCCTATGGGTCGGCCACTGCGGAACAGTCGGTGGGCGAGGCCGAAATCACCGCGATCCTGCGCGATGTGGCACGTGGTCTGGGCCGGGTGGTGATAGACTGGCAACCGCGCGGCGCGCAGGGACGCGGCGAGGTCAAGCTTGCCTTCCTGCTGCTGCAATGTTTTGAGGCCGCGATGCCCTGGGGCGGGCATATAACGGTATCCGAAATCGCAGGTGAATGGGCGATCCACGGCACGGCCGACCGTTTGCAGATCGAACCCGAGTTATGGGCGATGCTGTCGGGGCCCGGCGGGGCGCATGGGTTGGCCGCGTCCAAGGTGCAATTCGCCATGGCCCCCCTGGCGGCAGAGGCGGTCGGGCGGCGGTTGGGGCTGGAGACCTCGGAAACTTCCTTGAGGGTCAGGTTCTAGGCGCATCGAACCAGAACTTGATGCGCGACTACGACCCCACCACCGGGCGCTACATCCAGGCCGACCCGCTGGGGCTGGTGGATGGGGCGAGTGTGTACAATTACGCACTGCAGAACCCCGCCAGGTATGTCGATCCGAGGGGGGAGGCCGGAATTCCAGGATCAATCGCGGGCGGCATCGCCGGAGGGGTTGCCGCCTACATAACAT
>JBNKYL010000004.1:0-4116 GCA_050300875.1 Paracoccaceae bacterium
CGAAGCTGCGATCAGCTGTGCCGCATCGACTGCGCCCGCAAAGGCCGCATCAGAGGCTGACAGCTGGATCGTGCCGGAATGGCCCGATTTCTGGTAGTGGAACTTCGCCTTGTCCGCATCGAATTCGCGCTGCGGCAGCGAGGCCGCGTGGTAGGGCACGGCAGTCGAAATCGGGTGGTCGTTGCCCATCGCGCCATGGCCCAGCAGGATCTTGTCGATCAGTTCTTGCCGCTTGATTGAGTATTTCAGTGCCATGCGCAGATCGTAATTGTCGAACGGCGCGGTATCGACACGCATCGGGAAAGTGTAGTGCAGATAGCCGGTCTTTTCCAACAGCCGCATCCCCGGCGCGCGGCCCAGCAGACCAGCGGTTTTCGGGTCGACACGGTCGATGGCGTGGACCGACCCGTTCATCAGCGCATTTTGGCGTGCGGTGACGTCGATGATCGACAGCATTTCGACGGAGTCGAAATGGGCGCGGTCGGATTTGTAGTAATTCGGATTGCGCGTAGCGGTAACGCGAACACCGGGTTCGAAGTTTTCCAGCACGTAGGGCCCGGTGCCGATCCCGGAATTCGGGTCGATCGTGCCATCGGACGAGGGCAGGATCAGTAGGTGGTAATCCGACATGATATAGGGGAAGTCGGCATTGCCTTCGGACAGCTGGAACACCACGGAATTGCCGTCGGCGGTCATGCTTTGAACCGACGACAACAAGCCCTTGGCAGCCGATTTCGAATTTTCATTGCCGTGATAGTCGAGCGAGGCAATCACATCATCCGGTGTCAGCGTCTTGCCGTTGTGGAATTCGACGCCTTGGCGCAGGTTGAACCGCCAGGTCATGGCGTCCGCGCTTGCTTCCCAGTCGCTGGCCAGATCGCCCACGAGCGAACCGTCCGGCGCAACTTCGGTCAGCGCATTGCCGTACATGAAGCCGGTCGAGGTCATGAAGCTGTTTTCGTAGGTGCCGCTGTCCAGCGAGTCGGTGGTCGAGCCGAAGCCACGGCCCAGGATCAGCGTGCCGCCCTTGTTCGGCGTTGCGGCCATGACCTTGTCGGCCCAGCCCAAGGCCGTCGGCACGGCTACGCCGGCCGCGACCATCGAGGTCATGAATTGCCGCCGCGACACGAAACCTGCGGACAGGCGCGCGCGTTGCTGGGCAATATATTTGTCTTTCATGGACGTCATTTGGGGGTCTCCCTGTTTCACATTTTTTTTTGGCACCGTTTCGACGGTGCAGGTCATTTCCCGTCCCAAGGCTAACGTTTATGGTGGCAGGTGCAAATCAATAAATTTCGCGCGGGGAAATTTTGGTGTGCAAAGCATCCGACAAAAACGACATTTGAGAATGCATGTTTACATTCGCATCATGGTCGCCCTAACGTGGGACAACGATGGCCGAAAAACGGGCCGCGACTAGGACAGGGGGAAGACATGCATCCGGTGATCCGGACGGTCTTGCAGCGATTGGGACTTGGGTTTCTGACCCTTTTCGTAGTCTCGATCATCATCTTTTCATCGATTGAAATGCTGCCCGGCGATTTCACGCAGGCGGTATTGGGACAGGCGGCGACCGAAGAAACGGTAGCGGCCTTCCGACGCGAACTGGGGTTGGATCAACCCGCAATCATTCGTTACTTCGACTGGATCGGGTCGGTGGCGACGGGCGATCTGGGCACGTCGTTTTCAGGCCGCAACGCATCCGGCGTCGACCGGTCGAGGCCCGTGGCCGACATGGTCGTGCCGCGCCTGATGAACACCCTGTTCCTGGCCAGCATGACGGCCATCATCGCCGTGCCGCTGGCCCTGTTCCTGGGCATTACGGCGGCGTTGAAGCGCAATTCCTTCTACGACAAGCTGGTGTCCAGCCTGACGCTGACGACGATTTCCTTCCCGGAATTCTTCGTGGCATACATCCTGATCCTGCTCTTGGGTACGCTCTGGCCGGTCTTCCCGTCGCTGGCCAATGTCGATGCCAGCATGCCGATGATGACGCGCATCTATACCTGCACACTGCCTGCGTTGACCCTGACGATGGTGATCGTGGCGCATATGATGCGAATGACGCGGGCGGCGATCATCAACCTGTTGGCCAGCCCCTATATCGAAATGGCCCGGCTGAAAGGCGAACCACCCCGCGCGGTGATCCTGAAACATGCGCTGCCCAATGCCTGGGCGCCGATTGCAACGGTCATAGCCTTCAACCTGGCCTATCTGGTCGTGGGCGTCGTGGTGGTCGAGGTCGTGTTCGTCTATCCCGGCATTGGCCAGCTGATGGTTGATGCGGTGTCCAGCCGTGACATTCCTGTCGTGCAGGCCTGCGCGCTGATCTTCGCCGCCACGTACATCCTTTTGAACCTGACAGCCGATATCATCGGCATCATCACCAACCCAAGATTGTTGCACCCGAAATGAGTGAAAACCAGGGATATTCCGCCGCCGCCGAAGTGGCGCTGGTCAAGACTCGCCGGACGCGCTGGCAACGCATGTGGATCGGCCTGAAAAAGGCGCCGCCGACTGCGATCTTCGGGATGCTGGTGATCGCGGCCTATATCTTCGTGGCGATCTTCGCACCCTGGCTGGCACCCTATGGCGAGGCCGACAATTCCTTTGCCGCCTATCTGCCCTGGGGCGACGGGCATGTGTTCGGCACCGACCAGATCGGCCGCGATATATTTTCCCGCATGATCTATGGCGCGCGTAACACGATCGGCATTGCCTTTGTCACCACGCTGTTGGCGTTTTTCATCGGCGGTGGGCTGGGTCTGGTCGCGGCGATCAACCAAAGCTGGCTGGATCAGCTGATTTCGCGGGCGGTTGATGTGCTGATGGCGATCCCGTCGCTGATCTTCGCGCTGATGCTTCTGTCGATCTTCGGCGCATCGGCGACATCGCTGATCATCATCATCGCGGTGCTCGATTCGACCCGCGTCTTCCGCCTGACCCGCGCCGTCGCGGTCGGGGTCGTCGTCATGGACTATGTCGAAGCCGCCAAGCTGCGCGGCGAGAGGCTGGGCTGGATCATGCGGCGTGAAATCCTGCCAAACATCATGCCGCCGCTGGTGGCCGAATTTGGCCTGCGTTTCTGTTTCGTGTTCCTCACCATCGCCTCTTTGTCCTTCCTGGGCCTTGGCATCCAGCCGCCCGCCGCCGACTGGGGCACGATGGTGCGCGAAACCGCCAACCTGATCCAGTTCGCCAAGTTCGACCTGAAGGCAGGGCTGACCCCGTTGGTGCCCGCAGGAGCCATCGCCCTGATCACCGTGGCGGTCAATTTCGTGGTCGACTGGTTCCTGCACAAATCTTCGGGGTTGCGTGATGAGCACTGATCTATTGCTGGACATGCGCGGCGTCCGGATCGAAGGCTGGGCGGACGAGAAATGGAACCCGATCATCAAGGGTGTCGATCTGACGCTGAAGCGTGGCGAAGTGCTAGGCCTGATCGGTGAAAGCGGGGCGGGGAAGTCCACATTGGGCAAGGCCGCGATGGGCTATTCCCAACCCGGCACGCGCATTCACGGCGGGACCATCATGTTCGATGGCATGGATATGCGCGCCATGTCCGAGGCCGAAAAGCAGAAGCTCTGGGGCACGCGAATGACCTATGTCGCGCAATCGGCGGCGGCATCGTTCAACCCTGCGCACCGGCTGATTGACCAGACCATCGCCGCCACCGTCCGGCAGGGGTTGCGCCCCGATGCCGAAGCCCGCGCCGATGCGGTGGAACTCTTCCGGTCCCTGTCGCTGCCGGACCCCGAAACCATTGGCAATCGCTATCCGCACCAGGTATCCGGCGGCCAGTTGCAGCGTGTCTGTGTTGCCCGGTCGCTGATCACGAAACCGAAGCTACTTATCGCTGATGAACCGGTTTCAATGGTGGATGCCTCACTGCGCATGTCGATTGTCAATCTATTCAAAGACTTGAAAGATCAATATAGGGTCAGTGTGTTGTATATCACACACGATCTGGCCACGGCCTACTATATCAGCGACCGCATTGCCATTATGTTACGCGGCAATATTGTGGAAATGGGCCCCGTGGAAAAGGTACTTTCCGAACCGCTGCACCCATATACCAAAATTCTGAAAGAGTCGATTCCGGAACCGAAACCCAAA
>JBNKYL010000005.1:0-2868 GCA_050300875.1 Paracoccaceae bacterium
GGTCCCGAAACGAAAGGGGCCGGCCCTTTCGGACCGGCCCGCATCAGTCGATCTGCCCCGCGCGTTACTCGCGATTGCCGAGGAACTGGAGCAGGAACATGAACAGGTTCACGAAGTCGAGGTAGAGGTTCAGTGCCCCCATGATCGCCGATTTGGCCAGCCATTCGCTGTCCATCGCGTGGGCGTGGGCGATGTAATCCGTCTTGATCTTCTGCGTGTCATAGGCGGTCAGACCTGCAAAGATCAGCACGCCGATCGCCGAGATCGCGAACATGATCGCGGGCGACTGCAGGAAGATGTTGACGATCATCGCCAGGATCAGGCCGATCAGGCCCATGATCAGGAACGACCCCCAGCCGGAAATGTCACGCTTGGTGGTATAGCCCCACAGCGACAGGCCTGCGAAAGAGATCGAGGTAATCAGGAAGGTCTGCGTGATCGACACGCCGGTGAAGACGGCGAAGATCCAGCTGATCGAAATGCCCATCACCGCGGCGAAGGCATAGAAGAACAGTTGCGCACCAGCCGCCGACAGGCGGTTGATCATCGCACCAAAGGCGAAAACCATGATGAGCGGCGCGAACATCACCACATAGCCCAGGATATTCGGGGACAGCGTGATCGGGTCGCGGAAAATCGACATCAGGGCCGGGCTTGTGCCCACAGCCCAGGCCGCAAGTGCAGTCACCAGAAGGCCCACCGACATCGTGCCGTAGACCTTGTTCATATGGGCGCGCAGACCCTCGTCAATCTCCGCCGTGCGGACGCCGGCGCCTGCGCGAACAGATTGATAATCAGCCATGTGGAACTTCTCCTGTTCATAGTCCGTGGCCGGGACACTTATGCATCCCGGACTTAGGCTGAAATATCGGTTCTCATCGTGGCATTTTCAAGGATTTCCATCACGAAATCCGCGATCCTGCGCTGGTGTGACCTCAGCTGCGCCAATGGTTGGGAACGTCCCAGAAGGAACGCGCGGCCTCCCGGTCAGCTTCGGCGCGCGAAAGGCCGATATCGGTCAGGCGCCCGTCGTCCAATTTCGCCAAGGAATTCCGTTGTTTACGTGCGGCCAGGGCGCGGAAGAACTGGCGGGTCAGCCCGGACGGGGCGATGTGGGGCAGATGTAGGGCCATCGAACGCTGTGCCATTGGTGTATCCTTTCAAGAATTGATGTGTCGTGCGGTTTTCATCGCTATTGATGATGGGTATTGCATTTGGCATCACATTTGTGAAATGAATGTTTTTGACTTCAATCATCAAGGCCTGTGATATGTCTCGAAATCTGGACCTCACCGCATTGCGTTCATTGGTGGCCGTTGCCGATCTCGGCGGCGTCACGCGCGCCGCCGCCTACGTGAACCTCACACAATCGGCGGTTTCGATGCAGCTCAAACGGTTGGAAGAGTCATTGGGCGAAGAGCTGCTGGACCGATCCGCGCGCACCATCGCCCTGACCACGGCGGGCGAACAACTGGTGGGCTATGCCCGCCAGATGCTGGCGCTGAATGACGAAGCGTTCACGCGTCTGACCGACCACGCGTACGAAGGTGAGATTTCACTGGGTGTGCCCCATGACATCGTCTACCCGGTGATCCCACAGGTTCTGCGCCGCTTTCATCTGGATTATCCCCGCATGAAGGTGCAGCTGACATCGTCCTTCACCAAACTGCTGAAAGACAGCTATGCCAGCGGCGAGGCTGACCTGATCCTGACCACCGAAGACGAATGCGACCCGGGCGGCACCTGCCTGATGCGCATCCCGCTGGTCTGGATCGGCGCACCGGGTGGCGTGGCCTTCCGGCAAAGACCGCTGCCCCTGGCCTTTGAACAGCGCTGCCTGTTCCGCCCGCGCGTGCAGGCGGCCCTGACCGCGCAAGGTATCGCGTGGGAAATGGCCATTGATTCGGATCAGACCCGGTCCGTCGACGCGCTGGTCAGCGCCGATCTTGCCGTGCATGCCCGGCTGCAAGGCACCGCGCAGGTTCAGACCGAGGTGATCGACCACAAGGGCAGCCTGCCGGAACTGGGCGATCTAGGGATCATGCTGTATCAGCGGCCCGCGTCGCGACACCCGGCGGTGGCCCATCTGGCCGACCTGATCCGCACCGCGTTCAGCGAACGTCCGCGTCTGGCGCAGGCATCGTGACGACGACTTTGCCGGTGGCCTTGCGGCTCGCCAGCAAGTCCAGCGCCTCGCCCGCCCGATCCAGCGGAAAGGTATGGCTGATATGCGGCTTGAGATGGCCGTTTGCATACATTTCAAACAGCTCTGCCATGCTGTCGCGATGGATTTCAGGGGCGAACTTCAGGTAGCCGCCCCAGTAGAACCCGATCACATCCAGGTTCTTGACCAACAGATGGTTGGCGGGAATTTGCGGGACATCGCCGCTGGCAAACCCGATAACGATCAACCGCGCCAGTGGTTTCGCGGCCCGCATCGCAGCGCGAAACTGGTCGCCGCCGACCGGGTCGTAAAGCACGTCAAATCCGCCCAGGGCCTTCAACTCGGCCCGCAGGTCCGCAGTGTCGCTGTCAATCAGATGTGCCGCGCCAGCATCTTGTGCGGCCTTCAGCTTGTCCGCCCCACGTGCCACCGCAATGACACGGGCGCCGATGGCCGCGCCGATTTCCACCGCTGTCAGACCAACACCACCCGCGGCCCCCAACACGACCAGCGTTTCGCCGGCCCGCAGGTGCGCACGCCGGGCAAGCGCCAGATGGCTGGTACCATAGGCCACCTGAAATCCGGCGGCTTCCGCCATCGGCATCGCATCCGGCAATCGAACGCAACGGCTCGCATCGAACACCCCGTATTCTGCCAACCCGCCAGAGCCCGCAAATATCGCCACACGGTCCCCGACGGAGACA
>JBNKYL010000006.1:0-4450 GCA_050300875.1 Paracoccaceae bacterium
ATTTCCATGATCTTCGACAGGTTATCCCCATCCGTGACCACCGCGACGGCACCACTGTCACCCAGCCGATAGGCCAGCGCATCGGGGCCAAAAGCCGAAAACAGCGGCAGGATGACCGCGCCCAGCTTCTGCACCGCGAAATGCATGATCATCACCGCCGGGCATTGCGGCAGTAACACCGCCACCCGGTCACCGCGCCGCACGCCGCGCGCCGCAAGCGCTTGCGCCAGCCCGTCACTCGCGCCTTTCAGCCGCGCATAGGTCCAGTCCTCGACCGTCCCATCCTCGCCGATATGCCTGATCGCCAACCGTTCGGGATCGGACGCCGCCCAGCTGTCGCAACAGCGTTCCGCGATGTTGAACCGGTCCGGCACATGCCAATGGAACGCCGTCCGCATGTCGGCCCACGAACCCTGCCTGTCGATCACCTTGCGTTGCATGCAGCCTCCCCGTTAGGGCGGACAATATGGGGGCAGGTCCGGACCGACAACGGGTTTTCACCCTTGCCGCAACGCCCGCTGAGGCATAGGTCATAGGCATGGACGCCCCGCTGATCGACCCATTCCAACGCGCCATCACCTACCTTCGGGTTTCGGTGACCGATCGCTGCGATTTCCGCTGCACCTATTGCATGACGGAAAACATGACGTTTTTGCCCAAGAGAGAACTTCTTACGCTGGAAGAGCTGGACCGGATGTGCAGCGCCTTCGTCGGCCTTGGCGTGCGCAAGCTGCGCATCACCGGGGGTGAACCGCTGGTGCGGCGCGATATCATGACGTTCTTCCGGTCCATGTCCCGGCATCTGGACAGCGGTGCGCTGGACGAACTGACACTGACCACGAACGGGTCGCAACTGGCTCGTTTTGCGGGTGATCTGGCGGCTGCCGGCGTGCGGCGGGTCAATGTTTCGCTTGATACGCTGGACGAAGACAAATTCGCCCGCGTTACACGTTGGGGCCGCCTGCCCCAGGTGTTGAAAGGCATCGATGCCGCACAGGCCGCCGGGCTTCGCATCAAGATCAACGCCGTGGCGCTGAAGGGCTTCAACGAAGACGAACTGTTCACCCTGACCGAATGGTGCGCATCGCGCGGCATGGACCTGACCTGGATTGAAGTCATGCCCATGGGCGACATGGAAGGCGTGGAACGGATCGGCCAGTATTGGTCTTTGCAGGACGTGCGCGCGGCGCTGGCTGAACGTTACACGCTGACCGACCTGGCCGAACGCACCGGCGGCCCGGCGCGATACGTTCAACTGGCTGAAACCGGACAGAAAATCGGCTTCATCACGCCGCTGTCGCATAATTTCTGCGAAAGCTGCAACCGCGTCCGCCTGACCTGCACCGGCGACTTGTTCATGTGCCTGGGACAAGAAGACATGGCTGACCTGCGCGCGCCGCTGCGCGATCATCCGGGCGATGATGCGGCGTTGGTGGCGGCGATCCGACGGGCGATTTCGCTGAAGCCAAAGGGCCATGATTTCGATTATTCCAGGCAACGCGCCGACGGCCAGGTATCCCGGCATATGAGCCACACGGGCGGCTGAACGCGCATCGACGCTGCATTGCAGCAAAACCTTGCACTTCTTTCTGCAGTCGCATAATGTTAGCGCCAACATTATCTGGAAAGGATTTGAAATGCCCCAATCCGCTGTCAACGAAGCCAAAATCGCCGAATCTGCCTACTTGATGTGGCTCGATGCTGGGCAGCCGCATGGTCAGGATCAGGATTTCTGGTTCCGTGCGGAAACCGCATTGGCAAAACCCGCCACGCGCAAACGCGCCCCTGCCAAGAAATCGGTGGCGGCAAAGGCACCGACCAAGCGCGCAGCCCCCAAGAAGGCGGCAAAGAAGAACGCCTAATCGCGGTAGCGATCCACGAATTTCCGCAGGATCGTTTCCGGCGCCGTTACATCCGCCGCACGGCACATTTCGATAAGGCCTTCCGCCTCTTCCGGCGGAAAGTACCCGCGATGCTTGTAGATGTTGATCCGCGTTTCGAACCCTGCAGCATCCGCTTCGGGGTGGAATTGCGTGGCATAGACGTTTTGCCCGTAACGGATCATTTGGTACGGGCAAGGTCCGGATGAAATCAGCGACACAGTCCCGGGCGGCAGGTCCTGAACCGCTTCCTTGTGGCCCACGAAACTGTCAAACGCCTGCGGCAGCCCGGCCGTCAGCGGATCGTCCCGGCCTGCCGGTTCCAAAACGCATGGGCTGGTGCCGACGGGTTCGGAAAATCGACGTTTCGATACTTCGGCCCCAAGATGGTGGGCCAGGATACCGATCCCGTAACAGCAACCCATGAATGGAAAATCGCGCGCCGTGATCTCGGGCATCAACCCGAGCACTGCGGCCTCGATCTTGGCCTCGACGGGGCTTTTCTTGTCTGGCGGGTCGGAAATGCAACCCGGCCCACCACCGACGATCACCCCGGAAAAATCGTCCAGCGACAAACTTTCGGGCATGTCCTCGCAATCCAGCCGCACGCGCACAACCTGATCGGCGGTCAGCCCGCCCTTGGCCAGGATCGCCGCGAATTCATCATCGGCGGCCTCCGTTTCCGGCCGCAGCTGCAGGATAAGGAAGGGCTTCAAACCATCAGCTCACGCCGCAGGCATACGCTTTTCGACGATTTCCGCCCACCATGAACAGCCCGCCGGGATCGCGTCGTCGTTGAAATTGTATTCCGGGTGATGGACCATCGCGGTGTCGCCATTGCCGACCAGAATGTAGGCACCGGGTCGCGCATTGAGCATGAAGGCGAAATCCTCGCCGCCCATGACCAACGGCGCCTCGTCGCAACCGCCAGACACTGAACTTGCGACCTCGGCGGCAAATTCCGTCTGTTCCTCGGAATTGACCATCACCGGATAGCCGCGCCGGTAATCGACCGTGGCTTTGGCCCCCATCATCGCCGCCGTGCCTTCGGCAATCTCGGTCAGCCGCTTTTCGGCCATGTCCTGTACCTCGCCATCCAGCGTCCGCACCGTGCCCTTCAGATGCACCCGCTGCGGGATCACATTATGCGCCTTGGTGTCTGTTTCGAACGACGTGATCGACACGACCAGCTGCTTGACCGGGTCGACGTTGCGGCTGGCAATGGTCTGCGCGGCAATGACGATCTGGGCGGCCACAACCGTGGTGTCGATACCGGCATTCGGTTTGGCGGCATGGGTGCCCTTGCCTTCGACCACGATATCGAACTGATCGGCGGCTGCGAAAAACGCGCCGGGCCGGATCGCGAATTTGCCGGGTGCCATGCCCGGCCAATGGTGCATCCCGTAAACCTCGTCGATCCCCCAGCGGTCCATCATGCCATCGTCGACCATTTCGCGGCCGCCACCGCCGCCCTCTTCGGCGGGCTGAAAGATCACGACCGCCGTTCCGTCGAAATTGCGCGTTTCCGCTAGGTATTTGGCCGCCCCCAGCAGCATTGCCGTATGCCCGTCATGTCCGCAGGCATGCATTGCCCCCGGCGTCTTGGACGCATATTCCAGCCCCGTGGCTTCCATGATTGGCAGCGCATCCATATCGGCCCGCAGCCCGATTACCTTGCCGGAATTGTTGGTCTTTCCGCGGATCACGCCAACTACGCCGGTGCGCCCGATGCCGCCCACGACTTCGTCGCACCCAAACGCCTTCAACTTCTCTTCGACCAACGCCGAAGTTCGGTGCGTTTCGAACAGAATTTCGGGATTTTCATGCATGTCCCGTCGCCATTCGGTGATTTCGGGCAGTAATTCGGCAAAGCGGTTCTTGACCGGCATGGGGTACGACTCCTGTTGAAGGTTTGGCGCAGGCTGGCGCAGATCGCGGGGCTTGGCAAGGCGGTCAGAACCGGTCGAACCGAAACGCCGTCAGATCATGGCCCGGTGCCTTGCCCATGACCAGATCAGCCACCACCCGCCCCATGCCCGGCCCGATGCCAAACCCATGTCCCGTCATGCCCGTGGCCAATGTCAGGCCCGGCAGGGTCGGTACATGGTCGACGATCGGGACCTCATCGGGCATCAGGTCGATCATCCCGGCCCAAGCCTGACGCAATCGCACAGGGCCAACCGCCGGATAGAGCGACGCAAACCGGTCAGCCAACCGCCGGGCGGTGGGTTGATGGGGTGTGGGGTTCAACACGCGCACCACCTCGAACGGGCTGGATTCGTCATCTGCCCAGTTGCGGGATGTGCCCCAGCCATCGGGAAAGCCCTTTGGCGCAGCAGGTTTGTACACCGTGCCAAAAGGATGCGCCGCCAATTGGCCCAGATAGGCCGGAAGATTTCGAAACGCGTCAGGCCCGATGAACAATTCATGGAAGAATCCGCGCGCCAGGGTGTATCCGCCATCGACCCGCCGCCGAAATGCCAGCCCGCGTCCTTCGGCGGCCCCTGCAAACACCTCATGCGCGATAGGTTCAGTGACCCCGACAGTGGCACGAACGCTGAGTTGCGGGA
>JBNKYL010000007.1:0-3019 GCA_050300875.1 Paracoccaceae bacterium
CGTTGGGTTTCGGTCTTGCCGTTGCGGCGCACGGTGCGGGTTTCATAGTAAACCGTGCCGCGCGCGCCGGTATAGCTGGATTTTGTATCAGCATCGAAGGTCCAGTAGGGCGCATAGATACCGGACATGCGCCGCCCGTTGCGGGCGTATTGGCGCAAGCCGCCCGGGGCGAACCACAGCCGGCCCAGCCAATCCGACATCGCCTTGCGGGCGTCGTGTTCCGTGACCGCAAAAGGCACCAGGCCCTGCGGCTTGATCTGCCGTGTTTCACCGGTGCCGATGACCAGGGGCGAGGCGCAAAACGGGCATTCGGTGGCATGCGTCGCATCGTCGAATTCGATGGCCGCACCGCAGTTTTCGCATCGCGCCAGACGGATATCCTGTGTTTCCACGCTGCCCGGATCGCGGGCCAAGGCGGCCTGGAAATCGCGTTCCTCCAGATTGGGCGACGAAACATCTTCGCCCATGGGTTCCGTGTAGCCACAGTGATCGCAGACCAATTGCTGCGCTTGCGGGTCAAACCGCAGATCGGCGCCGCAGCTGTCGCAGGGAAACCTGTGCTGGGCTTCTTGTTTTTCCGCCACGGTATCGGGCATCGCCGGGTTTAAGCCTTTCTTTGCAGTTGGCGGCTATCGGGTGGAGGTATCCGAAATTCGACCAAAGGTAACGCGCGGGAGCAGCCCATGGACCATGAAACGCTCAAGCATCAGATCAATCAGGCCGTTATGGCCCATGCCAAGTGGAAACGCACGCTGTCCGACGCCGTTCAATCCGGCCAGCTTCCCAAACCATCGGCGGACATTTTCTGCGATGACCAGTGCGGGTTCGGAAAATGGCTGCATATCATCAAGACCGATAGCGAGGTTGCGGGAAGTCCCGCCTTTCAACGCGTCATGCAAGCCCATGTCGCGTTTCATATGGCGGCGGGCGAGGTTGCTCGCCTGGTCGAAAAGGGCCAAAAAACCCAAGCGCAACAGGCGTTGAGCCACGGCGCTTTCGTGACTTCGACGTTCGAGTTGAACTCGGCCATGTCAGCCTGGGAGGGCAGCATTTAACTGCCCGGGGGTGGCGGCGGCAGGATGGTGAACAACGTCGCCAGCTCGGCCACCTCGTCGGCGGTTTTCCAGCCATCCTGACCCGCGGTCCAGACATGGGTTTCCCGTGTCAGGCTGCCATCGGCGGCCATGCGGCCCATCGTGGCGCGCGAATAGGGGCCTTCGGTCTGCCCGTCTCGGGCGACATGCCAGACCTTTTCGACCGGCGGCGGGGGCGGAACGGCGGCTGGCGCTGCGCCCCAAGGTCCGGGTTGACCCATCATTTGCCCCGCCATCGCAAGCCCCATCCCAGCCCCGACACCTGCGCCCATGGCACCGCCAGCGGCGCCCGCCGGTTGGGTCATGGCTTCGGCGGCGGAATACTGCATGTATTTGTTCAGATCGCCCACGACACCGATGGACGTGCGCTTGTCCAATGCCTGTTCGACGGCTTCGGGCAGTGAAATGTTTTCGATATACAACTCGGGCAGTTCCAACCCGTATTCGGCGATGGTCAGGGATATTTCCTGCGCGATCAGCTTGCCCAGATCGGCGGTGTTGGCGGCCATGTCCAGCACCGGGATACCGGATTTCGAAATGACCTGTCCAAAGGCCTGCACGATCAGGTTGCGAATCTGGAAACTGATTTCGTCCATGGTGAATTCGCCATCGGTGCCGACGATTTCCGTCAAGAAGCGCGCCGGATCGGTCACGCGCACCGAATAGGTGCCAAAGGCGCGGATGCGCACCGGCCCGAATTCGGGGTCGCGGCAGATGACCGGGTTCTTGGTGCCCCATTTCAGGTCGGTGAACCGGGTGGTGTTGACGAAGTAGATCTCCGACTTGAACGGCGACCGGAACCCGTGATCCCAATGCTGAAGCTTGGTCATCACGGGCATGTTGTTGGTTTCCAGCATGTAAAGGCCGGGCGTGAAGACATCGGCAATCTCGCCTTCATGCACGAACACGGCCGCCTGGCCTTCGCGCACGGTCAGCTTGGCACCGTATTTGATTTCATGCCCGAACCGTTCGAACCGCCAGACCATCGTGTCCTGCGTGTCATCGACCCAGTGGATGACGTCGATGAATTCACCGACCAGAAAATCAAAAATACCCATGATCGTAACCTCCTTGGGTTCAGGGTGAACTTGGCGCCATCAATTCGGCGGCAATCGTTTGGGAAATCTCGCGGGCCTCGTCAGGGCCCATGCCGGGCGAAAACCGGCGGTCGTAAAGCATCTTCAGCAGCAATTCGTCATGCGGGGTCAGCAGGGCGAATTCCTCGTCATCGTTGAACACCGACGGCCGCGCCGCAGGGCTGTCATTGGACAGGCCCAAACCTTGCGCCAGTTCTTCATGGATGCAGGACAGGCGCAGCAGTTCGGGATGTTCGGCCCGGATCACGGCGACCGCCTGCGCATAGGCTCCGCTGTCGCCCGGATCCCAGGCGAAGACCAGGCAAAAGGTCGACCGGGGCATATCCGTGACGGCGGCCACGGCGGCAGGTGAAATGCCGGGCAGAATTGCCTGGATGTCGCTGCCCAGATTGCGCCGTTCGTCTTCATTGACGATGTAAAGGTGGAAATTCCCGCCACTGTCGACCATTCGGATCGGGTGGCCCGTGACCCGGGAGAGCCGGTCAACATAACTTGTCACACTGGCACGGTCGCGTTCCTGCTGCGCGACCGCGACGGTTTCGCCGAAATGCAGGTTCAGCGTGACGGGCACGTCCCACCGGTGCAGGCGGCTTGGGGTCTGGCGGGGAATGATACGGTTGCCGGTGGTGGTGTATTCTTCATAAAGCGCGATGCGTTCGAAATTGTCCGCAAGGTTTCGGCTGTCAAACGGGGCGTCACGCGTACCGGCATCAACGCGCAACAACCCCTGCCGGATCAGGCCTTCTTCCACGCGTTTGTAATAGGCCGTCAGCGCCTGGCTTTCCAGGCTTGGGCCCGCCGCTGCGACCGGGTTCGGCGTTGCGGCCT
>JBNKYL010000008.1:0-5774 GCA_050300875.1 Paracoccaceae bacterium
CAGAATCACCGAGCGTGGTCCAGGCTCTTCCATCCAGGCCGCCAGGGTTTCAACCTCGGACTCGTAGGTTTCCGAGATCGCCTCGCCCAAAAAGATACCCGGATAGCCCGCGCGCGCGGCACGGTCGATCGGCGACGACCCGTCAGATCCGAAATGCCAGGGCCGGTTCTGCAGGCTCATGTCGCGCGAGTGGGTGGCGGCGGCGGCGTTCAGCTCGGCGCTGAACTGCACGGGCGGCGCACCGGCGGCGCGGCGCAGGGCGTTGACCGAATCCAGCATTCGGAACTGGACCGTCGATGTTTCACCGGGGCTGATCCGGTAAATGCGGGGCAGGGGCTTGCCATCGGTGCCAAGCGTCGTGGATGGTGGCGCCTCGCAGGCAGCCAGCAGTCCTAGGCCAAGAATGGCGGAAAGAATCACACGCAACATGGCTGTTGATAACCCCATAGAACCCGTTCGTCAGACAGGCCTAGCGGGAAGTTGCGGCGGAATAAAGCCCAAGTGCTGCGCGATGACATCTGTTTGAATTGCAGGTGCGGCAAAGCAGACATAGAATGCCACGACCTGAAAAGACGCGAACAAGGCCTTCCATGACCACCGCCAAGACCATGACCCGCCGCGGTTTCGTTGCCGCCACTGCCGCCACCGCATTTGCCGGGCGCGCATTGGCGCAAACCGAAAATTCCACCGAAATAGAGGCTGAAATCAGCCAGACCGTACGCCGAAACGCATCCAGTTTCCGCACGTTGGACTGGCGCCCCTATTTCGCGAACCTGAACAAAGGCGCGATCCTGGTCGATATCACATCGCGCGCACTGCATTACTGGTCTGCCGATGAAAGCGTTTACAAGCTTTACCCCACATCCGTGCCGCTGACCGAAGACCTGACGCGCAAGGGTCGGACATCCGTGGTGCGCAAGGTCGAAGGCCCGGAATGGCGGCCAACACCGTCCATGAAGGAGAGGAACCCCGAATGGCCGGACTACATCGGCCCCGGTTCCGAAAACCCGCTGGGCACCCATGCGCTGTATCTAAGCTGGCAATATTACCGGATTCACGGCACCCATGACACGCGCAAGATCGGGCGTCGGTCATCGAATGGTTGCATCGGGCTGTACAACGAACACATCGCCGAGCTGTTCGGATACGCCCGGAACGGCACGCAAGTGTTGCTGATTTAACCACAAATCGGCAAGTCTTTGCCTGTTTGACATTTTTTTTGCTGGAAGTGCGCATGATGCACGTCCTATACGAGTCCTACAACGTAGCTTTCCACCGTTGCAGACCCCTGCCACGGCAATTTGGAGGACAATATGAAGAAACTCGCTCTTGCAGCCGCCCTGACCGTCGTCGCTGGCGCCGCTTTCGCCGGTGGCATGGATGCCCCGATGATGGACATGGCTCCGGTCGTTGAAGAAGCTTCCGGTTCGTCCGCTGGCGGCCTGATGGTTCCGCTGATGCTTCTGCTGCTGGTTGCTCTGGCCGTTTCCAACTAATCGGAAACCCAAGGTTTACAGCAAAAGGGCGTCCGTTTTCGGACGCCCTTTTCATTTCTGGCCGGTCATATCCAGCCTGACAGGTTTTCGCGCACCACCTGTGCCATCATGGCGATATGCGCGTCATCGTCATTGAGGCAGGGGATATAGGTGAAGCTTTCACCGCCCGCCTCGACAAAGCTTTCGCGGATCTCTTCCTGGATCTCTTCCAGCGTTTCGATGCAATCGGCCGAGAAGGCCGGCGCGATCACTGCGATTCGTTTGTTCCCAGCCTCGGCCTGCCGCGCGACTTCCTCGACCGTGTAGGGTTTCAGCCACTCTTCCGGGCCGAACTTGCTTTGGAAGGTGGTCATGATGCGGCTTTGATCCCAGCCCAGCTTTTCGCGCAGCAGCCGCGTCGTTTTCTGGCATTGGCAGTGATAGGGGTCGCCTTCGGTCAGATACCGTTCGGGCAGCCCGTGATAGGAACAGATCAGCAGATCGGGTTCATGATCCAGCGCACCATAGGCGCGTGTCACCGATGCGGCCAGCGCCTCGACATAATCGGGTCGATCGAAATAGGGCGCGACGGTGCGGCTGGCCGGCTGCCATTTCATGTCCATCAACGCGCGAAAGAACTGGTCATTCGCGGTTGCTACCGTCGCCCCGGCATATTGCGGGTAAAGCGGGAAGAACAGGATGCGATGGCATCCGGCATCTACCATCCGGCGCACCACGTCCGGCGTAGACGGATTGCCGTAGCGCATGCAAAATTCGACCATGACGTTGTCGCCCAGACCGGCCAATTCGTGTCTAAGCTTGGCAATCTGAGCCTTTGTGATGGTCATCAACGGGCTTTCATCCGCCTCGTTGTTCCAGATCGAACGATAGGCCTTGCCCGATGAAAACGGACGCTTCGACAGAATGATCCCTTGCAGGATCGGTTGCCACTTCCAGCGCGGATAGTCGATCACGCGTTGGTCCGACAGAAATTCCGACAGGTATCGCCGCATCGACCAATAATCGGTTGCATCGGGCGTCCCCAGATTGGCCACCAAGACGCCGATTTTTTCGCCGGGCAGGGCAGGGTGGTCATGCGGGGCGTGGTCTGGCCGGGTCATATGCGGTCCTGTTCATTGGCGTGTGGGTTGGAAATAGACGGAAATGCCCCGCCGTCAATCGCCGGGGCTCGATTTGGCGCGGTCCAGCGCCTCGGCCAGCGAATGGCTGGCGCTGCCGGGACGCAGGGGCTTGGGCTGATCGGGATGCGGCGACCAGCCGGACAGGAAGATCAGGTCGAAACTGGCGGCTATGCCGGTATCGGTACTGAAGTTCCGGGCGTAAAGGTCAGCCGCCTGCATCAGAACGGCGCGGCGCGTCGGGCGGCGCAACCGGGCGGCCATGGCATTGCCTTCGCCCATCGCGCGTAGGTCACGCATCAACCGAAACGCATCGCCATAGGTCACCGCCTGCCCCACCGCGTCGGCCACCGGCAGAGCCAGCCCGGCGCGCTGTAACAACCCGCCAAGGTCACGGATTTCGGCCATCGGCACCACGCGCGGCGACAACCCGCCGGTCACGGCGGCCTCGGCCTCAGCCAGGCTGCCGCGCAGTTCATACAAGGTCTGGCCCCCGAACAGGCAGGCCAGGAACAGCCCGTCAGGTTGCAGCGCGCGGGTCGATTGGATGATCTGGCCCAGCGGATCGTCTGCCCAATGCAGACCCATCGCGTGAATGACCAGATCATGCGCACCGGGCGTCAGGGTCAGCACGTCGTCATCGGGAACCACCACGGCGTCAGGCACTAAATCAGCCCAAAAAGCCGGAAATCCCGTGACAATCGCCGGCTTGGTAAAGGTCCTGTTAACCAGTTCCAGCCTTTCCTTGATCTCATCGCGCGCCAGCGCGTGCAGGAACATCGCATCCCCGTCGCCCGCCGCGGCGCGGGCGCGATTGCGAGCCAGGGCGGCGCGGTCGGTCAGGCGGGGCCGGGTTTCTGTCATGGCCGCGCAACCTATCGGCAAAGGGCCCGAATGCAAGCGATCCTTCACCTGATCTATCCGCCCACCTGCCTGTCCTGTCAGGACCCGGTTATGGAACATGGGCTGCTCTGCGGGCGCTGTCGTGGCGAAACGCCGTTCATCGGCGGCCTGACTTGTGACACCTGCGGCACGCCATTGCCGGGGCAATCCGACCGGGCCGAACATTGCGACGATTGCATGGCGAATGCCCGGCCTTGGGCGCAGGGCCGTGCGGCGCTGCTCTATCAGGGGCGCGCGCGGTCGATGGTGCTGGCCTTCAAGCATGGTGACCGCACGGATATGGCCGGGCCTTTGGCCAAATGGATGCTGACCGCCGCACGGCCCATCTTGCCGCCCGATCCTTTGATCGTGCCAGTGCCGATCCACCGGTTGCGTCTGCTCAGGCGGCGATACAACCAGTCCGCCTTGCTGGCGCGCGCCATGGCGCAACACGCTGGGTTGGATGCCGCAACAGACCTGCTGATCCGCCCGCGCCGCACCCCGGTGCTGGACGGCATGACGCGCGAGGCGCGATTTGCGCAGATGGCGGGTGCGATCCAGATGTGCCGCGACAAGGCCTGGCGCGTGCAGGGCCGCGATGTGTTGCTGGTTGATGACGTGATGACGACCGGTGCGACGCTGGCGGCCTGCGCCGATGCGCTGGCAGGCGCGGGGGCTGGTCGCATTTGCGTGACGGTACTGGCGCGCGTGGCAAAAGAACCCTAAATATTCACCAAACGGAATTTAAGGCGGAGCCCTGCCATGTCGGCAACAGTCGAAATTTACACCACCCCCACCTGCGGCTTCTGCATGGCCGCGAAGCGGATGCTGACCAAGAAAGGTGCGGCATTTGCGGAAATCAGCGTCGCGGGCGATCCGGCCAAACGGCAGGAAATGATGACGCGGGCAAACGGCGGTTACACCGTGCCGCAGATCTTCATCAACGGCACCCATGTCGGCGGGTTCACCGACATGGCCGAACTGGATGCAGAAGGCAAACTTGACCCGATGCTAGCGGCCACCGCGTGATCCGCGCGGGGCTGGTTCAGCTGAGCTCCGGGGATGACCCGGCGGCGAACCTGCCCGTTACGCTTGACCTGATCGCGCAGGCCGCCACCGGTGGTGCGGGCTTTGTTCTGACGCCCGAGGTCACGAATTGCATATCGACCAGCCGGGCCCATCAGCAAGATGTGCTGCGCCATCAGGACGATGACGCAACCCTGCCCGCGCTGCGGCAGGCGGCGGCGGATCACGGCATCTGGCTGTTGATCGGATCGCTGGCGCTGAAAACCCACGATGCGGACGGGCGTTTCGCCAACCGGTCCTTCCTGATCGCGCCGGACGGGTCCATCGCTGCGCAATATGACAAGATCCATATGTTCGACGTGACCGTGAACGAGGTCGAAACCTACCGCGAATCGGCGGGCTACCGGCCGGGCGACCGTGCGGTTCTGGCCGATACGGCGCTGGGCAAGATCGGGCTGACGGTCTGCTATGACATCCGCTTCCCGCATCTTTATCGCCGTCTGGCGCAGGCCGGGGCCGGGATCATCACCGTGCCAGCGGCCTTTTCGCCGGTGACGGGCGCGGCGCATTGGGAAAGCCTGCTGCGCGCCCGTGCCATCGAAAATGGCTGTTTCATCCTGGCGCCTGCGCAAACCGGTCAACATGCACAAACCGCGGGTAAACCGCGCCAGACCCATGGGCATTCGATGGCGATATCGCCCTGGGGCGAGGTCTTGGCCGATGCAGGGGTGGAAACGGGCGTAACTTTCGTCGATATTGACCCCGGCGATGTTGTGCGGGCCCGTGCCCGTATCCCTTCGTTGAACCATGACCGTGAAATTTCCGGGCCCTGAACCCATGACGACCACCACAAACGACCCTGTCGCCATTTCCGTCCTGTCGGAGATTTTCATGGTCGACCAGCTGGCGCGTGGTCGGATCGGGCGGCTGTTGCCCAAGGGCATGGAGTTAAGCCATTTTTCAGTGCTGAACCATCTGGCCCACGTGCATGATGAACGCTCGCCTGCCGAACTGGCGCGGGTTTTCAACGTCACGCGTGGGGCCATGACCAATACGCTGGGCAAGTTGGAAACAGCCGGCCATGTCCATATCCGTCCCGACTGGGACGATGCGCGCCGAAAATTCGTGTCGATCAGCCCAGCAGGGTTGCAGGCGCGCGACGCCGCGCTGGCCGCCGTCGCCCCGGTCATGGCGCAGCTGTCGTCATCGGGCGGGCAGGACCGGCTGAAATCCATGTTGCCCGTGCTGCGCG
>JBNKYL010000009.1:0-14135 GCA_050300875.1 Paracoccaceae bacterium
GCCGAACTGCAGGCCGAAACGGATTTCGCCGGGGCGATGAATGCGCCCGAATTTATCGACCTGTTCGAAACCTTCGCCGTAGGCCGAGAAGCTCGTGACCCGATCCAGCCGCATCCAGACATCATGATCTGGGGCACATTGGAAGCCCGCGTTCAGGGCGCCGATCTGGTCATTCTGGGCGGGCTGAATGACGGTATCTGGCCCGCCCATCCCGGCGCCGATCCGTGGCTGAACCGCGACCTGCGACGGCAGGCGGGCATGTTGCTGCCCGAACGCAACATCGGTCTGGCCGCGCATGACTTTCAGCAGGCGATTGCCGCGAACCACGTTATCCTGACCCGCGCCAAACGCGATGCCGAGGCAGAAACAGTGCCGTCCCGCTGGCTGTCGCGGCTGGACAACCTGTTGCTGGGCATGGGCGACAAAGGCAAGGCCACGATGGAAGCCATGCGCGACCGTGGCGCGACCTATCTGCGGCTGTCGCAAGAACTGGATCAGCCCACCGAAACGGTGGACCCCGCCCCGCGTCCTGCCCCAGCCCCGCCCGAAAAGGCGCGACCCAAGGTGTTGAGCATCACCGACATCACCAACCTGATCCGTGACCCCTATGCGGTTTATGCCAAACGGGTGCTGGGCCTCTATCGGCTGAACCCGATCCGACCCGTTCCTGACGCCCGGTTACGCGGGAATATCCTGCATCACCTGATGGAAGAGTTCATCGAAAAGGGCGATCTTTCGGCCCCCGAAACGGCGGTGGTCGCCGATCTTCTAGCGCGCATGCGGGTCCGGTTTGACGCCGAATGCGCGTGGGATGAAATGGGCATCCTGTGGCAGGAAAAATTCGCCCCCGTGGCGGGCCGTTTGGTCAGTGATGAACTGGCGCGTCAGGCCGGGCTGGTGCGATCTGCATTGGAACAGACGGGCGAGGTGCAGCTGGACGAAGTCGGGATGCGGCTCAAGGGCCGGGCCGACCGGATCGACGTTCTGCCCGGCGGCCGGGCCGTGATCTACGACTACAAGACCGGCAAGCCGCCCGGCGACAAGGAGGTCACGCATTTCGAAAAGCAGTTGCTGTTGGAAGCCGTCATGTTGCAGGCCGGTGGTTTCGACAAACTCGGCCCGCTGACCGCTGACAAGGTCGCCTATATCGGGCTCGGGTCAGACAGCGGCGAAAGCGTTCCGGATTACGGGCCGGACATGATTTCGCAGCTTCGTGACGAACTGGTCACGCTCCTGAAAGCCTACCAGTTGCCTGACAAGGGCTTCGCATCCCGCCGGGCGATCAAGACAACCCGGTTCGATGGCGACTATGACCATCTGGCGCGGTTGGGCGAATGGGACGAAACGGCAGACCCGGTCAGGATCGCGCTGACATGATGGACTTCGACGACGCGACGCGGGCGCAGATTGACGCCATCACGCCGGAAGCCTCGACCTGGCTGTCGGCCAATGCCGGGTCCGGCAAGACGCGGGTGCTGACCACGCGGGTGGCGCTGTTGCTGCTGGGCGAGGTCGATCCGCAGAACATCCTGTGCCTGACCTATACCAAGGCCGCGGCGGCCGAGATGCAGAACCGGCTGTTCAAGCAATTGGGCAGCTGGGCGATGATGGATGACATCAACCTGCGCAAGGAACTGCGCGGGCTGGGCGTGGCGCAGGGGATGGATGCCGAACGGCTGCGGCTGGCGCGCACGCTGTTTGCCGCCGCCATCGAAACGCCGGGCGGCTTACGGATACAGACGATCCATTCGTTTTGTTCGGCGCTGCTGCGGCGCTTTCCGTTGGAAGCCGGGGTCACCCCATTGTTCCGCGAGTTGGACGACCGGGCGGCGCGCGATCTGTACGAACAGATCCTGCGCGACATGGCGCGTGGGTCAGACGAACCGGCCCTGCGCGGCATCGCCCGGCTGATCAGCGACCCAGACCTGACCGAGCTTGCCAAGGCGGTGGCCGGCAAACGCGCGGCCTATGCGGTGGCGCGGACCGCGGGAGAGATACGTGCGGATTTCGGATTGCAGGGTGAGCCGCAACTCGATCACCTGACCGCGCAGCTTTTCACGCCGGACCGGGTGGATTTGATACGGCGGCTCGTCAAGGCGTTGGAAGGGTCCAGCGCGAATGACCAAAAGGTTGCCGTCAAACTGGCTGCTTTGAATGTGAACGATCCCGGTGCGGACGATCTGGACATCGTGATTGACGCCTTTGTCTTCGGGCCTGGCACCAAGAGCAATCCGTTAGGACCCAAGGCCGCTGGGCGCGGGCAGGTCATGGTGGGTGACCTGCGCAAGGCCATGCCCGACCTCGCCGCCGAGGCCGACGCCTATATGGAACTGGTCGCCGATCTGCGCCCCGTCATCCATGCCGAACGTGCCGCCGCGCGGACCATTGCGCTGGAGGATTTCGCGCAGGCCTTCCTGAAACGGTATGCCGACGCCAAGGCGGCTGGCGGCTGGCTGGATTTCGACGACCTGATCGAAAAGGCCACCGGGCTTTTGTCCGACGACGCGGTTGCGCCCTGGGTCATGTATCGGCTGGATGGCGGGATCGACCACATCCTGGTTGACGAGGCACAGGATACCAGCCCGGCGCAATGGGCGGTGATCCGGCTGTTGGCGCAGAATTTCGGGCAGGATGCCAGCGACCCACGCAACCGAACACTCTTTGTCGTGGGCGACCCGAAACAGTCGATCTATTCGTTTCAGGGCGCCGACCCCGCCGAATTCGACAACATGCGCGACTACTTCGATGCGCGGCTGGCCGATCTGGGCCAGACCCTGCACAACCGTGCGCTGCACCATTCTTTCCGCTCGTCCGCCGCGATCCTGAACGTGGTCGACAATGTCATTGGCGAACTGGACGGAAGCGGATTCACCGATGCCGATCACATCGCCTTCAAGGCGGACATGCCGGGGCGGGTGGATATCTGGCCGGTGCGCTATGAAAAGGTCGAAAAGGACGATCCCGAATGGTTCAACCCCATCGACCTGGTTGCCCCTGATGATGACAAGGTGGTGCTGGCCGAAGCCATTGCCGAACAGATCCGCGCGATGGTCGGCACCCCGATCCCCGATGGCAAGGGCGGGTTCAGGCCCATCCATGCGGGCGATGTCCTGATCCTTGTGCAGCGGCGATCCGACCTATTCCACGAGGTCATTCGCGCCTGCAAAGGGGCGGGTTTGCAGGTGGCCGGGGCCGACCGGCTGAAACTGTCGGGCGAATTGGCGGTCAAGGACCTGAAGGCGCTGATGGCGTTCTGCGCGCTGCCGCAGGATGAACTGTCGCTGGCCGCAGCGTTGCGGTCACCGCTTTTCGGTCTGACTGAACAGGACCTGTTCACACTGGCCCACCGGCGCAGCAAGACCCCGCTTTGGCGGCGGCTGGTCGCAAGGCAGGACACCTTCCCCGAACAGGTCGCCATGCTGTCCGACCTGATGCGTCAGGCCGACCTGATGTCGCCCTATGATTTCCTGGAACGCGCGCTGACCCGTTGGGGCGGGCGCATCCGCATGATGGCGCGGCTGGGGGTCGAGGCGGGCGAAGGTGTCGATGCGCTCTTGTCACTGGCCCGCGACTACGAAGCCACCGGCCCTGCATCGCTGACCGGGTTCCTGGCCTGGCTGGACGTGGATGAAACCGAAATCAAGCGGCAGGCCGAAAGCGCGGGCGACAAGATCAGGGTGATGACGACCCACGGCGCCAAGGGGTTGGAATCGCCCATCGTGATCCTGCCCGAAACCCACGAAGCGCGCGGCAACAACCGCGTGAAACCCCTGATCACCGATGATGGCCACGCGATCTGGCCGTCGCCCGGCGCAGAACACACCGACCTGTCGGACGCCGCGAAATCGGCCGAGGCCGATATGCGCGCGGAAGAACGCCTGCGTCTTCTCTACGTGGCGATGACGCGGGCCGAAAAGTGGCTGATCATCTGCGGCGCCGGAAAGGATGCCAGCAATGACAAAAGCTGGCACACCCGCATGTGGAATGCCGTCGAAAAGGCCGGTGCCACGCCCATTTCCATCGACAGGATCGGCGAAGGTCTGCGCCACCAGCACGGCGACTGGGCCGTGACCGCCGTCGAACCGGAAAGCACGAAGGCACCGGTCATCGCCCTGCCAGGCTGGGCCCGCGACCATGCGCCCGCGCCGCCGCCAAGGCAGACCATCATCAACCCGTCCAAGCTTGGACAAGATGCTGCCGAAACGTTGGCCGGACGCGGCGACACCCAGTTTGCCGCCCAGCGCGGCACGGCGATTCACCTGCTGTTGGAAGAGCTTCCGTTGATCGACCGTCCTGATTGGCGCGATGCCGGAAAAGCGATCCTGGCGACGCGCGTCGTGGACCTGCCCGACGACCACAATGCGGGCGTGCTTGATGAAGCGCTGGCTGTCCTGAACCACCCCGACTTCGGCCATATTTTCGCGCCCGACACATTGGCCGAGGTCGCCGTTTCGGCCAGTGCCGGTCCAGGCGAACGAATCGCCGGCGTCATCGACCGGCTGATCGTTTCGGACACGGACGTCACCATCGTCGACTTCAAGTCGCACTCCGCCCCGCCCGAACAGGCATCAGATGTGCCGGTTGAAATCCTGATGCAAATGTCTGCCTATCGCCACGCAATCGCGCAGACCTTCCCCAACCACCGCATAAACATGCAGATTTTGTGGACCGCCCGGCCGCAGCTTATGACCCTGCCCCACGATATCGTGATGAATGCTGCGGTGCGACAAACCATATCTTGACCTTGGCGGCCCCCCTACCTAGGTTTCCAACCCGAAACCGCATGTTCAGGAGATGCCCAAATGGCCACCCACGCCGTAACCGATGCCACCTTCGACGCCGAAGTCCGGCAGTCCGATATTCCCGTTGTCGTCGATTTCTGGGCGGAATGGTGCGGGCCCTGCAAAATGATCGGCCCCGCTCTAGAAGAGCTGTCGGCCGAATACGAAGGCAAGGTGAAAATCGTCAAGGTGAACGTTGACGAAAACCCCATGTCGCCCGGCCAGCTGGGTGTGCGGGGCATCCCGGCACTTTTCATGTTCAAGGGTGGCGAAGTTGTGTCCAACAAGATTGGCGCAGCCCCCAAGGCCGCGCTGGAAAGCTGGATTCAGGAAGCAATCTGATCCGCTAGCGTCTAGCGCTGAGATTTCGGGGCCGGTCACCTTGACCGGCCCTTTTTGCTGGGATTGGGTCGTGCCATGGACAAGCTGAGCAACGCCGACATTTCCGACCTGATCGCATTTCGCCACGCACTACATGCCGAACCGGAATTGTCCGGTCACGAACATGAAACGGCGGCCCGCATTGTGGCGGCTCTGTCGGATCAACAGCCGGACCAGATCCTGACCGGTTTGGGCGGCACCGGTGTCGCGGCGATCTGGAAAGGCGCAGAAGATGGACCGACGCTGGTGTTCCGCTGCGAACTGGACGCGATCGCCGTGCAGGAAACCGGTGATCGGCCCCATCGGTCGACCAGGCCCACCGTCGGACATTTGTGCGGCCATGACGGGCATATGGTGACGCTACTGGCACTCGCCCGGATGCTGCACCGCACGCCGCCACGCAAGGGCCGCGTCGTCCTGTTGTTCCAGCCGGCCGAAGAAACCGGCGCGGGGGCGGCGGCGGTCATTGCCGATGCGCGCTTTGACGGCATCCGCCCTGATCTCGCGTTTTCACTGCACAACATGCCGGGGCTCCCCTTGGGCGAAGTGCGCCTGATCGACGGGCCCGCCAATTGTGCGTCGCGCGGAATGGAACTGACCCTGACCGGGGTGGAAGCCCACGCAGCGGAACCCGGCAACGGGGTGTCGCCCGGTCCGGTTCTGGCGGAACTGATCCCCGCCCTGACCGGGCTGGCCCACGGCGACGTGACGGATGCTGGTTTCCGGCTGATCACGGTGACACACGCGCAACTGGGCGAACCGGCTTTTGGAATTGCGCCGGGCCGCGCCCGCCTTTTGGCGACGCTGCGTTGCCTGACCGATGACGGCATGGCCGATTTGGTCGCAACGGTCGAAGGATTGGTCCGGGCCAGCGCCGAAGGTCACGGTGTCGGGCACGAGATCGCCTATCACGAGGCGTTCGACCATTGTGACAACCACCCTGAACCCACCGCGATCCTGCGCCGCGCCATGGATCGGATCGGTGTCCGCCATTCGGACGATTTCCCGCCCATGCGCGCATCCGAAGATTTCGGTCGCTTCGGTCAGATCGCCCCGGCGGCGATGCTGTTTCTGGGCAGCGGCCCGGACTGCCCGCCCCTGCACAACCCTGCCTATGACTTCCCCGACAGCCTGGTCCCCACAGGCGCGGCTATCTTCGCTCGCGTGGTGCGCGACCTTTTGTAACCGCAGGGGAGGTTCCGGCCACTGCCGCTAGGGGACGGATTTCTGTCAAAAATCTGCATGGCACAAGGGGGCAGCGTGCTGGCGCACGCCGAGGCGCGGACTTGCATGTGTGGCGGCCCGGTTCCATATAGCCCAGAACGTTAAAGGAGCCGCGATATGAGCAACGATTTCCCCGGTTGGCATGGCACTACGATCATCGGTGTGCGCAAGGGCGGGCGGGTTGTCGTGGCCGGCGATGGGCAGGTCAGCCTGGGCCAGACCGTCATCAAGGGCAGCGCCCGCAAGGTACGGCGGCTGACCTCGGGTGGTATGGATATCGTTGCGGGTTTCGCCGGATCGACAGCGGATGCCTTCACTTTGCTGGAACGGCTCGAGGCGAAACTGGACGCGACCCCGGGCCAGCTGACCCGCGCGGCCATCGAACTGGCCAAGGACTGGCGCACCGACAAATACCTGCAAAAGCTGGAAGCGATGCTGATCGTCACTGATGGCACGACGCTGCTGGTCATCACCGGAGCGGGCGACGTTCTGGAACCCGAGCATGACGTGGCCGCCATCGGGTCGGGGGGCAATTACGCACTGGCCGCCGCGCGGGCCATGATGGACACCGACAAGGATGCCGAAGCTGTTGCGCGCGAAGCCATGGCGATTGCTGCTGATATCTGCGTGTATACCAATGGCAATCTGACGGTCGAGGTCGCAGGCGGATGATCGACCGCGACGACCTGCGGGCTGCGGTCGGCGCCGGGATCGTCACCGAAGCGCAGGCCGCAAACCTGAAGGCGCTGGCCGACAGCCGGCGCGGCCACCGCGAAGGTCTGGCCGCAGGCGACGAACCGTTCGAACTGTTCCGTGGGTTCAACGAGATCTTCATCGTCGTGGGTCTGGGCATCCTGACCTTCGGTTGGGTCACCGTGAACGCGGTGGCCTATGCCGATGCGGTCATCGACTATCGCCAGCAGGTGCTTTGGGCCTGTGGCATCGGAACCGTGGCGATCTGGGCGCTGTCGGAATATTTCATTTACCGCCGCCGGATGGTCGCCCCCGCCATCGCGCTGTCGATCCTGTTCGCTGCAAATGCCGCCACTGGGTTCGTGGGCTACATGGCCCAGCCCTTCATGCTGGCGCGCGAAGATTTCTCGTCCCTGCCCTTGCCCATGGCATTGGCGACACTGGCCACGGCGATCTACTGGTTTCGCTTCAAGGTGCCATTTGCGATGGCGATGATCGCGGTGGCGGCCTTTGCCCTGTCGATGATCCTGGCCGCCAATGCCAGCGGCACACCGCAGGGCATTGACGATATGTTCCTGCTATCTGCTGGCGGCCCCTTCGCGTGGATCACGCTGGCGCTTGGCATCGCGGTGTTTGCGCTGGCGATGTATTTCGACATGAGCGACCCGCACCGCGTCACCCGCCGTTCGGCACAGGGTTTCTGGCTGCATGTCGTGGCCGCACCGGCGCTGATCAACACCATCGCACTAACCCTGCTGGCTCGCGAAACGACCGCCGCCAACATCGCCCTTGCCGCCGTTCTGGCAGGGTTTGCCCTGATCGCCATCATAATCGACCGGCGATCCTTCCTGATCGCGGCCATCGGCTATATCGTCACGCTCAGCAGCACGGTATTTGGCGGTGAAGGTGCGGCGATGTCCGTGCTGATCCTCGGCTTGGCACTCGTTTTCCTTGGCGCGTTCTGGGAACGTATCCGCGCGCGGTTGCTGCGCATCCTTCCCGGCTTCTTGCCACTTCACAAACTTCCCCCATCCGTATCGTAAAGGTTCACATGACCACCCTGACCCCCCGCGAAATCGTATCGGAACTCGACCGGTTCATCATCGGCCAGAACGACGCAAAACGCGCCGTCGCCGTGGCCCTGCGCAACCGCTGGCGGCGCAAGCAGCTGGACCCCGAATTGCAGGAAGAAGTCTACCCCAAGAACATCCTGATGATCGGCCCGACCGGCGTCGGCAAGACCGAGATCAGCCGCCGTCTGGCCAAGCTGGCAAAGGTACCATTTCTGAAGGTCGAGGCGACGAAGTTCACCGAGGTCGGCTATGTCGGCCGCGATGTGGAACAGATCGTGCGCGATCTGGTCGAGGCCGCGATCACCATGACCCGCGAACAGATGCGCGAAGATGTGAAGGCCGCAGCCCATAAATCCGCCGAAGATCGCGTGATCGCCGCGATTGCGGGGGACGCTGCCCGCGAACAGACACTCGACATGTTCCGGCGCAAGCTGAAAAGCGGCGAGCTCGACGACACGATGATCGAACTGGACGTGGCCGATACGTCGAACCCGATGCAGATGTTCGACATCCCCGGCCAACCCGGCAGCCAGATGGGGTCGTTCAATATCGGCGACCTGTTCGGCAAGGCGTTTCAGGGCCGCACCACGCGCAAAAAGATGACCGTGGCCGAAAGTTACGAGGTGCTGATTGGCGAAGAGGCCGACAAGCTTCTGGACGATGAAACGGTCACAAAGGCCGCCATCGAGGCGGTGGAACAGAACGGCATCGTGTTCCTTGATGAGATTGACAAGGTCGCCGCCCGCCAGGACGCGCGCGGCGGCGATGTCAGCCGCGAAGGCGTGCAGCGCGACCTGCTTCCGCTTATCGAAGGCACCACGGTGTCCACCAAACACGGGCCCGTCAAGACCGACCACATCCTGTTCATCGCCTCGGGCGCTTTCCACATCGCGAAACCGTCCGACCTGCTGCCCGAACTGCAGGGCCGCCTTCCGATCCGCGTGGAACTGCGCCCCCTGACCGAGGCGGACTTTGTCCGCATCCTGACCGAAACCGACAATGCGTTGACGCTGCAATACACGGCGCTGATGGGCACGGAAGAGGTCAAGGTCAGCTTTGAACCAGATGGCATCGCCGCACTGGCCCGCATCGCATTCGAGGTCAATGAAAGCGTCGAAAACATCGGCGCCCGCAGGCTCTACACCGTGATGGAACGCGTTTTCGAAGAGCTTAGCTTCACCGCGCCCGACCGCGCGGGCGAAGAGATCACCGTCGACGCGGCTTTCGTAGAAAAACACCTCGGCGACATGTCCCGTTCCACCGACCTTGGCCGCTACATGCTCTGACGCCGGGGCTTCTCCATTTTCGAAATATCCCGGGGTGAATGGCCCCTTCACGGGCCAGAGGGGCAGCGCCCCTGAGGGGACCCGCGCGAGCGGGCCACCCCCAACCGGGCTGAACCTTTGCGCCAGCAAAGGTGAAACCGGGCGGGAGAGCCACCGGCCCCTTTTCTTTCCCGACAAATGAGCGCATGGGCGAAGCATGGATTATCTGCGTTTCGTCCGTGACAATGCCGCCTGGCTGGCGGTGGGCTTTCTGCTGGCTTTCAGTTCCAGCTATGGGCAGACGTTTTTCATCTCGATCTTTTCGGCCGAGATCATGGAGGCTTTCAACCTAACCCATGGTGGTTGGGGGCTGGTCTATACGATCGGCACCACGGTTTCGGCGGTGATCATGGTCTGGGCCGGCGGTTTGGCAGACAGGTTCCGGGTCCGGGTCCTTGCGCCCGTTGTCCTGATCGGGCTGGCGCTGGCCTGCGTGGCGATGGCGCGGTTGCAGGCGGCCTGGGCGCTGCCTGTCGTAATCCTGGCGCTGAGGTTCTTCGGGCAGGGCATGTCGAGCCAGTTGAATACGGTGTCCATGGCCCGCTGGTTCGTGGCGTCGCGCGGGCGGGCGCTGGCGATTTCGGCGATGGGGTTTGCCATCGGGCAGGCCTTGTTGCCCTGGGGGTTCGTGCAACTGAAGCCGGTCGCTGATTGGCGCACACTCTGGCTGATTGCCGCCGCGATGTCGCTGGCGACGATCCCGATCCTGTTGTTGTTGCTGCGCCGCGAACGCACGCCGCAATCGGTGGCCGAACGCAATCCCGTGGCTGGGATGGAAGACCGGCACTGGCGACGCATGGATATGATCCGGCACCCGCTGTTCTGGTTTACGCTGCCCGTTATCTTCGGGCCAGCAGCCTGGAACACATCGCTGTTTTTCTGGCAGGTTCACGTGGCCGAGGTGAAGGGCTGGGCGCATGCGGATTTCGTCGCCATCATCCCGTTTTTCACATTGGTGTCTGTCGTCGCGACCTTCACCAGCGGTTGGGCGATTGACCGGTTCGGATCGGGGCGGCCCTATGTGGCGATGATGGCCCCGCAGGTGCTGGCCTTTGCTCTGATGTCACTGTCGGATGGCCTGCCTGCGGCCTGGGTCGCGATGGCCCTGTTGGCGATTTCGGCCGGGTCCTTCGCCACCATCCCGGGCAGCTTCGCGGCCGAATTCTATGGCACGCGGTATCTGGGGTCGATCCAGGCAGTCTGGGCTGCGCTGATGGTATTCGGGTCGGCGGCCGGGCCGGGAATCACGGGCTGGCTGATCAACAAGGGAATGACCTATCCCGATCAGATGATCTGGATCGCAGGGTACTATGCTGTTGCGACGGTGGCCCTGTTCATTGGGGTCGAACGGTTTCGCATGCGTGGCTAGGCGTTAACGCCGCCGCCGCAGATAGACGTAGAACGCACCGCCGCCGCCGTGGCGTTGGTGGGATTCCACCACATCCAGTACCAGCCCGGACATGGCACCGGAGTTCAGCCAATGTGGCAGGTTGTGGCGCAACACGCCGCTGCGTTCGGGGATCGGTCCGCCATCGTCGCGGTCCCGGCCCTTGCCGGTGATGACCAGAACCAGCCGCTTGCCATCGGCCGCCGCGCGCAGGATGAAACCGGTCAGCGCCGGCAGGGCCTGCGCCTGCGTCATGCCGTGCAGGTCAATGCGTGCCTCCGGCTTGGTCTTGCCGCGACGCATCCGTGTCAGGGTGCGGCGGTCGATCGGGCTGGATGATTTCAGCACATGCGCCGCAGCTTCAGCCGTGACCGATCCACTGGACCGGGCGCGGCTGCCGACTGTGAAATCCGGCAAGGTCGATGCCTTGGCGGTGGGTTCGGGCCCCGGGTCCGGGACGCCCTTTGGTGCGAACGGTTTCAGTTTCGGGGATGGGTTCATCGGACGAACCGTGCGTTTCAACCGCGCCCATTGTTCCCTGTCTTCGGCGGACAGGCCCTTATGTCCACGCTTGGACATGCGTCAAAGCTCTTTCGCCGTGGCCAACGCCAGGTCGATGGGCAACAGCACGATCAGCCGCCCGCGGTCCTTCAAACGCGCCGCTTCCAGCCCGGCCTCATCGCCGCTGCCCATGAACAGGTCGGCACGCTGCGCGCCCTTGATCGCCCCGCCGGTATCCTGCGCGATGACCAGCCGGAAGACCGGCTGCCGCCCGCCCTTTTCCAGCCAGACCGGCGCGCCCAGCGGGACAAAGGACGGGTCAATGGCAATGGACCGTTTGGCCGTGATCGACCGGTTCATCGCACCGCGCGGTCCGGTGTCATGGGTCATTCCGTCAATCAGGCGAAAAAACACGTAAGACGGCGAATCGTGCAGCAGCGCGCGGCCTTCGACCGGATTGCGGGCCACCCAGTTGCGGATCACACGGGACGACACCTGATGCGCCCCGTAAACCCCGCGCCGGACCAGTTCGGCGCCGGGCGACCGATAGGGGTGGCCGTTTTCCCCGGCATAGCCCAGCCGCAGGATCGAGCCATCCGTCAGGCGGATCCGTCCCGACCCCTGCACCTGCATGTAAAACAGGCCCACGGCATCATCGACCCAGGCCAGTTCCAACCCCTGGCCCGCCAGCAGGTTTTCATCTTCGATCTGGGCACGGGTGTAGGTGGGCGCGCCGCCGGGCGGCAGGCGGTAGACCGGGAACCGAAACCGCGCGGTGCGGTGGCGCGACCCCTGAAGTTCGGGTTCGAAATATCCGGTGATCAGCGGTGCTGTGCCGTCTTCGATCAGGACCGGGCGGAAGAACATTTCGAAAAAGGGCTGCGCCTCTTTCGCGTCACCTGCCAGTTTGCACAGGGCAGCCCAGTCATCGGCTGGCAGGTCCATGCAGGTATTGCGGAACACTGCCAGCGCCTGATCGTGCTGATCGGTGTCCCAGCCTTTCAGATCGTCGAATGTCAGGATGCGCCGGGTTTCCGCCGACGCCGGCCAGGCAGCCAGCGCCAAGGCTATGGCCCAGATCAGACGCATTATTCCGAGGTCGCGACCAGCAACCAGTTGGGATCGTCGCTGCCCATCTTGCGGGCAAAGGTCCAGACATCGCGCTGGCGCTTGATCTCGTTGGGATCGCCTTCGACGATATCGCCCGCCGCGTCGCGCACGACGGATGTCAGTTCTCCGACCATTCGCACGCTCAGTTCGGCCTCGTTCGTCTGGTCATTGAAATCGACATCAACCAGTTCCAATTCGCGGGTGCCGACAAACTGCGCGTCGATCTTCAACCCCTTGGCTTCGCGGTCGTCGATGACAAACTTAAATGCATCGGCCACATCGTCGGACAGAAAAGCACGGACCGAGTCCAGATCGCCGTTTTCAAACGCCATCAGGATCATTTCATAAGCCCCGCGCGCCCCGCCCAGAAACTCGGTGACGCTGAAGGACGGTTCCAGCCCTTTCATGCGGGCCAGTTTTTCGGCCATCGGGCTTTTTTCGGGGACATGATCGGCAATATCGCGGTCAATGCCACCTTCGATCACTTCGAAATCCTTGCGCCGTCCGCCCGAGCGCGCAGACTGGATTTCCTGGCGGGGTTTTTCAAACCCTTCGCGTGTGCCCAGAACGGACCGAAGCCGAAGGATCAGGAACACGGCAATCCCGGCCAAGACCAGAAGCTGAATGATCGAAGAATTCATCGGACCCTCTAATTTCGCGGCGTTTGCTGGCATCGCCATGCATCCGCACCTATGTAGGGTGTCGACAGGGTCAAGTCCACCTTGCTTGGCCATAATAGAATAAGGTCAATATGCCGCTTTTTCTGCTATTCCTTGCTGTTCCGCTGATCGAAATCGCGCTGTTCATTCAGGTCGGTGGGTTGATTGGGCTTTGGCCGACGCTGGGCATCGTCATCCTGACCGCCGTGGCGGGCACCTGGATGATCCGCCAGCAGGGTGTTCGGGAAATGTCGCGTCTTCGTCAATCCTTCGAAGAGCTGCGTGACCCGTCCGAACCGCTGGCCAATGGCGCGATGATTCTGTTTGCAGGTGCGCTGCTGCTGACGCCGGGGTTTTTCACCGACACGGTGGGGCTGCTGTTGCTGATCCCGGGGGTGCGCAAGGCGATCTATGGGTACCTCCGTCAAAAGGTCACCGTGGCGCAGTTTCAGATGGGCCCCGGCCCAAGCCAACCGCGCCCGCCGCATGGCGACGTGATCGACGGCGACTATGAAGAGGTCAAACCCAACAGCGGAAATATCGGGTCCTCCGGCTGGACCAGGCATTGAGGCTGGCGGGGTGACCTGCTAGGACCCCCTGCAAAGCGAAAAGCGAGGAATTCCATGACCGACGAAGCCACCCCGGCCGGCACTGCAGAGGGCCAGGCGCAGGCACCCGCACAGATCAAGATGCAGGTGCTTGGGCAGTTCATCAAAGACCTGTCGTTTGAAAACGTGGTGATGCAGAAAGGCATGAGCGGCAATTCCGTGCCGGAAATCAGCGTGCAGGTTTCGCTGGACGGCAAGAAACGCGGGGCCGAGCATCAATACGAGGTGACGACCAAGTACACCGTGACGGCCAAACAGAAAGACGGCGACGACACGATGTTCCTGCTGGAGCTGCAATATGGCGGCATTTTCCACATCGAAAACATCCCGGCCGATCAGTTGCATGCCTTCATGCTGATCGAATGCCCACGCATGACCTTCCCCTTCGCCCGT
>JBNKYL010000010.1:0-6113 GCA_050300875.1 Paracoccaceae bacterium
AGGTTTTCGGTGAACGAGATCAGCGTGGACAGCGATTGCTGCAGGCGCGGCGCGGCGCCCTTAACGAATGACCCCGCCCCGTGGCGCTGGTCCAGCAGGCCCTCTTCGACAAGCAGCGCTACGGCCTTGCGCACTGTCACGCGGCTGACGTCGGCGCGTTCGGCAAGCTGGCGCTCGGGCGGCAATTGCGTGTCTTCGGCCAGCAGACCCGCGCGGATGGCGCCCGCGACATGGCGATAAAGCTGCATGTAACGCGGCCCGCGGCCGGGTTCGAACCAAGCGGTCGAATCATAGAAATCGGCGTCGGTTTGGGCGGTCATTTCCCTGTCTTTCTTGGTATTCTGCGGATGATACCAATTCGTTGAGTGCAGGCCATTTTCGCGCCAATAGTCCGCATTTTCGCCCTATAAATCAAGAAAGAAATACCAAAATACAAATTTGGTATTTTATTGGTTCTATTTTTGGAAGGCCGGGTTAATCTGAATTAACAACAAGATTCGCCGCGAAATACGGTGGGGACGCCAAGGGGGGCCAATGGCCGATACGACGATTGTTCAAGCGCCCGCGCGCCGGGGGTTGCGCCTGAGCCAGGGCTGGTTTGCCTGGGCATTGGTGGCACCCGCGATGATCTTTATCGCCGTGATCGTTGCCTGGCCGTTGGCCGAAACCTTCCGGCTGTCCTTTACCAATGCCGATCTGGGTGGCGAAACCTACGTTGGTTGGGAAAACTACGCCGAGCTGGCCGATAGCCGCCGGTTTCACCAGACCATCGGGCGCACCTTCTTCTGGATGTTCCTGTCGGTGGGCATCAAGTTGGTCATGGGGCTGATCGGCGCGACGTTGCTGAATGCCGCCGTGCCGGGGCGCGCCCTGTTCCGCGTGCTTATCATGCCGCCCTGGGTCATCCCGATTGCCATCGGCATGATCGGCTGGCTGTGGCTCTACAACGGCCATTTCGGCATCCTGTCGGGCGTGCTGCAACGTGTCGGCATCCTTGACGGGCCGTTCGAATTTCTGGCCTACAAGCAATCCGCCTTCTATTCCGCCATCGTCGCCGATGTCTGGGTCGGCACGCCGATGGTGACGCTGTTCCTGTTGGCCGCCATGCAGGGCGTGTCGACAGACCTGTACGAAGCAGCCTATGTCGATGGCGCGTCGCGCTGGTACCGGTTCCGCCGCATCACCATCCCGCAGATCATGCCGGTGATCGTGTCGATGGCGCTCTTGTCGGCAATCTGGACCTTCAACAGCTTTGAAATCATCTGGATCCTGACCGAAGGCGGGCCGCGCGGGGCGACGACGACCCTGATCGTGGACACCTACAAGACCGCCATCGGCAATTACAAATTCGGCGAAGGCGCGGCGCGGGCGGTGGTGATCGTGGGGCTCTTGGCGACCTTCTCACTGGTCTACCTGTTCTTCCTGAACAAGGTGAACAAGCATTACGGGAGCGGCAAGGAATGATGGACCGTTACAGCAAGCTGCAACTGGTGGGCATCTACGCGGCGATCACCGTGTTCCTGATCTTCATCCTGCTGCCGTTCTTCGAAATGTTCATGGCGTCCCTGCGCCCGCTGGAACACCTGTTCCGAAGCCCATACCAGTTCTGGTCGGATGACTTCAGCTTCCGCGCCTATTCCCAGATGTGGGAAACCGTGCCGCTGTTGGGCCGCTATATCCTGAACTCGATCTACATTTCGTTCATGGTCACTTTCATCACGATGATCTTCGTGATCCCGGCGGCCTATGCCTATGCGCGGTTGGACTTCCCGTTCAAGGCGGCATCGCTGTCGTTGTTCCTGGGCGTCAACATGTTCACCGGCGCGGTGCTGTTGATCCCGCTTTACCGGGTTCTCAGGACGCTGGGCCTGCTCAACACCTATTGGGCGATGATCGTGCCGGGGGTTGCCTTCCTGATCCCCACCGGCATCTGGTTGCTGCGGTCATATCTGGAAAAGATCCCGCGCGAGCTGGAAGAGGCCGCCTTCGTCGATGGCGCCAGCCGCCTTTACACATTGCGCCGCGTGGTTCTGCCGCTCGCCGTGCCGGGGCTGATCGTGGTGGGCGTGGCCGTGTTCATCGGCGCCTATGCACAGCAATTCCTGTTCGCCATCACCTTCAACCAGGTGCGCGAATACCAACCCTTGCCCGCCGGGCTTTTCGAATTCATCGGCTACCAGTCGGTGACCTGGAACGAGATGATGGCCGCCGCCCTGACAGGCGTTCTGCCGGTGATGGTCATCTTCCTGTTCCTGCAAAAATACCTCGTCGCCGGTCTGACGGCGGGGGCGGTGAAAGAATGACACAGACCAATGTTTCCATTGTCCAACGGAGGAAAACCATGAAACATATCAAGACATTGACACTGGGCGCCGCGCTTCTGGCCGGCACCGCGATGTCAAGCCAGGCCGAAGAGC
Organism: Paracoccaceae bacterium; assembly: GCA_050300875.1. Classification (GTDB taxonomy): domain Bacteria; phylum Pseudomonadota; class Alphaproteobacteria; order Rhodobacterales; family Rhodobacteraceae; genus CBDCFL01. Next base: position 2,418 of record JBNKYL010000010.1, read on the forward strand.
TGCACTTCATCATGTGCGGCGGCGAAGTGCGCCCGGCCGATCAGGCGGTTGTGGATGCGTTCGAGGCATCGCATGAAGGCGTGACCGTCAAGATGGAAGCCGTGCCGTGGGGCACCTGCCAGGACAAATCCCTGACGCTGGCCGCTGCAGGCGATCCGCCGTCCATCGCTTATATGGGCAGCCGGACTCTGCGCCAGCTGGCCAATAACGGGTTGATCGTGCCTGCCGAAATCCCCGCCGACATGGAAGACAAGTACCAGCCCGGCATCCTGAACACCGTAACGGTGGAAGGTGTGCGCTGGGGCTATCCGCACGCATTTTCGACCAAGGCGCTGTACATCAACTGCGACCTGGCCGAAGCCGCTGGCGTGGCCTGCGAAGCGCCCAAGACCTGGGATGACATGTACGCGATGGCCAAGGCCATCAACGATAACACGGATGCTGCCGGTGTCGGCCTTGCGGGCAAGGATTTCGACAACACCATGCACCAGTTCCTGAACTACCTGTATTCGAATGGCGGCGTGGTCATCGACCCGGCCACCGGCGAAAACAAGCTGAACAGCGACAACACCCGCGAAGCGTTGGCCTTCTATGGCAAGCTGGTGGATGTGGCGCAGGACGGCCCGACCGCCTGGGAACGCGATCAGCTGAAGGATCTTTTCAACGACAGCAAGATCGGCATGTATATCCAGGGTCCCTGGGGCCGTGGCCAGCACAAGGAAGAGATCAACCAACTGGTCGTGCCGATCCCGCACGGGCCGCATGGTGGCAATGGCACCATCCTGATCACCGACTCGATCGCGGTGTTCAAAGGGTCGGGCCACGAAGCGCTGGCGCAGGAACTGGCGCAGGCGATCACGTCTGGCGATGCGCAGTATGACCTTGACCAAAGCTGGGGTCTGACGCCGATCTTCGATTACGCCAAGCTGGGCATTGAAAACCCCTATTACGAAGGCGATGCCTTCTGGGAAGTCTTCGTGTCGGGCATTGGCGCCGGTGGGCCGGAACCGCTGGTCGAAGACTTCAAATCGTTGCAGTCGGTCTTCACCAACATGGTGCAGGGCGTCATCCTTCAGGATGATACCGTGGAAAACCTCGTCGAGATTGGCGCGGAAGAACTGGACGACGCCCTGTAAGGGAACACTCACGGGGCAACCCACGGGGCGGCGGAGATGCCGCCCCCAACCAACCAAGCGGAGCATGACATGGCTGGGCTCGACCTTCAGAACATCAACAAGTCATTCGGCACAGCCAAGGTGCTGCATGACATAGACTTGGCCATTCAGGACAAGGAATTCGTGGTTTTCGTCGGTCCATCAGGCTGCGGCAAGTCCACGCTGCTGCGGGTGATTGCCGGGCTGGAACAGGCGACCAGTGGCGCGGTGGTGATCGACGGACAGGATGTCAGCGACGCCCATCCGGTAGACCGGGGCATTTCGATGGTGTTCCAGTCCTATGCGCTTTACCCGCACCTTTCCGTTTTCGAAAACATCGCCTTCCCACTGCGGGTGGCCAAAATGCCCGATGCGGATCTGAAGGCGCGCGTGCACAAGGCCGCCGAGATCCTGCAACTGACCGACAAGCTGCCGCTGAAACCCGGCCAGTTGTCGGGCGGGCAGCGTCAGCGAGTGGCCATTGGCCGGTCGATCGTGCGCGAACCCAAGATTTTCCTGTTCGACGAACCCTTGTCGAACCTCGATGCCGCACTGCGCGGCGATATGCGGGTGGAACTGAGCCAGCTTCACCGCGAACTGAACGCGACGATGATCTACGTGACACACGACCAGGTCGAAGCCATGACCATGGCCGACCGGATCGTCGTACTGAATGGCGGGCGGGTCGAACAGTTTGGCAGCCCGATGGAACTGTACCATCACCCGGCGACGAAATTCGTGGCGGCTTTCATTGGCCAGCCCAACATGAACTTCCTGCCGGCCACGGTGAAAGGTGCGGACGCCAATGGCGTGACAGTCGAGGTTGATGCAGGGCCAACGCTGACCCTGCCGGTCGATCGCGGCACGGCCAAGCCGGGCGACCGGGTCGAACTCGGCATTCGGCCCGAAAACATCAGTCAGGGCACCGGTGGGCTGTCGATGAACGTGACTGTGGTCGAACGACTGGGCGGCACGTCGATCACATATGGCACGTCCGCCGATGGCACACGGATGTGCGCCGCCCTGCCGGGCACTGCCGATGTGCGCGAAGGCGAGGTGGCAGAAATGACGTTGCAGCCGTCTGATTGCCATTTGTTCGATGCGACGGGCCAGGTTCTGCGCCGCCAGGCCGCCCCGGCCCTGGTGGCATGAGGGGCATGAAATGAGGATCGTCACCGCCGGGATCGGGCTGCGCGCAGGCCATGTCCTGTCCATCCTGAAGGAAACCATGCCCGAGGCCGAAATCGTCGGCTACTTCGATCCGCAGCCCACGCATCTGGACATGATCGGCGAAGACACGCCGCGTTACCCGTCGGTCGAGGCGATGCTGTCGGATGCCAATCCCGATCTGTTTTTTGTCGGCTCGCCGAACCGCTTTCACCTGGAACAAATCGAGGCGGGGTTGAAGGCAGGGGTTCAGATCTTCACCGAAAAGCCGGTGGTGACCAGCATAGAAGACACGATGAAGCTGGCCGCACTGTTGGCCGAACACGGCACGGCCAAGGTCATGGTCGGGCTGGTGTTGCGCTATTCGCAGCACATGGTCGATCTGCGCGCTGCGATGGCGTCGGGTGTCATCGGGCCGATCAGTTCGTTCGAGGCCAATGAACATATCCCGCCCTATCACGGCGCGTTCTTCATGCGAGACTGGCGGCGGATGGTCGAACATTCCGGCGGCTTCATGCTGGAAAAGTGCTGCCACGACATCGACATCTACAACATGGTCACCGCCTCGCGTCCCGACAGGGTGGCGAGCTTTGGCGGGCGCCGGTCGTTCCTCCCTGACTATGCGCCCGCCACGAATTCGGAAAACGACATTTTCCATGTGAAGAAATCAGTCTGGGAAAGCACCGATGATCCTTTTCGGTCAGATGGCGACATCATCGACCACCAGACCTGCATCCTGCATTACGAAAGCGGCGCGTCGGGGTGCTTTCATACCAACCTGAACGTGCCCGATGACACACGGCATTTCTGCGTGCTGGGGGCGAATGGCATGGCCGAAGGCGATTTCGTGCGCGGCTACCTGAAGGTGACGCAACGCGATGGCACGGTCTGGGCCAATCACGACTACACCAAAGGCGACAAGGTGCGGATGGGCGCGCATTACGGGGCCGATCACATGATGGTCGAAGACATCACGGCGTTTCTGCGCGGCGAGGTCGGCGAATTGCCGGTGGGCATTGTCGATGCGCTGGAGGCCGGCGTTGCAGCACTGGCGCTGGATGAAGCGCGCGTGAAAGGTCAAGTTGTTGACCTGTCGCCGGTCTGGGCCGAATTCGACAGCCACGGGCTGCGCGGCTGATGGGCGAAGGCGTCAAGAAACCCGGTGCCCTGATGGCGTCCGAGATTGCCGAAGCGCCGGGGGTTTTCGTGCGTGCCGTCGGTGCGGTGCATGATCCGGTCGAAATCCCGCGTGCGGTCTACACCATCGCGCGAGGATCGTCGGACGCGGCGGCAAACATCCTGGCCTATGAGGCGATGCGCGAATGGGGGGTGCCGGTCACCTCGCTGCCGCCGTCTGCCTTTTCGGTCTATGACG
>JBNKYL010000011.1:0-4423 GCA_050300875.1 Paracoccaceae bacterium
GCCGGTCAGCCCGGCCAGGTCATAGGGTTCAAAGGCCAGCATCTGGTTTTCAGCGTCCAGCGCCGCCTCGATTTCGGCCAACGGCGTGCCTGCGCCTGCGACCATGGTCAAGGCACCTGGTTCGTAAAGACGGATGCCGGAAAGCGCTCCGGTTTCCAGCGTTTGGCCTTCGACCGCCAGCCCCCGCGTGCCGCCGCCGCGAATGTTGAGCGGTCCGTTCGCACCACGAATTTCGTCGGCAAGCGCCTGTTCCGTGTCTGGCCTCATGATGCGCGGCGATTTTCGGTTGCGGCCAGCGGAAACACCTTGGCGGGGTTCAGCAGCCATTTCGGGTCGAACACGTCCTTCACGCGCAACTGCGCCTCCAGATCGTCACCGTTATATTGCGCATCCATCAGGTCGCGTTTTTCGATGCCGACCCCATGTTCGCCGGTCAGGCAACCACCGACCTCGACACAAAGCTTCAGGATGTCGGCACCCATGGCTTCGCATTTTTCCAGGTCGCCGGGCTTGTTGGCATCATAGAGGATCAGCGGGTGCATGTTGCCGTCACCGGCATGAAATACGTTTCCCACGCCCAGCCCGTATTCGTCCGACAACTCGCCGATGCGTTTCAGCACGAAAGGCAGTTCTGAAACCGGGATCGTGCCGTCCAGGCACATATAATCGTTGATCTGGCCCATCGCGCCAAAGGCCGATTTACGTCCCAGCCAGATGCGCGCGCTTTCTTCCGCGCTTTTGCTTTCGCGGACCTCGACGGGGTTATGGGTCTTGGCGATCTCGATGATCCGGTCCAGCTGGTACTGGATTTCGGTTTCCGACCCTTCGACTTCGATGATCAGCAGCGCTTCGACATCCGGGTAGCCGGCGCGGGCGAAATCCTCGGTTGCGCGAATGACGGGGCGGTCCATGAACTCGATCGCCACGGGCAACACGCCTGCCTTGATGATGTCGGACACGCAGGCGCCCGCCACCTCGTTGCTGTCGAAGGCGATCAGCACCGGGCGCGCGCCTTCGGGTTTTGGCAGTATCTTCAGCGTCGCCTCGGTCACAACGCCAAGCTGGCCTTCGGATCCACAGATCACGCCCAGCAGGTCCAGCCCGCCAGCATCCAGGTGGCCACCGCCGATTTCAATCACTTCGCCTTCCATGGTCACCATGGTCACGCCTATCAGGTTGTTGGTGGTGACCCCGTATTTAAGGCAATGCGCGCCGCCCGAATTCATCGCGATATTACCCGCGATAGCGCAGGCCAACTGACTGGACGGGTCAGGGGCGTAGAAAAAACCATCCGTTTCGACCGCGCCGGTCACCGACAGGTTTGTCCGGCCGGACTGCACGCGGATGTAGCGGTCGGCATAGTTGGTTTCCAAGACATCCGCCATCCGCGCCACGCCCAGGATCACGCTGTCTGCGGTCGGCATGGCACCACCGGCCAGCGAGGTTCCGGACCCGCGCGGCACCACTGGCACGCCTTCTTCGTGGCAGAGTCTCAGAACGGCTGCGACCTCTTCGGTACTGGCGGGCAGCACGGCGGCAAGCGGGGGACAGCGATAGGCCGAAAGCGCGTCGCATTCATAGGCGCGCACCTCTTCCGGCGCGTCGATCACTGCGTCAGCGGGCAGAACGGATCGCAACCGGGCCACGATCTGAGCTTTGCGCGACAAGATCGCAGGCGACGGGGCGGGCATGTCCATGGGCAATACTCCTGATTGGTAAGTTTTTTATACCAATGACCATTCCAAAACAAGCCATCCCGCGACGCGCGCAATCGTGAACGGAGATTTGACGCGTATTGGGATAAAAGACCGCATGAGGTTATTCCATCCCTTGATTTTCCTGGCCACGACCGCGGCGGCGGACCCGCCGGTCATTGACGCTGTCCGTGTGCAAGGCGGCAGCATCCATGTCACGATCAGTCATCCAGACAGCGGCTGGGATCACTATGCCGACGTCTGGCGGGTCTATGACCCGGATGGCACACAGCTTGCCGAACGCATTTTGCTGCACCCGCACGAAACGGAACAGCCATTCACCCGGTCGACGGGTTTCACGGTGCCGGTTGGGGTAGGCCATGTCGAAATCATCGCCGGTTGCACCGATGGCGATCTTTCCTTGCCTTACAGGCTCGAGCTGACCGAATAGGGATCAAGCGCTTTGGCGGCATTCCAGAAGCCGGACAACGTCCATCCGTCCGGCCCTGCGCGCGATGTCTATTGGGCTGGGTGCGACGGACAGCGTCGGGTCAGGTGCGGGGTCGGCACCGTGGTCCAGAAGGATCGACACAAGTTCCGCAGGCGCACCTGATGCGGCGTCGTGCAATGGCGTGCGCCCAAATGGATCGTGCACGTTGGGATCGGCGCCGGCCTGCAGCAACAGCGTCAGAACCTCTGCAGCCCGTTCGTCGTCACGCAGCAGCGCGCAGGTAAGCGGGCAAAGCCCGGCCTCGTCATATTGGTTCAGATCGGCGCCCAGCTGGATCATCCATTCCACCACGGACGGTGCGCCCAGTTCGACCGCAACGTGGAAGCACGGAACCCCCAGCGCCGGGTCCACGGCATTGGGGAAACCTGGCATGACATCCGCGAACCTACGCAGGGCGGCCATGTCGGCGGTGGCCATGGCTTCCGCCAGGCCATCATAATCCGCGGCATCCTGGCGTCCGAAAACATTAGCCGTCAGGGCGCCAATCCGCTTTGCGGCACTGGCAAGCACCGACAGCAACAGCAATAAGCCGATACGAAGCAATAGGCCGCCACTTGCGGCGAGGTTTCCGAGCTTGCCAGGCATGGGCCGCCCTTCATTCTGCCGAATGACAGAAGGCCACGGCGCCGCGCAGCAATCAACTTGGCGAAAAGGACAGGCCTGACGCGGCAATCAGCCCTTGCGCCCGAACCAACGGCTCCAGAATCCCCGCGCGCTGTCTGCGGCATGGTCTGCGGCCTCGTCAATTTCGGCGAGAACCGGATCGACGCTGCGTTCGCGGAACTGCCGCCACATTCCACGGATCGTCAGCCACGCGATGATCAGGAAGATAAAGAACCCGATGTTGAACCATGGGATGATCATGACGTCCGGGCTGGCCACCGGTTTGATCGCTATGGCGTTGGGAAAGGTCGACAGGAATTCGTTGCGCCAGCCGTAATGCGTCATCACGGCCCATTTCGGGGCCTCCGGCGTCGACCGCAAGTCGTCGGCCTCGGTCTGAAGGCTGGCCGTATCGAACTTGAAATAGAACGGCCAGGAAGCGCCGGTGTCTTCGTTGCGATAGACCATCACCTCTTCTTTGTCGCGGGAGATGAACCCGAATAGCCATGTGCGCTTCTTGACGGTCTGGATGAATTGTACGTCCCGGTTGATCAGCTCGGCAGACTGGTTGTCGGGCTGCGCCCAAAAGATCCGGGTCCAATCGCCCAGATCCTGCCGTTCCTGATACGTGTTTACCACCCGAACGATGTCGTGTTGGGGCAGGGTGTAATGCAGGATCGAACCTAGGATCAGCACGATGATCAGGGTTACAACTTGGCGAAATCTGCGCATGGCTTTCTGGCCCCCGTTCAGCCGTTAATCACGTAAAGAAGCAAACCGACCGCTATGGGCGGAATGATGAACACAAGGACGATCAGCTTCTTCCTTAGCCCGTTTTCGTAGCGCGCCATCCCTTCGGCGATATAGGCATCCCGTGCCTCGCTTTCCAGTTCGTCCGGGTGATCTTCGGCCCAGTCATCTTCGAGCTTTTCGCGGCGCAGGGACCGAGAATACCAGCTGAGTGCCAGGTAAACGATGCCCAGAAAAATAAAGCCGAATACGGCCAGTCGGATCACGGCCATCTGCGCCCCCTTCCTTTTGCGCGGCCCCAGGGACCGACACGATCAATGATATCATCCTTTGGTGACGGTGTCGCCGGGGTGCCGAACAGGGTTTCGCGGGCCCCATCGGCATCGCGTTGCACCTCGCGCGCCAGGAAATCGGCCACATATTCGCGCTTGGCGTCCGCCCAGCCGCGATAAGTGGCGTAAAACAGTTCTTTGTGCGTCAGGTACATCTGGCGGATATCCAGCGGGCTGAGTTCGGACAGCAACTGGTTGACCAGGTCCCGGTTAGGCCCCGGCGTGGCCCGCAGCGTATAGAAATAAGCCGGGTGATCGGAACGGATCGTCGGCCAATCACCGCCGCCTTCGGCCCAGCGTTTCAGCGCCAGCAGCGCCCGGAATTCTGCCGGAATGCGTTGGCCCAAGGCTTGCGCGACCTTGCGCAGTTCGGCCCGGCTGCCATCGCCGATAGGCAGGCCCGCGCTGGCCGCCGCATCGACCAGGATGAAATCCAGCTTCTGCCCCAGCACGGTCGCCGCATCGTGCCCGCGCACCCGCACGATGGGTTCGGCCAGGTTGTTGAGTTGCAGGAACCGCGCAATCTGGTTCCG
>JBNKYL010000012.1:0-14293 GCA_050300875.1 Paracoccaceae bacterium
GTTCAACGTCTTCAACCGCGCCGTGACCGATGCGCCATGCGCCTGCAACCCTTCCGACGCGGCCAGTTTTTCAGCGGCCCAGCCAATCCGGCCCAACGCATCCGGTGTCATCCGGGCCAGTGTGGTGCGTTTCATGAAATCCAGAACCGACAGGCCGGATGAAAACCGTGCCGACCGCGCCGTGGGCAGCACGTGGTTCGGCCCGCCGACATAATCGCCGATGGCTTCGGGCGTCCAGGACCCCAAGAAAATCGCGCCCGCATGGCGGATATTGTCGGCCAGCGCATCGGGGTTTGCGACGCACAATTCCAGGTGTTCAGGTGCAAAGCGATCTGAAATATCAGCGGCTTGCCCGAGGTTCTTGACGGTGATGACCGCCCCGAAATCGCGCCAACTGGCACCGGCAATGTCGGCCCGATCCAGCGTCGGTAAAATACGGTCGATGGCCCCAGCCACGGCCCGACCAAAATCGGCATCGGTCGTAATCAGGATGGCCTGCGCGCTTTCGTCATGTTCGGCCTGGCTGAGCATATCCAGCGCGATCCAGTCGGGATCGTTGTGCTTGTCGGCAATCACCAGGATTTCCGACGGCCCCGCGATCATGTCGATGCCAACCTTGCCAAAGACCTGCCGTTTGGCGGCTGCGACGAAGGCATTGCCCGGCCCGGTGATCTTGTCCACCGGTTCGATCGTATCGGTGCCAAAGGCCAGCGCTGCAATCGCCTGTGCGCCGCCAATGCGATAGATGGTGTCCACGCCCGATAATTCTGCGGCCAGCAACACCAGCGGGTTCACCACCCCGTCCGGCGTTGGCACGGTGATAACCAGCCGTTCCACACCGGCCACCTGTGCTGGAATGGCGTTCATCAGAACCGAAGACGGATAGGTCGCAAGACCACCCGGTACATAGAGCCCAGCGGACGCCACCGGTGTCCAACGCCAGCCAAGCTCGGCCCCGGCATCGTCCGTCCAGCTTTCATCCTTGGGTTTCTGACGCTTGTGGTAGGCCCGGATACGGTCTGCGGCCAGGACCAACGCCTCGCGGTCATCCTGCTTGATGGCTTGTGTCGCCGCCTTGATTTCTTCGCGTGAAACAGCAAACGTTTCTGGTTTCAGCGTGACGCGGTCGAATTTTTCCGTCAGCTCGATGATCGCCGCATCGCCCCTGTTCCGCACGTCAGCGATGATTGCCGCCACAGCATCGCCTACATCCACGGCATCTTCGCGCTTCTGCGTCAAAAGCCCGGCAAGGCGGGTTTCGAAATCGGGATCGGTGATCGACAGAAACTGTGGCATGGGCAGACTCCTCGCGCCTGATTATCCCCGGCGCAGGGCGGTGCCAACCCTATTGATCGTGGCTGGGCATCTTGCCGGTGGGCGCACGATAAGGCCGCGTGACATCGCGCAGGGTCACTTCCAGCGCCTCGACCGCAATCCTGATCCCGCCATCGCCCGCCAGCACAAGTTCAACCGCGCCCGTGCCATCCTCGCTCGGGCGATAGTCCAACGCCAAAAGGGACAGGACAAGCTCGCCGTCGCCCCGCGAGAACCCCTGACTCTGCACAGATTGCACGTCCTCGATGGCCAATACAGAACGGACACGTTCCGCGCCTTTGCCCTTGTTTTCCCAACGATACCGGTTGATCAGCAACGCAACCTGCCGCCGCCGTTTGTCCCAGTTCAAATCCCCCAGTGAAAACACTGCGTCCTGAGCAAGCGCCGAAATCACCTGCAAGTCGTCGCCATCAAAGGCCCGCAAGGCCAGAGGGCTTTCGTCTGCATCTTCGAAGCGGGCGTCTTCCACCATCAGGATTTGATCCGTTCGATCTGTGCGCCGACACCACCCAGCTTGGTTTCGATCGCCTCATACCCGCGATCCAAGTGATAGACGCGGTTCACTGTCGTTTCCCCTTCTGCAGCCAGCCCCGCCAGGATCAACGACACGGATGCCCGAAGATCCGTCGCCATGACAGGCGCGCCCTTCAGCCGGTCCACACCTGTCACCGTGGCAGTACCACCGTGCACTTCGATATTGGCGCCCATGCGCATCAGCTCCGGGGCATGCATGAAGCGGTTTTCGAAAATGGTTTCTTCCAGGTTGCTTTCCCCGTTGGCCGTCGTCAACAGCGCCATCATCTGCGCTTGCAGGTCAGTTGGAAATCCCGGGAACACCTCGGTTTTCACGTTCACCGCGTCCACCCGCCCGTTCTTGCGCGCCACCGACAGCCCGTTTTCGGTTTCGGTCACGGCGATCCCTGCCTCTTCCAGCTTGTCGCAGAATGCGGTGATCAGATCACGACGCCCGCCCAACAACTCGACCTCGCCGCCCGCAATGGCCGGGGCCAGCATGTAGGTGCCCAGTTCGATACGGTCGATGACGACCGAATGGGTCGCGCCGTGCAACCGGTCGACACCCTGTATGGTGATCGTGGACGTTCCTTCACCGTCAATCTGTGCCCCCATGGCCTGCAAACAATGAACCAGATCGACGATTTCGGGTTCGCGCGCGGCGTTCTTCAACACCGTTGTCCCCTTTGCCAGCGTCGCCGCCATCACTGCGTTCTCGGTGGCGCCGACCGAAGGGAAGCGAAATTCATGCGTGGCACCCTTAAGCCCGCCCTTGGCGACCGCATGCAGGTAGCCATCCTTCAACTCTATCTCCGCGCCCAGCGCTTCCAGTGCCGAGATGTGCAGATCCATGGGCCGCGCCCCGATCGCGCAGCCGCCTGGCAGCGACACGACGGCATGGCCTTCGCGCGCCAACAATGGGCCAAGAACCAGGTTCGACGCCCGCATTTTCCGCACGATGTCGTAATCTGCCACGTGATTGATTGGGCCATGGCTGGACATCGCGATCACCCGCCCGCCCTGCAGCGCGCTGACCTCGGCGCCCAGCGACCTGAGCAGGTCGGTCATGGTGGCAATATCCGACAGCCGAGGCGCGCTCGTCAGCGTCAACGGCTCCTCGCTCAACAACGTCGCCGGCATCAGGGCTAGGCAGGCATTCTTTGCCCCCGCAATCGGTATCTGACCCTTAAGCGGCCGTCCGCCGCGCACGATGATGGAATCCATGCCTGCCTAGTCTTTCTTTTCTGCCCGTGCCGCCCGGGACCGCGCCTGTGCCTTGCGCCGCTTGAGGTTTTCGCGCAGCGCTTGCTTCAGCCGGTCATCCCGTGTTTTTTCGGGCTTGTTCGTGCCCTTGCCGCCGGTTTTTTCGTTCATGCCCGCCTGTCTAAACCAGCCTGCAATCCGGGTCCAGATAAGGCTTGCACCATCGGCGGATTGCGTCTAATCAGCCGCCTGTCGCGCAGGCAGGCTGCCGTAGCTCAGGGGTAGAGCACTCCCTTGGTAAGGGAGAGGTCGAGAGTTCAAATCTCTCCGGCAGCACCAGCGAGAGCATCCCGGACATGTCATTTTGATACAGGTCATTGCGCTTGATTTGGCGCATTCTCAAAATTGCCCTGGGTTCGAACGCGCGAGGGAACATGCGCAAGAATGGCATCGATGGATATCTTGCCGCCGTGGGAATGGCCGCGGTCGCGCTGGTTTTGAGCGCGCCTTTTCAGTCTGCGCCATATGCCCGATTTTTCGGAACCGCCCCCGCTTTTGCGGTTTTGCCCGCAACAATGGTTCTTGGGCTGATCCTGCTGCCTTTTCTCGTTCGTATGCGATGGGTTTCCGCATCCATACCGACGGGCAAGGAACTGGTCGGCATTGTCATTTTGGCCAGCCTCTTTGCGGCGCCAACCATTGCCGTTGACTGGATCGCCCCTTTCGGTGCAGACATCAACGCCCCGCTGCCCGTCGCGCTGGCCTTCTACCCGGCGATCGCTTTCTTGGTCGAGGTCGTGTTCCATTTGTTACCGTTGGCGATTTTGGCCGGCATTGCATGGTTGGCTGGCGCGGGCCCTCGCTGGTTCTTGCCCGCAGCATTGCTCGTGGCTCTGGCCGAGCCGGTTTTTCAGGTCATCTTCGGCGCAACCCCGGACGCCCCACTGTGGCGTGACGTCTATCTGGTGGTGCATCTGTTCGCCTTCAGCCTCGTTCAACTTTGGCTCCTGCGACACAAGGGTTTTCTTGGCGCGCTCGCGTTTCGGCTGGTTTATTATGGCTGGTGGCACATCATCTGGGGATGGCTTAGGCTGGACCTTATCTTTGGACCTTGATCAGCCCGATTTCGCGGCCCCTGCCAGCAGGCGGATCCGTTCGACCATGGCCCGCAAACCGTTGGACCTTTGCGCCGACAAATGGTCGTTCAGACCCAGACGCGCCAGTTCGGCCTGGGCGTCGATGGCCAGAACCTCGCTGACCGTTCGCCCGGAATAGAGCGCCACGAGGATGGCGATCAGCCCGCGCACAATCATCGCATCGCTGTCGCCCTGAAAACGGAACACGGCATCCGGTCCGGTGCCCTCGACTTCGGGAACCACCCACACCTGGCTGGCGCAGCCCTGCACCTTAGTGGCCGGGATCTTTTGATCCTCAGGCAAAGGCGCCATCGCCTTGCCCATGTCGATCACATGCGCATAACGGTCTTCCCAATCCCCAAGAAATTCGAACGTTTCCAGTATTTCTTCAAATTCAGGGCTTGCCATGACCAACTCCGCGCTTTGTCGGGCACGAGGTAAGCAGGCGACAGCCAAAGGTCCAGTATGCTTTGACTTTTTCTTCGCGTTGAGCTTGGTATAACCGCATCGTTCGGGACGGGGGCCATGATGAAAACCGCAGCAGCATTCGCGTTGATCAGCACCGTTGCGTTGACGGGCTGTTCCGCATTTCCCAGCTTTGGCTCGTTGAACCTTGGGTCTGAACGAGGCCTGTTCGCCTCGGCCGATCGCACCACCCTGGCCCCCTACAACGGCTATCCCGGCTATGCCGATACACGTCCCTTGGCCGCGCGGATCGAGAATCTGACCACGGAACGCACGCCCACCGGTTTGATCTTGCGGGCTGTGGTTGCGGTACCTGCAGGCGGCTATCGGGGCGTACATATCGTGGAAAACCGCAACGCTCCGGCAGGACGCATTCAATTGGAAGCCCGCTTGCAGTCTGGATCGACAGGCACCGGTGCCACCGCGCTGGCAACGACCTTCCTGTCGAACGCGCAACTTGCAGGAATCGGCGAGGTCACCCTGAGTTCGGCAACCAATACGCTGACAATCCGGCCCTAGGTCACAAGATCCAGTTCAACGGTCCGGATCTGCCCATTCACGGCCGCCAACCCAATCTGCCCCTTGCACATGCGCAGCGCGTCGTCGCCAAACACTTCCTTGCGCCAACCGCGCAAGGATGGCAGGCCGCGTTGCCCGCCGGCGATCTGGTCTAGCTCGGCGGTCGTCGCAATCATGCGCGGGGCTACGCCGTACTGTTCCGACTTCGCCTTTAGCAATACGCGCAACATATCGGCCAGCGCCGCGTCCACCTGGGCGTCATTGTCGCGCTTTTCCAACGGCGGCAAGGCGTCGTTGGGGCAATCCAGCCCCGCCTTGACTGCCGCCAGCAGGCCATCGGCGATATCGCCCTTGCGCGCCTCGCGCAGCAACAACCGTGAACGGCCCAGGTCATTCAGGCTCTGTGGTTTGGTCGATGCCAGTTCCAGCAACGCATCATCCTTGATGACCTTGTTGCGTGGCACGTTCCGACCTTGCGCGAAATCCTCGCGGAACCGCGCCAGTTCGCGCACGATGGCCAGGAAACGGCGGGAATTGGTGCGCGTCTTGATGCGCTGCCAGGCCTCGTCGGGTTTGACGTGATACAGCGCCGGATCTGACATGAATTCCAATTCTTCATCGACCCAGGCGCGGCGGCCCGACTTGTCAATCTGGCGCACCAGGTCTTCATAGATCACGCGCAGATGGGTCACATCGGCCAGCGCGTAGGTCTGCTGTGCATCCGTCAACGGCCGACGCGACCAATCGGTGAAGCGCGAGCTTTTGTCCAACTGCGCCTTGGCAATCTTGCGCACTAGGGTTTCATATCCCGCCTGTTCGCCGAACCCGCACACCATCGCGGCGACCTGCGTGTCGAACATTGGCTTGGGGATCACCCCGCCATCAATATAGGTAATTTCGACATCCTGACGGGCGGCATGGAACACCTTCACCACGCTTTCGTCGCGCATCAGCGCCCAAAGCGGGTCGAGCGACAGCCCCTTGGCCAGCGGATCGACCAGAACCGCTTCGCCGGTATCAGCAGGCGGGATCGCAAGTTGGACAAGGCAAAGCTGCGAATAGTAGGTGCGCTCGCGCAGAAACTCGGTATCGACAGCAACGTAGTCGCATTGCGCCGCCCTCTGACAAAACGCGGCAAGTTCGTCCGTGGTAGTGATGGTCTTGATCAAGCCTTGTGGCCCCGTTTTTGATTTTGTGCCCGCTTTGGTATGCCAAGCGGCGGCGAAAGGGAAGCGTCAGAGCATCAGAGGCGTTCGATCGCCATCAAGGAACCGGCGCAGCACGGCCGGATAAAGGCGATGTTTCTGCTGCAAAACGCGCGCGGCCAGCGTTTCGGCGGTATCGTCAGGGTCAACCGGCACGCGCGCTTGGCCAAGCATCGGCCCGGCATCGAGTTCACCAGTGACCAGATGCACGGTGCAGCCCGCTTGTGTGTCGCCCGCATCAATCGCACGCTGATGCGTATGCAGGCCGGGGTATTTCGGCAAGAGTGACGGATGGATGTTGAGCATCCTGCCTTGCCAGTTCCGCACGAATTCCGGTGTCAGGATGCGCATGAACCCGGCCAGGCAAATGACATCGGGCCTGGCGTCGTTCAGCACAGACGCCAGTTCGGTCTCAAATGCGGCCCGGTCGCCGCGAAAGGGCTTATGATCGACCACCGCCGTGTCGACACCCAGCGCACGTGCCTTGTCCAGCCCACCCGCACCCGGATCGTTTGACAGAACCAGCACCGCGCGGCCCGGATGATCGCCGGTCATGGATTTGACCAGCGTCACCATATTGGACCCGCCCCCTGAAATCAGGATGGCGACACGTTTCAAACCAGCGCGCCCCTATAGGCGACCCCTGCCCCTGCGGTCACATGCCCGATCCGGTGGACCGTTTCGCCTGCCGCCGTCAGTGACGCGGTCAGATCATCGGCCTGCGCGGGGTCAACGGCCAGAACCATGCCGATCCCGGCATTGAAGGTTTTCAAAAGCTCTGCCTGTTCCAGACCTGCCTGCGACACCAGCCAGTCGAATACCGGTGGCAAGTTCCAAGCGGTCAGGTCGATCTCGGCCCCTAACCCATCTGGCAGGACGCGCGGCAGGTTTTCCGTCAGGCCACCGCCGGTGATATGGGCCAAGGCATGAACGCCGCCCGCGCGGATCGCGGCCAGAACCTGCGTCACGTACAGACGTGTGGGTGCCAACAGCGCCGCGCCGAGCGTGCCCTCACCAAACGGGCAATCGTCGTCCCAGCCCAATCCTGAATTTTCAACGATTTTGCGCACCAGCGAATAGCCGTTGGAATGCACCCCGTTGGACGCGAGCCCCAGCAGCACGTCACCTTCGGTTACGCCCGCAGGCAGATCCGCCCCGCGTTCCATCGCGCCCACGGCGAAGCCGGCCAGATCGAAATCGCCTGCCTCGTACATGCCCGGCATTTCCGCCGTTTCACCGCCGATCAGCGCGCAGCCAGATTGCAGGCAGCCTTCTGCAATGCCCTCGACAATGCGCGCAGCACTATCAACGTCCAGCTTGCCGGTTGCAAAATAATCCAAGAAAAACAAAGGTTCTGCACCCTGGCAGACCAGATCGTTGACGCACATGGCGACCAGATCAATACCGATCGTGTCCACGTTCCCGGTGTCAATCGCAATGCGCAGCTTGGTGCCGACCCCGTCGGTCGCAGCCACCAGCACCGGGTCGGAATAGCCAGCGCCTTTCAGATCGAACAGCGCCCCGAACCCGCCAAGCCCTGACATGACGCCGGCCCGCGCGGTGCGTTTGGCCGCCGGTTTGATCCGTTCGACCAGCGCGTTGCCTGCGTCGATATCCACGCCCGCCGCCGCATAGGTCAGGCCGTTCTTTCCGTCTGTCATGACACCCCCGGGAATGATCGCCGCCCCGATAGCGCAAGGCGGATGCAGAGTCTATCGCGCCATTGCGCCGCGCGATGCCGCATACAGTCCGACGGCCGCCGCGTTCGACACGTTAAGCGACCCGAAACTGCCCGCAAACTCGATCCGGACCAGCCGATCGCACAGATCGCGCGTGCGGTCGCGTAGCCCCGGCCCTTCGGCCCCGAAAACCAGTGCCACCGGTCCCGGCGGCAATTGGGACAGGGCATCTTCCAGCACCGCGTCGGCCTCGCCCGCGAAACCCAACACGATATATCCCAGCTTTTTCAATTCCTCGATGGCATCACCGAGGTTGCGCACGCGAAGATAAGGCTGGCGTTCCAATGCACCCGATGCGGTTTTCGCCAGTGCGCCGGTTTCGGGCGCAGAATGGCGCGCAGGTGCAATTACCGCACGCGCACCGAACACTTCAGCAGACCGCAGGATCGCTCCGACATTATGTGGATCCGTAACCCGGTCCAGCAATGCCACCACCGGGGCCTCGCCCTGCCCCACGGCGCAAACCGACGCCACGCTGCCCCAATCCAACGGCGAAACCTCCAGGGCCGCACCCTGATGGACCGTTCCCGGGTCCAGCGGCACCGGGAACTTGCGCGGATCTGCAATTTCCGGCTCCATCCCACCAGTATCGCCCAGCCGCGTAAGCGCGTTCTGCGTGACCACCAACCGATGCTTGTCGCGCGCAGGGTTGCCCAGCGCGTCGCGCACCGCGTGCAGACCGAACAGCCAGTAACGCCCGGCTGTTCCCCGTTCCTTGTCGATCACCCATTTCGGTTTTTTCGCCATGGCCTGCCATGACATGAGCCCCGCGAAGAAACAAGCGCACGCTTTGCCCTTGACGCCCCGGCCCGCGCGCGTATATCCACCCCTCGCACCCGCCCAAGGGCGGTGCGAAGTGGGCGACAGGCCGCAAGGTGTGGCAGGGGACTGTAACTCCCTCGCGGAGACGCACGCCTGGTTCGATTCCAGGGTCGCCCACCACTTCCCCAAATTTACGGACTAGCCGCGCATCATCCGTTCATGCACCGCCTGCATGCCGCGTTCGGCCATGTCGCTGACCTCGCCCGCGTGGGTATGCAGGGCAGCAACCAATTCCGGATCGGCGCTGCGTTGGGTTACAACGATGCCTTCTTCGCCGACCTCGATTTCCGTTTCGATCATGTCGCCGCGCTCGAAAAAGATGTCCAGCGTCGGGCTCTGGATGAACACCTGCGGGTCGCGGGCTTCTTCGACGCGGGCGATCATGCCGACCACGTGCGACACGATCGTGTCCATCACCTCGGGAACCGCCGAATAGGTGACCGACCGGATGCCGTCGGGCAGGTTTTCGACGCTGCGTTCGATGGACTGGAAGTTCTGAAACATGACGGCCAGTTCGCGGCTTTCTTCGGCGCTGGCATCCAGGCCCCGAAGCCCGGGCATGTTCACCTCGTCATGGCCCGTACCATCGGCACCGTGATGCGCGCCCATGCCGTGCATGCCGCCCATGCCCTGCGCCAGCGCCCCCATCGGGATCATCGCACCGATTGCCGCCGCCACAGCGCGCCGCCGGGTCAATTTCAGTTGTGCCATTCTGATCGTCCTTTCATAACTCCGCCGCAGCGGCGTCTATACCGTTTTCCGGATCACCGCCGCCTCGTCCGCGAATGATCCGTCCGCCACTGGCCTGCCCGCCCTGCGGTACCAATAGCCTGCATTCCAATTGTCGCCCTCGATGCGATGACACAAGGCATGGACCCAGTCAAAATCGGCCTGGCCCTCATGTTTCTGACAAATCTCGTGCGCCCGGTCCCAGTCAGCCCCGGTTTTCCAGCCACCGGCCTTCAAATGATCCAGTGCCGCAATGATCAACGCGTTTGTCATGCCATCAAGATAGGTGGCCCGCCTGCCCCGTCAATGCGGCACTTATACCGATTCCGGCAGGTAAATTTCGGGTTGCAGGAACAGCTGTTCATGCACATGCCCTACGCCATCTGCTTTTGCGGTCAGCGCCTGCGCGAAAACCTCGTCGCACAAGGCATCCAGCGGCGTCGACAAAACCATGTCGACATAGCGGTCGGCCAAAGCCAGCCGGCTTTCCGGCGTCAGTTCATGCACGATCAATTTCACCTCGCCCGGAGTACGCAATTCGCGCAAGGCCGCGATGGCCCCTTCCATGCCGCCGCCTGCGCAATATATGCCCCGCAGGTCAGGGTGGCGATCCAGCAGGTCCAGCGTCGCCTCGTAGGTGACCTGCCGCGTTTCCAGATTGATCAACGCATCGAGGACCTGAAGATCGCGCGCATATTCCCGAAGATAGCTGCGGAACCCCGTTTCGCGCAGTTCGTGGCCATGCCAGCGATAGCCGCCGACAAAGACGCCGATCTTGCCCGGCTCGCGGATCGCCACCGCCATCATATGCCCCGCGATCCGACCGACCTTCATGTTGTTCAGGCCGACATAACCGCGCCTTTCTCCCTGTGCGAAATCGTTGAGCAGTGAAATGCAGGGCACGCCCTGCGCCTGCAGGCGGGCGACGGCATCGGCGGTTTCGACATGAGCCACGGCAATGGCGGCAATTGCATCGACCTCGTCCGCCAGCGCATCCATCGCAGCTGCGTAGTCACCCGGCGACTGGGTTTGAGAAAACCGCACGACGGCTTTGGCGCGATAACCTTTGACCCGCTGGGCCGCCCGTTCCGCCGCATCACGGAACCCTTGGAAAAATGCCTGCTTTTCGCGGTGCAGCACGACACCGAGTTTGAATTCGGGCAGGTCCACCTGAATACGTTGACCGATCAAGTTGGCCCCGTGAAAGCCGATTTCCTGCGCTGCCTCGAACACCCGTTGCGCTGTCGTCCCGCGCACAGGCGCGCGTCCGTTCAACACACGGTCCACGGTGGCCACCGAAACACCCGCAGCGTCGGCAAGGTCAGCAATCGTTGCACGTCGGCCCATGGCTGCTCCGTGATATATTTCCTTCATCGACAATGACAGAATTTGAAAGAACCGCGCATTTTGCGCAAGGCCTTCCTGCATCGGCATCCGAGCGAATCGCTCTTCGCACTTCGCCGTCCGCAAACGTGGAATTCGGGACCCCGGGGCAACAATTCACCTTGGGTTAAAGAAAAGTCCCCTTCCTCGCCACAAAGGCGGCTCGAAATTTGCCACGAAGCCCTGTTCTACCGTCTGCTGTTGACACCATCGATCAAGTTGAGTGTGCAGGCGGGTTCGTCTGATGTCCGAACCGACCTGGAAAGGAAGGGTGAAAGATGGACTATCAAGACCGGCACAAGGCCGACAGCGACAAGCAGGACGACCAGCACAGAGCGAAGAAACGCGAAGACCAGCGTGACGAAGACCGCTGGGACAGCCAGGACGACAGCGACTATCGCTACACCGACTGGGCGTCGATCTGACTGACGGGTAACAATCGGACTTACGGTCCGTAGACGCGCAGGCTAATGCTATCTGCATGTCTGAACCCGTAAGCACGATCCGCAATCTTGGCCCGGCCAGCGAACGCGAATTTGCGCGCGCGGGTATCCACGATGCAGAGACATTGCGCGACCTCGGCGCTGACGAAGCCTATGCTCGCCTGATCTCCACCGGAACGCGCCCGCATTTCATCGGATATTATGCCCTCGTCATGGGGCTTCAGGGCCGCCCATGGAACGACTGCAAGGGCAAGGAAAAATCTGAACTTCGCAAAAAGTTCGACGCCCTGGTCAAATCCTCGCATGATCCCGGATTGTCCGAATTGGAATCGGTCCTGAACCAGATCGGGGTCGGGCGGCGGCGTTGAAAAACGCATCTTGCCGTCGGGTATTCGCACTTGTATGTTAATCCAATGAACATTGAGTCGCAACTCATCGACCACGAAATGAAGCGCCTGCGCGATGTCGCATGGCGCATGGATGCGCTGTTCTACATTCCGCGCACCAACCTGTCGGTGGGGCTCGACAATATCCTGGGCCTGATCCCGGTGGTGGGCGATGTCGCCACGCTGGCACCGTCGATCTGGATGATCTGGAAAGCCCGTCAGCTGGGCGCCACACCCGGCGCTTTGGCGTTCATGGTCGGCAACCTGCTGGCCGACCTTGTCATCGGGTCGGTCCCGCTGATCGGCGATATCTTCGACGTCGCCTACAATGCGAACATCCGCAATTACCGCCTGCTGGAAAAGAACCTGGCCCGCGTCGCTGAACGCGCCCGGCAGGTCGACGACATCGCGCCTCGCTCAATCCCCGCCTGAAACGAATAACGCCCGCCGGATGGGCGGGCGTTTACTGTCCAGATTGGCTGGCCTTAACCGACCAGTTCGAGGCCCGAGAAGAAATAGGCGATCTCGACCGCCGCCGTTTCCGGGGCATCCGACCCGTGGACGGAATTTTCGCCGACAGATTCCGCGAACTCGGCGCGGATCGTGCCAGGAGCTGCATCGGCAGGGTTGGTGGCACCCATGACTTCGCGGTTCTTCAGGATGGCGCTTTCGCCCTCCAGAACCTGCACGACAACCGGTTCGGACGACATGAATTCGCACAGCTCGTCATAGAAGGGGCGCGATGCGTGGACTTCATAGAACTTGCCCGCCTGCGCCTTGGTCAGCTGGATACGCTTTTGCGCCACTATACGCAGGCCAGCGTCTTCGAATTTGGCATTGATCTTGCCGGTCAGGTTGCGACGGGTCGCGTCGGGTTTGATGATGGATAGCGTGCGTTCGATCGCCATGTGATTTCAGCCTCTGTCTGGGGGCGCTAACAAGCCCGGAAAATTCCGCGCCCGCCTAACATGGGCCGCAAGTGTTGAAAAGCCCCCGTGCGCGGCAGGGTCAGGGCCAATTCGTCCCGCTTGGGTAGTTGAACACATCAACAATATACTGACGCAGCAAGGGCACGCGCCGGGGCCTGAAACTTTCGTCGGTGATGTCGATCTGCACAATCCGCTCAATACGGAATTGCCGAAAGGCAGACCGCAAATTGCACCAGGCGTGCAGCAACAACACCTGGTCCTGGAATTCCAGCAGCAGTGGCAAGACGATCCGTTCCGTGCGGTTTCCTTCGACATCCTCGTAGATCATGCGAACCGCGACCTCGTCCCAGCAGGCCTGCCGGATCAGGCTGACCGTCGATTGTGGCACATCGCGCGCGGTCCGGCGCCAGATATGCTGTGCCAGGTGCATTGCTTGGCGCTGCTGCCGGTCGGGAAGACGCGCCACGATCTTGGTCATTGCCTTGTCCGCCGCTTCGGCCAGCTCCTGATCCCCCGACTGCATCACCTCGCGCAGCCCCATGGCCAAGGCTTCGATTTCCAGTCGCTTTAGATTCTGCGGTGGCAAAGATGGGTCTTCGGTCAGGCTGAAACCGTAACCGGGCGCCCCATCAATCAGCGCACCCGCAGATCGCAGCGTTTCGATATCGCGATAGACAGTGCGCACTGAAATCTCGTTTTCGCGCGCCAGTTGGTCCGCCGTGACCGGCCCACGCCGCCCGCGAAGCCCGTTCAGCAGCCGGAACAGCCGATCACTCTTGGCCATGTGTGCTCCTGCCAGTTTCTGACAGGGGCGATCCTGTAGGGCTGTTACTGAAAATTCAATCCAAGAGGCAACGAATGCTGACCCTGTTCCATTCACCCATGTCCCGGTCTTCGACCATCGCCGCCCAGATCGACGCGATGGGCATCGCGGACCGCGTCGATATCAAGCTCGTCTCGATCCCTCGACGGGACGGATCCGGTGGGCATGATCCTGCAAACCCACACCCCGAAGGCAAGGTCCCGATCCTGTCGCATGATGGGCAACTGGTCTGGGAACGCCCCGCCATTATCGCCTATCTGTCAGAGCTCTTCCCGGATGCGCCCTGTGCCATTCCCCCCGGTCATCCCGAACGCGGCACGTTCCTGTCCTGGCTGGCCTGGTATGGCGATGTGATCGAACCGGTGCTGGTCTGTCAGGCGGCGGGACTGGAGCACCCTATCTTGACCGCGACATTCCGCGGCGTGAAGGAAATGAATGCCCGCCTTTTGACCGCACTGGCCGATGGCCGCCCCTACCTTTTGAAGGCCGGCTACAGCGGGGCCGATGCGCTGATCCATGCCCCCTTTGCCCTTTTCCCGGATGTCATGCCCAACGACCCGTCATTTCGTGACTGGGTCGAGCGCTGTGCGAACCACCCGTCCGAAGCCTTGATCCGCGACCGCGATCAGGCTGATATCAGGAAAATCGATCGAACGACCCATG
>JBNKYL010000013.1:0-2441 GCA_050300875.1 Paracoccaceae bacterium
CAGCTCCCGCCAGATCGCCCAAACCCCGGACCATTCATCGTGGCGTCCTTCGGCGACCTCGCGCGCGGTCGCGTCCCGCCCTGTCAGTTGCTTGGCCAGCCGCGCCAGCCCAAGCCCCGAAATATAGGTTTCGATGCAGCCCGGCCGCCCGCAGCCACAGGTGAAAACCGGCAAGCCATGTTTCATCAGGATGTCGGCAGGCGCCGGCAAATGCCCGAACTCGCCGCCAAATTGGCCTGGCCCAGCGACCAAGGCCCCATCGACAACGACGCCGCCCGCCACGCCAGTGCCCAGCGTCAATCCGATCACCGGCGACAATCCCTTACCCGCGCCGAACACGGCCTCGGACAGGGTAAAGGATCGGCAATCGTTGACATAGGTCACCGCCCGCCCCGCCCGCGCCTCGATATCTGCCGGAAAGGTCCGGCCAGTCGCGGGCAGGTTCGCGGTCAATGCCTCGCCCGTCACCGGGCTGACCAGCCCGGCTGCGCCGATGCCCACCGGCACATCGCCGCCCGCCTGCGCGACGGCCCATCTGATCTGATCGGCCACCGCGCCGACCAGCGCATCATAATCGGCGGGCGTATCGATCCGGCGCCGGTCGGTTTCGGCCCAATCGGCCCCGAACACCCGCGCCTCGATCTTGGTGCCGCCTAGGTCTATGCCCGCCGCGATCCCCATATCAGACCGCCACCTTGTGCAGCCGCACGCCGTCGACCACCCGTGTCAGCGTGCCCTGACCCGCAAAGGGATCGTCCACGTTCAGCCTCAGCGCGTCGGCCCAGACCGCACCTTGCACCTGCGCAGGCAAAACCGCCAGGGCGCAGCCTGCCGCGCCATCCGGCCAGTCGATGTCGATATCGCCCCCGGGGCCGATCCCGGTCACCGATGCCCCCGGAAACTGCGCCCGCAATTCCGCGATCAGGTCATGGTCATAACGCGCGGCGTGTGGGTCCGCCGAAATCATCACATGGATCGCCGTGCCATCCTGCACGAAGCTTTTCGGCCCATGCCGGAACCCCAGCGTCGAATCCCACAGCGCCGGAACCTGCCCGGCGGTCAGTTCCATCACCTTCAACGCTGCTTCCCGCGCCGCAAAGGCCAATGGCCCCGCGCCTACGTAAACCGCGCGATCCGGCACCGCGCCCACCTGCGCCGCGCCCAGGAAACCCGCCGCGCGATCCGCCAATCCGGCCACGTCAAACGCATCACCGAACACCGCCTGCGCGGTCAACAGCATCGTCGTCAGGCTTGACGTCATCGCAAAGCCACGGTCGTGGCAGGCATCTGGCAGCACAACCACCCGCCCCTGTCCACGCTTGGACAGCGCGCCATCCACATTGCAGGTGATGTTCAGGCGCGGCCAATCCGTCGCCAAAGCATCCAGCGCATCCAGCGTCCCGATGGTTTCCGCAGAATTGCCCGATCGCCCGAAATTTACAACCAGACGCGGTGCGCCAGTCAGATACGCGCTAGGCCTGCTGACCAGATCGGTCGTTGGCACCGACCGGAACCCGTCGCCCAGCCCGGCGGCAAGCATGTCGCCGATATAGGCCGATGACCCGGCCCCGCAGAACCAGACCTCGCCCACGCCCTGTGCCGCCACCCACTCGCGCAGGCCAGGCACATCCAATTGCCCCAGCCAGTCGCGCCAGATCGCAGGCTGCGCATGGATTTCACGCCAGGTTGCCCAGCGGGCCATATCCGTGTCCGCGCTCATACGGTTTCGGTCACTTTCGATAGGGTCGCGGGGCTGTCCGGGTCATGGCCAAGCGCCAGCGCCGTGGCAAGGATCACCGGGTAGATCAGGAAAAGCAGCATCGCCGCTGCCGCAGCCGGGGTCACGACGCCCGCGCCTGCATCGCCGGGCCGCACACGATGCACGTCGACCCCGATGGCGCGGAAACGTGCCTCGGCCTTGTCCAGGCTTTCCGTGCTGGCCGCTTCGTCTGTTTCCAGAATCAGCACACACAGGGGATTGGTCGCCAGTTGCAACGGCCCGTGCAGCACTTCGCTGGCCGAATAGGCTTCGGCATGGATGGCGCAGGTTTCCTTGATCTTCAATGCCAGTTCATGCGCAGCGCCATAACCCGCACCACGCCCGATCACGTAAAGATGCCGCGCCCGCAGAAACGCCGCGCGCAACGCGTCGGCCTGCGGCAAGGTCCGCTGTCCAAGCGTGGACATCTCATCCGCCGCCACATCGCACGCCGACCGATAGCCCGGCTTGCCCGCCGCGATCAGCGCCATGCCCGCCGCAATCGACCCGATCACGGTCTTGGTGGCGGGCACCGCCAATTCGGGCCCTGCGCCAATCGCCAGACAGCTTTCGGCCGCCGCTTCGACCGGCGATCCGGGGCTGTTGGTCATGGCGATGACTCGCCCGCCGCGCGCAGAAATTCCGTGTGCGCAGGCCACCAGGTCCGGGCTGGCCCCCGATT
>JBNKYL010000014.1:0-28835 GCA_050300875.1 Paracoccaceae bacterium
GAATGCAATGGCGGCGATCCGATGTTTTCGCCCAGCCAACGCATCTGGGGCTATGAAACCCCCGATGGGTCATTCGCGCAGTTCACCAATGTGCAGGCGCAGCAGCTGATGCCGCGTCCCAAGCACCTGACCTGGGAGGAAAGCGCCTGCTACACCCTGACGCTGGCCACGGCCTACCGGATGCTGTTCGGACACCATCCGCATGAGTTGAAGCCGGGCCAGAATGTTCTGGTCTGGGGTGCCTCGGGCGGTTTGGGGTCTTTCGCGATCCAGTTGATTAACACGGCAGGTGCCAATGCGATCGGCGTGATTTCCGAAGAGGACAAGCGCCAGTTCGTCATGGACCTGGGTGCCAAGGGCGTTATCAACCGTAAGGATTTCAACTGCTGGGGCGAAATGCCGACGGTGAATACACCCGAATATAAGGAATGGTTTGCCGAGGTGCGCAAGTTCGGCAAGGCGATCTGGGATATCACTGGCAAGGGCGTCAATGTCGACATGGTGTTCGAACATCCCGGCCAGGCGACTTTCCCGGTTTCGGTCTTCGTCGTCAAAAAGGGCGGCATGGTGGTGATCTGCGCGGGGACCACCGGATACAACCTGACAATGGATGCCCGTTACCTTTGGATGCATCAAAAACGGGTGCAGGGCAGCCACTTCGCGCATCTGAAACAGGCTGCGGCTGCCAACAAGTTGATGGTCGAACGCCGGATCGATCCTTGCATGTCCGAGGTCTTCCCATGGGCGGAGATCCCGGCGGCGCATATGAAGATGCTGCGCAACGAACACAAGCCCGGCAACATGGCGGTGCTGGTTCAGGCGCCGCGCACAGGGCTGCGAACGTTCGAAGACGTGCTCGAAACGCAGCGCTGATCAGCGATAGAAATGCCCTGTTGGGCGATGGTGACCTGTCTTTTTAGACAGGTCATTTTTCGTTGTTCGTTTGATTTCAGCGGCTCACGTGTCTCTGCCTCGCTATTTTTGAGGAGAAAGTATTAGCGAATTTCTAGGAATATTCGCTCATGCTATGGTTGTATTTACGTTCTGTTAACCAATCTTAAAGAGACTCGGCATGGCAAATGACTGGATGATCGATGTTATCTCTGACCTGCGCGTATACGCCTTGAATAACGGGCTGCAGGCGACCGCGGGGCAATTGGACGAAGTGATACTCGTCGCTGCGATGGAGATCGCATCTCGTGAAGATAGGGTATCGGATGCTGGTGAACGTGATCGCTGGACCATTGGAACGGTTGTTGGGGGACCTTCAATCCGCCCGGTCGCTTGAAGGGTTACAACGCGCGACTGAAGAGCTTCGGGATTACTACGGGATCAGGCATATCGTTTATCACTGGGTGAATTCCCAGGGCGAACGTTTCGGTGCTGGCACCTACAGCCAGGAATGGGTCGACAGGTATCTTGAAAAGGACTACCTGCGCATGGACCCTGTGATATTCGGCTGTTTTCAGCGGTTCCACCCGACCGATTGGAAGCAGTTGGATTGGTCAACGAAGGCCGCCAAGGCGTTTTTTTCCGAAGCAATTCAATACGGTGTTGGAAACCAAGGGTACACCATCCCGATGCGCGGGCCAAACGGGCAGTTTGCCCTGTTCACGTTGTCCGACGAATGCGACGATGCCGCCTGGCAGGGGTTCATCAATAAGAACGGGCATGACCTGATCATCATCGCGCATGAGTTCAACAAGGTCGCGTTGGATTTCGAACTGGGCGAAGAAGGCATGGCCAGTCCCAACCTGTCGCCGCGCGAGTTGAGCGCCATGACCTATCTGGCAAAAGGTTTCAGCCGGGCTCAGGCCGCGGCAGAGCTGAAGATTTCCGAACACACGCTGCGGGTCTATATCGAAAGCGCGCGCCACAAGTTGGGGGCGCTGAACACGACCCATGCTGTGGCCCGGGCTTTGGCGGGCGGGTTCATCGTCGTCTGATCGCTGGCCGGGCGTTGCGAGAATCACGTGCGCGCCGCGCGCTGCCACCGTTCGGTGCCAAGAAATTTCTCTAACCCCATTCGGGTAGGCCTTTCCGCCGAGGAACGGAAAGGAGCCGCCAATGTTGCGCTACGTTTACGGATCGGAACTGTCCCTGATGCCCCGGCTTGCGGACAGCATGTTCAAACATCGCACCCAGCAATTCCGGGACAGGCTGGGATGGGATGTCACTGTCGATGCCATGGATCACGAGCGCGACGACTATGACGGGTTGAACCCTCTTTACGTGATCTGGGAAAACGACGACGGCACGCATGGCGGATCGATGCGGTTCCTGCCGACCACCGGGCGCACGATGATCGCCGAACATTTCGCCTATCTGACAGGCAATATCCGCATTGAAAGCCCGCTGATCTGGGAATGCACGCGATTTTGCCTTGCACCGGGCGCCGATGGTCGTGTCACGGCGGGGCTCGTTCTGGGTGCGGGCGAGATCATGCACCATTTTCACCTTTCGCATTTCATAGGTGTCTTCGACTGTCGGATGCAACGGATCTACAGCCGCCTGGGCGTAAAACCGGACGTGATCGGGCATCAGGGCGAAGGCCGCGACATGATCGGCGTGGGCCTGTGGGAAATGCAGGGGGATGCGTGGGAGCCAACCCTGACTCGGGTCGGCGTGGACCGGACGACTTCGCGCCTGTGGCTCGAACGCTCGCTGGCGATCCGGCCACTGTATATTGAATTGCCGATCATGGCCTGACACCGCTGGTCTTTGGCCGGGCACCCCCCTGTGGTCGAGCCCATGCAAATCGGGCTCGACCAGTTTTCCGAAGATCAGGCAGAAGCTTTCGACCGCGCCGCAGAAATGCTGCGTGCCGCAGGTATTGATATCGACGAATGCACCTGCACGCCACAGGCCGAGGCAGATCAGGATGTGCTGGCCATCACCGGCAAGGCCGGATCGGGCAAGACCATGTTGCTGGCGCGCCTGACGCAGGCAGTGGAAGAGGCCGGCGTGCAACTGATCACCGGCGATTTCGAAACCCGTCGGCGCAAGGATCGCCGCACTGTCGCCATTCTGGCGCCGACCAACAAGGCCGCCAGCGTCCTGCGCACCCGAGGTGTGCCCGCCACGACGATCCACCGTATCCTTTACACCCCTGTCTACGACCCCGAATACGAACAGGTCGCCGAATGGCTGACCGCTGGCGGCGTGGGTGAGCGTCCAAGCTTGGACGCTTTGACCGATGTGGCGCTGGATCGCGCGCTGGCGTTCTTCAAGATCCACAAATCCGTGCCGGGCGCTTTGGCCACGGCGGGGTTACGCGGGTCGGATTTCATCACCGGTTGGAAACGCCGCGACAGCCCGCTGGACATCGGGTTCGTCGATGAAAGTTCGATGCTGGATGACCGTCAGTTCGAGGATCTGAAGGAAATCTTCCCAACGTTGATCCTGTTCGGCGATCCCGCGCAGCTGGCGCCGGTGAACCAGTCCGGCGCGATGGTGTTCGACCGCTTGCCTGCGACGGAGGTCAACTATCTTCACCGCGTTCACCGGCAAGAGGCAGGCAGCCCGATCCTGGACCTGGCGCATCTGCTGTCCGATGAAACCGTCGATTTCGAACGGTTCGAAGGCGAATTGCGTCGGGTGGCGGCCAGCGATGACCGGGTTGTGCTGGCCGAACGGGTCGAAGCGGAGAAAATGGCGCGATCACCGGTGCTGGTTTGGCGCAACGTCACGCGCGTGCGCCTGATCCAGGCGTTTCGCGCCGCCTATGGCGCGCCGATGACCGAACTGCTGCCGGGCGAGCCGCTTATCTGCGATGGCATCGAACTGCCATTGAAATACCGAAAGAACCGCATCGACCTAGAGGCTCGCGGCCTGATCAAGGGCGCGCAGGTCGTGTATCTGGGTCCGGGCCGCAAGCCCGGCTTTTCGCGGCTGCATGTTTTTGGCGCCGAGGAACCGCAACTTAGCGCCGCCTCGATCATCAAAATCGAACTACCCGATCAGGAAGAGCCGTTCATTCCCTACGCCGCCCGCATGGGCGCTGCCTTCTTGCACGGGGCGGCTGTGACGATTCACAAGGCGCAGGGGTCGCAATGGGAAGATGTGCAGGTCTTCGCGCCCGACCTTTGGGCAGCCGCGCGTACCGGTCGCGTCGAGGCGGGCATACCTTTGTGGAAACGTCTGGCCTATGTGGCGATCACGCGCGCGCAGGAACGGCTGTTCTGGGTCACGCGCAACCGGTTGGCGCGCCCGAGCGAACCGCTTTCTGTCAACGATCTGCAATCGGCGCCGGCGGAGTTCCGGCTGACAAGCGAAAACGAACTGGACGGTGTCTGACGCTTAGCTGCGCAGATAGGAAAAGACCGCACTGGCGCCCCAGCCTGCGGCGATGGCGATGGCCAGCGACATCAACCCATAGATCAGCGGTTTTTCGTGCGCCAGCGTGAACAGGAACCGTTCCAACCCGACCTTTTGCACAGCGATGTCGGTTTCGTAGACATCGACCACTGACCCGCCGCGCGTCAGGAAGATGCGCGTCTTGTAGGTGCCTTCCGTCAGGTTGGCAGGCAAGGCGATGCGCGTATCGAACAGGGTTTCGTCCGCCAGGTTGACGGTGTTTTCGTGGACCGAATACAGGCCGTTGTTTTCGCGAATCCGAATAACGGCTTCGGAGAAGCTGGCAGGGTCAGCAACATCCATTGGCGCACCGACGTTGCGGATCACGCGGGGAATGGAAACGTGGTGCCGCAAATCTTCGACATCTGAAATCGCGTCTGAAAAATCGGTCGAGGTGGCAATCGCATAGAAAGCCGGGGCGGCATCAATCTCGACCGCATCGGTGTTGATCCAGATGCCGTATTGCTTGTCCTTGCGGCGCACCAGAACGGGGTGGGACGGGCCGGACACGGTGATGACGACCTGCATCGGGTCGGTACCCGGCGGCGGTGCCTCGCGTTTAACGGCGCCAAAGATCAGAATCTCGGAGCCGTCGAAATTTGCGGTGATCGACACGCGGTTCTGGCTTAGCCCGGCCACGACCTCTTCGGCGTTGGCGGGCAGGGCCCAGAAGAGGGTCAGAAGAAGAATGCGCCAGATCATCAGTGGCCCGCTGCCCCCAGTGAATAAAGCTCGGACGGCTGCAGCAGCAGGTCCAGCGCCAGTTTGATACAGACCGCCAAGACCATGATGGCCAGCAGCACGCGCAGTTGTTCGGCCTTCAGATAGACCCCGATCCGCGTGCCGATCTGTGCGCCTACCACCCCGCCGACGAGCAATAGCACTGCGAGCATCATGTCTACGGTGTAGTTCGTGGTGGCGTGCATCAGCGTGGTGAAGGCGGTGACGAATATGATCTGCAACAGCGAAGTGCCGACCACGACCTTGGTGGGCATGCCCAGCAGATATATCATTGCGGGCACCATGATGAACCCGCCGCCCACGCCCATGATTGCGGCCAGAATGCCGACGACGATGCCGACAAGCACCGGGGGAATGACCGAGATGTACAGTCCCGAGGTGCGGAACTTCATTTTGAACGGCAGGTTGTGGATCCAGGTGTGGCGCCGACGCTGCGCCGGTTTCGCCGATTTGCTCCGGCGAATGGCACGCACGCTTTCCACAAACATCAGGCTGCCGATGATGCCCAGAAACACGACGTAACAGAGTTTGACGAGCAGATCGACCTGACCGAGCCCGCGCAGGTAGTTGAAGACCTGGACGCCGAGCGCCGCGCCGACCAGGCCGCCTATCAGCAGGACCACACCCATTTGTATGTCGACCGTTTTTCGCTTCAGGTGCGCCAGCACACCCGAAAAGGACGATGCAACAATCTGGTTGGCCTCGGTCGCCACGGCCACGGCGGGCGGAATGCCGATGAAAAACAGCAGCGGTGTCATCAGGAAACCGCCGCCAACGCCGAACATTCCGGACAGGACGCCGACCATGCCGCCCAGCCCCAGCAAAAGGAATGCGTTCACAGAGACTTCGGCGATAGGCAGGTAGATCTGCATGGATGTTTCCCGGACGGGCGAAGATGCGCGTGAATACATTCAAATTCACGCATGAACCAGCGTCAAGTGCTGCGACAAATCGGAGCGATTATGTCTCAGTTTAGTGAATAAAGTTCTGATGGCTGCAGAACAAGTTCCAGGCCGATCTTGACGCTGACCGCCAGAACCAGCGCCGCAAGGAAAACCCGCAACTGTTCGGCCTTCAGCATCAGCCCGATCCGCGTGCCGATTTGCGCGCCGACGACCCCGCCGATGATCAGGATCACGGCCAGTGGCATGTCGACCGTATGGTTGGTTGTAGCGTGCATAAGCGTGGTGAAACCGGTGACGAAAATGATCTGGAAAAGCGAGGTGCCGACGACGACCTTGGTGGGCACACGCAACAGATAGATCATGGCAGGCACCATGATAAACCCACCGCCAACCCCCATGACAGCCGACAGGATGCCGACGGCGAATCCGACAAGCAGTGGCGGAAAGACCGAGATATAGAGCCCGCTGACGCGAAACTTGACCTTGACCGGCAGGTTATGGACCCAATTGTGTTTACGCCGTTTGACCTTGCCTTGCGTCTTGGTCTTGCGCAGCGCGTTCAGGCCCTCGACGAACATCAGGCTGCCGATGCCACCCAGGAAGACGACATAGCAGAGCTGCACGAACAACTCGACCTGACCCATTTGAGTCATCAGGTCGAAAATGCGCACCCCGATCAGCGAGCCAAGAAGCCCGCCGGCCAAAAGGACTATCCCCATGCGGAAATCGACATTGCGGCGTTTGACATGGGCGAGAAGGCCGGAAAAGGACGAAGCCACGACCTGATTTGCCGATGTTGCCACTGCCACGGCCGGTGGAATGCCGGCCAGGAACAGCAAGGGCGTTATCAGGAACCCACCGCCGACACCGAACATGCCTGACAGCACGCCGACGATACCGCCGATGGACAGCAACAGAAAGATATTGGCCGATACCTCGGCGATGGGCATGTAGATGTGCATGAAAGCACCCGTTGGCGGGTTGCAGGCCCTTGCGCACTTAGACCCGTCGCCAGGGCATTGCCACCCCTGCGCCTGCGACAAAACGGATCGGGGTTAACTGTTCCGCAAATAACGGCGCAGGATCTTTTCCAGCTTGGCGGCACCCAGCGGTGCCATCGCCTTGGTATGTTCGTGGCTGATCTTTTCGTCCGACATGCCAGCGGCCATATTGGTGACGGTCGAGATCGCCGCCACCTTCAGGCCCAGGAACCGGGCCAGGATCACCTCTGGCACCGTCGACATGCCGACCGCATCCGCGCCCAGCATTTTCAGCATTCTGATTTCTGCGGGCGTTTCAAAGGATGGGCCGGAATACCAGGCATAGACGCCTTCCGGCAGGGCGATGCCTTCCGCCTTTGCCGCCGCTTTCAGCGCCGCGCGCATTTCCGGGTCATGCGCATCCGTCATCGGCACGAAACGCGCGTCGGTAGGTTCGCCGATCAGCGGGTTCAGGCCAGAGTAATTGATGTGATCCGACAGCAGCATCACGTCGCCGGGCGGAATGTCTGGCCGCATGGAACCGGCCGCATTGGTCAGGATCAGACGCTCGCCGCCCAGTTCGGACAGAACCTCGAGTGGCAAGCGCATGGCCTTGGGGTCGCCCTTTTCATAGTAATGCGCCCGCCCGCCGAAAACGGCGACGCGGGTGCCTTCCAGGTCGCCGATGACGAGGTTCGGGTTGTGGCCCGACACGCCTGCGTGCGGGAAGCCCGGAAGATCGGTGTAGGGGATCGCCACGCCGTCGACGGCGTCGGCGAGATGACCCAGGCCAGACCCAAGGACCAGCCCGATATCGACCTTTTGCGTACCTGCCTTGCCGCGAATGATCGCGGCCAGTTCGTCAGCGTTCCTTGACATAGGGAACCCCCACGGACCGGGGCGGCGAGGCCTTGCCGATGAAACCGGCCAGGATCACGACGGTCAGGATGTAGGGCAGGGCTTGCGTGAACTGCACCGGGATGGTGAACAGCCCGAACACGTCGATATTCGGGTAAAGGTTGCTGATCGCTTCCAGCAGGCCAAACAGCAGGCAGGCGCCCATGGCGTGGATCGGCCGCCAATTCGAAAAGATCAGTGCGGCCAGCGCGATATACCCACGACCCGCTGACATTTCGCGGCCGAAAAATGCCGATTGCGCTGTGGACAGGTAGGCGCCAGCCATGCCGCAAAGAATGCCCGTGATGAGCAGCGCCCGAAACCGCATCTTGTAGACCGACACGCCCGCCGTATCGACCGAGGCGGGGTTTTCGCCAACAGCGCGCAGGCGCAGGCCGAAACGGGTCCGGAACAGCACCCACCAGACGATCGGCACGATGATGAAGGCCACATAGACAAGCGGCGTGTGGCCCGAGATCAGCTCGGAATAGATCGGGCCGAGTATCGGCACATCCGCGACCGCTTCGGCAAAGGGCAGGTTCACGGGCGTGAACCGCGCGTCGCCCGTCAGGGTCGGGGTTTGCCCGCCTTTGCGATAGATCGCGTGGCCAACCACGATTGTCAGGCCCGAGGCAAGGAAGTTCAGTGCCACGCCGGAAATGATCTGGTCGCCACGATAGATGATCGCGGCAACGCCGTGGATCATGGCGAATCCCACCGAAGCGGCGCAGCCTGCCAAGACGCCGACCCAGGCCGACCCGCTTTCATAGGCGACAGCGGCGGCCACAAAGGCAGAGATCAGCATCTTGCCTTCCAACCCGATATCGACAACGCCCGAGCGTTCTGAAAACAGGCCCGCGAGGCAGGCGAAAAGCAACACGACGGACAGCCGGATGGCGGAATCAAGCGTCAGGATGAATTGCAGGAAATCCATGGCCTATCCCCGGTCCGTGGCAAGTTTGAAGGCGAAGAATGTGAAGAAGGTACCAAGCGTGCCTTCGACCCAGCGGCGTGCCTTGGTGTAGGCGGCGCGGAAAGGTGTCGAGGACAACAACAGCGCGTAGGCACCATGCCCGATGAAGGAGTTTGCGAAGGCACCCGCGATGAACAGCACGATGATCGGCAGCGGCGCGTCGCCGACACCCCCGGCGGCGGCAATCGCCAGCCAGAAGAAGATCGCCTTGGGATTACTGACCTGCAACGCGAAACCCGCCATTGCGGTGCGGGCGGTGCTGGCCGGTGCCTGGGCCTTCAGGTTCAGGGGCGGCAGAAGGACCGCAGTGCGGAACGACCGATAGGCCAGATAGACAAGATAGGCCGCGCCGACGAAGCGGATAACGGTCATCAGTTCGGCCATTTGCGCGAAGATCGCGGCGATGCCTACGACCGTGGCAGTCGCCAGCACCGCCGACGCGCTGGCAATGCCGGTCACGGTGGTCATGGCGGCACCGCGCCCACGGCTGGTGGCCACGGCGAGGATCAGCGCCACACCCGGACCGGGCGACAGGACACCCAGCCATTGGATCGACCAGGCCAGGATCAGTTGCGGCAGGTGATGGCCCAGCGTGTCCATCATGCGGCTTCCTTGCGCATCCGGATGAACATCCGTTCGATCGGGTCGCGCGTCATGTTCACCAACGCGCCGGTGAAGATGATGATCAGCGCCTGAATGACGATCACCATTTCCTTGCTGACCGCAGGCATTTCGAACAGCAATTCGAACCCGCCCTGTGTCAGCATCCCGAACAACAGCGCCGCCAACACGATGCCGAACGGGTGGTTACGTCCCATCAGGGCGACGGCAATGCCCATGAAGCCCGCGCCTTCCGTGAAGTTCAGGATCAACCGTTCGGCTTCGCCCATCACCACGTTGATGGCCAGAAGCCCCGACAAAGCGCCTGAAATCAGCATGGCGATGATCGTCACGCGCACCGACGAAATGCCAGCATAGGCGGTCGCGCTTTCGGAATGGCCAAAGGCGCGGATCTGGTAGCCAAGCCGCGTGCGCCAGATCAGAAGCCAGACCAGCACGGCGGCGATGATCGCCACGAGGAAACTGATATTTGCGGGCGCACTTTTGGAAAAAGCGATGCCCAATGGGTCCAGCATCTCATGAAAGGTCGGCAGGTGCATGCCGTCACCGAAATGGCGTGTTTCTGATGCCTGTTGGCCCGGCTTTTTCATCACGCCGTTCAACAGATAGATCGACAGGGCTCCGGCAATGAAATTGAACATGATCGTCGTGATCACGATATGGCTGCCGCGCTTGGCCTGCAGATAGGCCGGGATCGCGGCCCAGCCCGCACCGAACAGCCCGGCCCCGGCGATGGCAAACGGCAGGGCCAGAGTCCAATGCGGCCAGTCGACGGCCAACAGCACCACCGCCGCGCCGATCCCGCCCAGCATCGCCTGACCTTCGCCGCCGATATTGAACAGCTTCGCGTGCATGGCGACCGAAAAGGCGAGCCCGGTGAAGATGAAATTGGTCGCGTAGTAGAGCGTGTAGCCGATGGCGTTGGTGGACCCCAGCGCGCCCCTGGTGATGAAGCCCACCATGTCCAGCGGGTTCTGCCCGATGGCCAGCACCACCAACCCGGCGAAGAACAGCGCGAGCGCCATGTTGATCAGCGGGATCAGGGCAATATCGGCCCAGCGCGGCATCCGGTCCATTACGCGGCCCCCTTGCGTTCGGTGATCCCCGCCATCAACAGGCCCAGATCCTGTTCATTGGTTTCATCAGGCAGGCGTTCGCCCATGATCCGGCCGTCGAACATTACTGCGATCCGGTCGGAAAGGGACATGATTTCATCAAGTTCCACGCTGACCAGCAAGATCGCCTTGCCTTGGTCACGCAGCGCGATGATCTGTTTGTGAATAAACTCGATGGCGCCGATATCGACCCCGCGCGTCGGCTGGCCGACCAGCAACAGGTCCGGGTTGCGTTCGATTTCGCGCGCCACGACGATCTTTTGCTGGTTGCCGCCGGAAAAGTTCTTGGCCAACAGCATGTGATTGCGCGGGCGCACGTCGAAGCGTTCCATCTTGTCGGCAGCCATCTTCTGGATGCCTGCATTGTCCATCAGGAACGCGTTTTTCTGGTATTCCGGGTCATGGTGATAGCCGAACACCATGTTTTCCCACGCCGTGAATTCCA
This sequence comes from Paracoccaceae bacterium, assembly GCA_050300875.1. Taxonomy (GTDB): domain Bacteria; phylum Pseudomonadota; class Alphaproteobacteria; order Rhodobacterales; family Rhodobacteraceae; genus CBDCFL01. The sequence continues at coordinate 11,034 of JBNKYL010000014.1, forward strand.
TGATCAGGCCTTCGGCCTGCCGGTCTTCGGGCACATGGGCGATGCCGCGCGCGCGGCGGCTTTGGCCGTCGGAATGCCTGCCGGTCAGGTCAATTTCCTGACCGTTGATTTTGATCGACCCCGATGCGGACTGAAATCCGCCCAGACATTCGAGCAATTGTGTCTGGCCGTTCCCGGACACGCCGGCGATGCCAAGGATTTCGCCGGCACGCACCTTGAAACTGATGCCTTTGACGCGTTCAACGCCGGACGCATCCACAATCTTCAGGTTCTCGACCTGCAAGACCGGCGCGCCGGGGGTGGCGGGTTCCTTCGGGACATGCAGCAGCACCTTGCGACCCACCATGCGTTCGGCCAGGTCTTCGGGGCTGGTTTCAGATGTCTTGACGGTATCCAGCATCTCGCCGCGCCGCATGACGCTGACCGTGTCGGTCACCTCCATGATTTCGCGCAGCTTGTGGGTGATCAGGATGATCGTTTTGCCTTCGTCCTTCAGGTTGCGCAGGATACGGAACAGGTGATCGGCCTCTGCCGGGGTCAGAACCCCTGTGGGTTCGTCGAGGATCAGGATTTCCGCCTTGCGATACAAGGCTTTCAGGATCTCGACGCGCTGGTGCTGGCCAACGGAAAGTTCTTCCATTTCAGCGTCGGGATCGACGTGCAATTCGTATTCTTCTGCCAGATGCTTCAATTCGTGGCGCGCCTTGTCCAGGCTGCCCTTCAGCAGAGGTCCGTCTTCGGCGCCCAGGATGACGTTTTCCAGCACCGTGAAATTTTCGACCAGCTTGAAATGCTGGAAAACCATGCCGATCCCTGCGGCAATCGCGGCCTGGCTGTCGGTGATGTTCTGCTTCATGCCATTGATGTAAATTTCGCCCTTATCGGCCTTGTAGAAGCCGTAGAGGATCGACATCAGCGTGGATTTGCCAGCCCCGTTTTCGCCAATGATCCCGTGGATCGTCCCCTTGGCGACGTTGATGGCAATATCCTTGTTCGCCTGCACCGGGCCAAAGGCCTTTGAGATGCCGCGAAGTTCGATGGCTGGGGCGGCCTGGTCTGGCCGCCCCGTGTTGTTTGTCCCACCCATCAGGGTCGATCCTTATTCGACCGGGCAGTTGTCGTCCGACATGTAGTCGTGCACGGTGATCGAACCATCAATGATACCGGCCTTTGCGGCATCGACTGCGGCCTTGATTTCGTCGGTGAAGACACCGGCGTTGTTGTCATCCAGCGCATAGTCGATCCCGCCGTTCGAGGTGCCCATAACGTGGAAGCCGGTTTCGAGTGCTTCACCCTGGCTGAAGGCTTCGTAGACAGCGTTGTCCACGCGCTTCATCATCGAGGTCAGAACCGAACCCGGATGCAGGTAGTTCTGGTTGCTGTCGACGCCGATCGAGAAGATGCCTTCGTCTGCGGCGGTCTGCAGCACGCCGACGCCGGTGCCGCCAGCGGCAGCATAGACAACGTCAGCACCCTGGGCGATCTGCGCCTTGGTCAGTTCCGAACCCTTGACCGGGTCGTTCCATGCGGTCGGCGTGGTGCCGGTCATGTTCTGGATGACGGTCGCATCGGGGTTGGTGGCCTTGACACCCTGCACGTAGCCGCAAGCGAATTTGCGGATCAGCGGGATGTCCATGCCGCCGATGAAGCCGACGGTGCCCGATTTAGATGCCAGGGCGGCCGCGACGCCGACCAGGTACGAACCTTCGTGTTCGGTGAACACGACCGAACGCACGTTCTCATTGCCCACAACCATGTCGATGATCGCGAACTTGGTGTCCGGGAAGTCGGCAGCCACGGTTTCCAGAGCGGATGCAAAGGCAAAGCCGGTCATCACGATGGGGTTGTTGCCTGCTTCAGCAAAGCGGCGCAGTGCCTGTTCGCGCTGAGCTTCGGATGACAGTTCGATTTCGCGGAACGATCCGCCGGTCTCATCTGCCCAGCGCTGCGCGCCGTTGGCAGCGGCTTCGTTGAAGGATTTGTCGAACTTGCCGCCCAGATCATAAATGATCGCAGGATCGGCCAGCGCGGCAGTTGCGCTGATGGCGATGGTCGCTGCGGCGCCAAGGAATTTCGTAATAAGGGTCATTGGTGTCTCCCAGTACTGTTGTCGCCAAGCGCGCAAGCGTCGCCCGGCTCAGGAACTTTTTATGTTCTGATCGCACATTTAGGACAAAGCGTTCCAACAGGGTCAATAGCTATTTTCGGTGGGCACCATGGAAAAACCGCGAAAGCCCAAGGAAAAGCCGGGTTACGTGAGGGCAAGCCTAGGAAAGGGCCTTTTGCATAAGGATCGCATCCACGGGTTCGCCGGTGCTGCTGCGGTAATACGCACGGCGGGCACCGGTTTGAACGAATCCCATTTCATCATACAGCGCACGCGCCGGGACATTGTCGGCGGCAACCTCCAGGTGGACGACCCGAACGCCTTGGTCTGCCAGCGCGGCCATGGCCTGCACCAGAAGCGCACGAGCCCGGCCTTTGCGGCGCTTTGTTGGATGCACGGCGATGGTCCAGATTTCGGCCTCGTCGAGAACCGTGTTGGCGATCATGAACCCACCTTCGACTTCGAACAGGCGGCCGCCGGGTCGGGCGAGCGTCCGGCGGATGTCATCCGCCGACCAACTGCCACCTTCGGGGAAGCTTTCGGCCAGCAGCACGGCGCAGCGTTCGGCGTCATCCGTCACGGCAAGATCACCGGCGCGTCCTGTTTCGGCGGCGCGGCGTCGGCGGGGCGGACATAAAGCGGAGCGGGACGTTCGATGGGTTCGCCGGAGGCGAGCTTTCGGGCGGCTATCGCCTGTGTTCTGGGCAGCGACCGGACGGTCGATGGGGGGATCGCAGCAAACTGCACCTCACCGCCCAGCAACGCGCGATGAAAGTTCTGACCCCAGCCCAGGGCCGCCTTTTCGCGTTCTGTCAGAGTGTCGATACCGGGTTTGAAATGTCGCGCCGGTGCAATCGGGACCTCGTCGCGGAAAAGCTGCAGGTAGACTGTGTCACGCGGCGCGTCCAGGCAAACCAGCAATTCGCTGCCCGGATGGGTTTGGGCCGAACCGAATGCGCGCACCTCGAAAAGCGAGACGCCGACCGCATGGATGCCAAGCGCCAGCGCCAGCCCGCGCGCGGTTGCGACGGATATGCGTATGCCGGTGAAGTTGCCCGGCCCGATGCCCACGGCCAGAGCGGACAAATCCGCCCAATGTGCGCCCGCCTCGTCCAGCAATTCGTGCAACATCGGGATCAGCCGTTCGGCCTGTCCGCGCGACATTTCTTCGTTGCGCCAGAAGCTTCGGTCACCCATTTGCAACCAGCCCGCAACATGCGGGCGGGATGTGTCAAACGCCAGAATATTCGGGTGGACTGCCAAATCAGGCCGCGACGGGTCGCACCTCGGTCACTTCCGGGATGTAGTGGCGCAGCAGGTTTTCGATCCCCATCTTCAACGTCAGGGTTGAAGATGGGCAACCCGCGCAGGCGCCTTGCATATGCAGGTAGACGACACCTTTTTCGAACCCGTGGAAGGTGATGTCGCCACCATCCTGCGCAACGGCGGGACGCACGCGGGTGTCCAGCAATTCCTTGATCTGCTTGACGATGCCGCTGTCGGGGCCGTCATGGGCGGCATGCGCCTCGGCCTGGTTGGCACCTTCGATCACCGGGTCGCCGGATTGGTAATGTTCCATGATCGCGCCCAGAATTGCGGGCTTTACATGGTCCCAGTTCACCGTTTCCTGCTTGGTCACGGTTACGAAATCGCGGCCGAAGAACACACCCGTGACACCCGAAACGGCAAACAGACGTTTGGCCAGGGGTGATTTGCCCGCCACATCGCCGCTGGGGAAATCGGCGGTGCCGGTTTCCAGGACAGCTTCGCCGGGCAGGAATTTCAGGGTCGCCGGATTGGGGGTGGTTTCAGTCTGGATGAACATGGCGCACAAATCTCCGAGTGATCCAGTCGGATATGCGCCCCGGCTGGCGTGATGTCAAGAATTGGAATGATTCTAAGTCTGCTGAGGCCCGGCCCCGTGCGGCAGCACAAAGGCGCTTTCTGCTTGCCAGAACTCTTCGGCTTCGGGCGAAATCGCGCGGAGCGCGCGCGCCAGTTCCGGCCCGCGAACCGAACGCCACAAGGCTTCGGCGGTGGCATCAATGGCGTTGTCGGGCGTCAGGTTGTGATTGGGCCGGAACGCTTTGACCTCGCGCACAAGAGCCAAGCGCGGGGAAAAGGGCAGGGGCGGTGCCTCGACGTCCCACCCTTCGACAAAGATGGCCCGCAAGACTGATGGAAGCGCGTCGGCAAAAGCGATGCCCTGACTTGGGGTCAATCGTCGCCGAAACACCTGCAACACGCCCTGCACGGCGGTGTATGTCATGTTGTCTGATTCAAGCCCCATCAAGTCGCGCGCGATGGCCAGGAACGCGCGGTATTCTTCTGTGGCGTGGCGATAGGTATAGGGCTGCGGCATTGCACCGATCAGGTTACGGCTTCCAGCCGCTCCTTGCTGAGTTCACCGGGCACGATCGTGATTGGCACCGGAAGGTTGCCAGAGGCGCGCGCCAGTTGGCTGACAAGCGGTCCGGGACCTTTCTTGTCAATCCCGGCCCCAAGCACCAGCACGCCAATTTCGGTGTCCTCGGTGATCTGAGCCAGAATTTCCGGCACCGCTTCGCCTTCGCGGATGACCAGTTCAGGGTCGATGCCCTGCTTGTCGCGCATCCACTTGGCAAACACTTCGAAATGCGCGTGAATGCGTTCGCGCGCCTCTTCCCGCATGATGTCGCCGACGCCAATCCAGTGGTTGAATTCCTCTGGCGGGATTACGGACAGGATCACCACGCCTCCGCCTGTTTTGGATGCACGCATGGCGGCGAAACGCATGGCGTTCAGGCATTCGCGGCTATCGTCTAGAACAACCAGAAACTTGCGCATTCGGACCCCCGGGGTTCAGTTCAGGGATGATATTGGCGCATGGGCGCGGCGCTGGCAACGGTTGGATGCAGGTCATTGCGCCGCATGGGGGATGCGCGCCAGGAAGAACGGCACCAGAGCCGATAGTGCCAGCAACCTGCCGACATGGGCAGCGGCGACAAACCCGGGATTGGCCCCGATGGCAGCCCCCAGCACCGCCATGGTTTCCAATCCGCCCGGCGCGAATGCCACCAGCACGTGCAACATCGGCATGTCCACAAGCGCCGCGGCCATCCATGCGGTAATGGCCGTGAACCCGGCGGCGATTGCCGTGGATGCGATGCCCGCAAGGCCCGACTGGCGCAGTTCGGTCAGCGATATCCCGGCAAAACGCGCCCCGATCAATGTGCCAATCAGTGCGAGCGCCGGGAAAGCGATGAAATGCGAAAGACCGCCGGGAGCATACCCGGTCAAGCGGGCAGCGGCCCCCACGATCATGCCTGCCAGCAACACCGGCGCAGGCAGCCGTGCGGCCTTGACCACCGGGAAAATCGCAATCCCGGCCAGGATGCACAGCCCGGTCTGAACAAGGTTCATTTCGTGCAGTTCGACACCGGGTGGGGCCAAGCCAACGCCCGTTTCGATCCCGGCCAGACGCGCGGCGGCTGGCACCAGAAGCGTCAGCGACAGCAACCGAACCGACTGGACGACCGTGATCCGACGGGTGTCGCCGCCGCTTAGTTCGCCAAGTGCGATGACAAAGCTCAGATGTCCGGGCGTCGCGGCGAGCAAGGCCGATTGTGCATCGGTCTGCATCATCCGCATGAGCAGCCATTGCCCCGCCTTCATCATGGCCACAACCCCGGCCAGCAACAGAACGAAGGCAAGCGGCCACGTGGCAATGGCGGCCAGGCTTTCACGGGACACACCGGTGCCGATGGTGACGCCAGCCAGCAGAAAGACCGCGTCGCGCAGGCCAACCGGAAAATCCAGTCGGAAGCCGGACAACGCAATGGCGGTGGTCAGCAGGGCCGGACCGGTCAACAGAGGCACGGGCAGTCCGAGCCAGACAGCCCCGAAGGACCCAAACAGGGCTGCGGCGGCCAGCCCCGCCAGATTTGGCAGATTCACTGTTGGCCCCCGGTGGCGCGATTCAGTGCCAGGGCTGTTGCAGCGAAATCGCCCAAGGCAATGCCGCGAAAGGCGAAGGCCGCCGGACGCGAAGTGTCGTGGGCGCCAACGGTTGCGCCGCCGACCAGATCGGCAAGATCACCGGATATCCGTTCAGCCGGCACCATCTTGCGTTCGGATGCGGCTTCCTGTTCGCGGTCGTCGACGATGATCGTGCCAAAGGCGTCCATGCTGTCGGGCAGCCACGGGATCGATAGATCGGTGATCGCGGCGAAGGCGCCGGGTTTCAGCCAACGCGCATCCAGGAAGGGTTGGATTGCATAATCCAGCGTGACCGAGGTCACGACAATGTCGGCGTCGCGGATCGTGTCTTCGGCACTCGCCGGCTCGGCCTCGATGCCCATCTTGCGTGCGGCCTCGATCAGTGCGTCGCGATTGGCCGTTCCCCGCCCATGGGCGCGAATGCGCCGGATCGGGAATTCGCTGGCAAAGGCCTGCAAATGGCTTTGCGCCTGGACCCCGCAGCCGATGAACCCGATGGTTTCCGATGCGGGATCGGCCAGCCGCCGTGCGGCGACCAGCGACAGCGCGGCAGTGCGAATCGCGGTCACCCAATTGGCCCCAAGAACCGCGCGCAACAGGCCGGTTTCGGCATCCAGCGCCAAGATCGCGCCGTTGATGGCGGGCAGCCCTCGGCCTGGGTTGTCCGGGCTGACGGTCACGGCCTTCAGAACCGTCAACCCGGCCTTGTCGCCCACCGCGAGCGTTGACATCATGTACCGCCCGCCGCCCGGCAAGATCGCGGATTTCGGCGATACATGCAGCCGCCCGGCGCGCTTTTCGGCGATGGCACCTTCAATCGCGTCGGCGACTTCGCCCGTGGTAATCCCCAGACCCGCCAGCGCTGTATCGTCCAGATGCAGGACCGGTTCGGCGGTCATGTTGCGTCGCCGGAATGGGCCCAATCCCAATAAAGTTCGCGCACGCGTCGCGTGATCGGACCCATCTGGTAATGGGTGCCGTCGAATTCTGATACCGCCGTGACCTTGGCGAGGTTGCCGGACATGAACACTTCGTCCGCCGCGCGGAAATCGTCGAAGGTCAGCACCGTTTCATGCACCTTCAACCCGTCGGCGGCCAGGTTGGATATGTGCCGCGCCCGTGTGATCCCCGACAGGAAGGTGCCGTTGGGGATGGGCGTGAATACTTCGCCATCGCGAACCATGAAGATATTGGCCGTCGCGCTTTCGGCGACATTGCCCATCGCGTCGGCGACCAGCGCGTTGGAATAGCCCTTGGATTTCGCCTCGGCCAGCATACGTGCGTTGTTCGGGTAGAGGCAGGCGGCCTTGGCATTGACCACGGCATCTTCGATCACCGGACGCCGGAATCGCGTGGTCGTCAGGGTTGCGGCGGCTTCGGCGGAAGGCATCGGGATTTCTTCAAGACAGACGGCAAAGCCCGGCTCGCCTGCGCCCGGAACAATCCCGTAGTCGCCGCCTTCGATGCCCCAATACATCGGGCGGATATAGACGGCTGCATCCTTCGGGTAGGCTGCCAAACCTTCGCGCACGATATCGACGATCTGTTCGGTGCTCAGATGTGGTTTCAGCATCAGCGCCTCGGCGGATCGGTTGACCCGAGCGCAATGGGCGTAGAGGTCAGGCGATACGCCTTCGAAATAGCGCGCGCCGTCAAACACGTTTGATCCCAGCCACATGCCGTGATCGGCGGCCTTCATCACCGGCATGTCCCCGTCGTGCCATGTGCCTTGAAACCACGTGCGGATATTCTTGCCGACAGCCATCTTCGATCTCCTTTGTCAGGCGAACCCTAGGCGCGTGCAGCAGGGAAGAAAAGCCCCCGGCTGCGGTTGTGCAAGCCAGGGGCAAATGATCCGGTCAGACGCCCGTATTGGGGGATGGGGCGCGAAGGGAACCAAGAGGTCAGCGTGCCGGACGCGCCCCTTCTGGCAGCCTTATGAAACAGGAATATGACAGACTATCGCGACCGCACGAGCCCGACGATTTCGTAGGTTTGCTTCAGGATCGGTTCGGCGATCTCTTCGGCCCGTTCGGCCCCGCGCGCCATGATCCTGTCCAGTTCATCCTGGTTGTCCATGAGCCGCGCCATTTCCGACGAAATCGGCCCGAGCTTTTCCACCGCCAGATCGGCCAGCGCGGGTTTGAACCTGCCCCACCCCGCGCCAGCATACTCGGTTATGACCTGTTCCATGGTCATCCCCGACAGACCAGCATAGATCGACACCAGGTTCTTCGCCTCGGGCCGGTCTTCGAGATCCTTGAGATTGTCGGGCAGCGGTTCGGGATCGGTGCGCGCCTTCTTGAATTTCTTCACGATCGTGGCGGCATCGTCGGTCATGTTGATGCGTTCCATGTCGCTTTCGCCGGATTTCGACATCTTCTTGGTTCCGTCGCGCAGGTTCATCACCCGCGTGCCGGGGCCTTCGATCACCGGTTCGGTCATCGGAAAGAAATCAACGCCATAGTCGTTGTTGAACTTCGCCGCGATGTCGCGGGTTAGTTCGACATGCTGTTTCTGGTCCTCGCCCACGGGCACATGCGTGGCATGGTAAAGCAGGATGTCAGCGGCCATCAGCGCCGGATAGGCATAAAGCCCCAGCGATTGCTTTTCGGCGTTCTTGCCGGCCTTTTCCTTGAACTGCGTCATCCGGTTCATCCAGCCGACACGCGCCACGCAATTGAAGATCCAGGCCAGTTCGGCATGGGCCGAAACCTGGGACTGGTTGAACACGATGGACCGTTCGGGGTCGATGCCGGCGGCAATCAGGCCAGCCACGATCTCGCGCGTGCCGGTGCGCAGCTCTGCCGGGTTCTGCCAGACGGTGATCGCGTGCATGTCCACGGCGCAATAGATGTTTTCGAACTCCGGCGTCTGCATGTCCGCCCAGCGTTTGATCGCACCTAGGTAGTTGCCCAGCGTCAGCCCGCCGGACGGCTTGACCCCGGAAAATACGCGCGGTGTGAATTTCTTGTCGGACATGGCCCTTTTCCATTCGCTGGATTTCTGCGTTCATGCGGCTTACTTCTGGGCCAACTGGCCGTCAAGCAAAGGCAGGCTTCAACGTGACGCATCCCGATGACGCATCCCCGATCAACCCGCTGCCCCCCATAGTGGTGGCGCTGGCGCTTCTGATCTTCGGGGTCGAAGCGCTGTTCGGACTGGGTGCGCGGGGCCTGATCGGTGGACCCGAAGCGGTGGGCTGGCGCATCGATGCGATCGAAAAATATTCGTTCTTCGCGCCGATCTTCGACTGGATGGTCGACACGGGCCGTTGGCCTGCTGCCCATGTGATGCGGTTTTTCACCTATCCTTTCGTGCAATGGGGGTTCACCCATATGCTGATGGTGGTGGTCTTCCTGCTGGCCATGGGCAAGCTGGTTGGCGAACATTTCGGCACGCTGGCGGTGCTGATCGTGTTTTTTGCCTCGTCCGTTGTGGGGGCGCTGGCCTTCGCGCTGCTGGCGGGGGCGGATGTGCCGCTGGTTGGCGGCTACCCGGCCGTCTACGGGCTGATCGGCAGCTACACCTTCATGATCTGGCTGGGCCTTGGCATTGCGGGGCAGAGCCGGTTGGGCGCGTTTCAGTTGATCGCCGTTCTGATCGGGCTGCAGCTGGTTTTTGGCGCGATCTTCGGCAGCAACCGCGACTGGGTGGCCGATCTGGCCGGGTTTGCCACCGGCTTTTTGCTGTCCTTCGGGTTGGTGCCCGGGGCGATGCAGCGGCTGCGCGACAAGCTGAGGGAAAGGTAGCCCGGACATGAAGAAAGAAACGCGATTCAGCCCAGAGCAGGTCCTTGAATTCTGGTTTCCCGTCGGTGGGGACGCCGACACGCCTGACCAGAATGCCGCGTTCTGGACCAGCCGCATGCAAGGCGGCATGGATGCGGCGATCATCGAAAACTTCGAACCCTTGGCGCGGGCTGCTGCCGCAGGTGCGCTGGACCATTGGGCCGAAACCCCGCGCGGAAGGCTCGCGCTGTTGATCGCGCTGGATCAGTTTCCGCGCTCGCTCTGGCGCGATACACCGGCGGCTTTCGCGCAAGACATTCTGGCGGCGCGATTGGCGCTGGACGGTATCGCCAATGGCGATATCGACAAACTCAGCGCCCGCGAGGCGACATTCTTTGTCATAGCGATCAGCCATTGCGAGGGACCCGATCACCTTCAACGAATGGAGGCGCTTGATACCGTGGTCGAAGCGATCGTCGCGCGCATCCCGCCGCAGTTGCCCGAGGCCGGGGAACGGCTTTGGGCGCAGCATAGGCGCGTGACAGAAATCATCCGCCGCTTCGGACGGCATCCGCATCGCAACCCCATCCTGTCACGGATTTCGACGCCGGATGAGGAACTGTATATAGCCGAAGGTCGCTTCCCACATCTGCCCGATCCCGCGTCCTAGCGCCATGACGCGTTTCACGATGATGCCCGTTGGCACATTCGTTATCGTGCGAAGTCCCGGATGCGTAGCTGCGGCTTTCCGGCCAATCAGGCTTCTTCGTCAGTCCCACCGTCAAGCAGTTCCAGCGCGGTTTCCAGGCTATTGACGTTCAGCCTTTCCAGAATATTCGTGGTCAGGTCATAGACCTCGCGCGCCGCTTCTGCCAGCTGTGACAGATCCTCGGATAGCTCGTCATCTGCGCCTGGCTCTTCGCCGTCATCTGCAACGGCCGCGACCGCGTCGGTCATGTCATCTTGCTCCGGTGCCATGGGCACATCCTCTTCGACGTTGGCGAATTCGTCAGTTTCGGCCACCTCGTCGGATGCCATGACGTCGGGGGTTTCGGTCAATTCGTCACTGGCCGACACACCGTCTTCGACCACTTCGGCTTCGGGCATGAGGCCAAGGTCCTGCATTTCGTTTTCCAGCCATGCGGAGAACAGGCTTTCCATGTCGCAGCGGCAGCCCCGCGCCATGTTCGACGCTGCATGGCCCATCGCGTTGCGCGGCAGATCCGCCCCGGTTTCGCGCGCTTCGCCAACCGCCGCGCGGGCGCGATGGCCAACAGATTCGGCTGATTTTCCCGGACCTTCGGGCCGTTCAGGTTGGACGGCCGCGGCCCGGCCGTGATGGCCATGAACGGCCCCGATGTTCATTTCAATCATGGCAATGCCCCTTCCAGTTATGACAAACCGGATTAGGGGCGAAATCTTAGGAAGCCGTTTTCAGATAAAATGCGCGGCATTTTCTGCCGACTAGCGCTGGTTCATCCGTTCGATATAGCTGCGCAGTTCTTCGGCTTCCTGGCGAGCAACCCGCAGACCATCCATCGCCGCTTTCAGTTCAGCTTCGGTCTGGGCCTGCTGATTGGTCAGTTCCGCTTCGCGCTGCTGAAAATAGCTGACCGTCTGGTCGCGGCTTTCTTCGGCGTCGTGCAGCTCCTGCGCCATGCGGTCAAGTTCGGACATTTCGGTCTGGGATACCCGTAGAAACCGGTGGATCAGCCAATTGGCAAACCATCCCATGACAAAGGCCACAAACAGGATGACCGCAGTCGCGAAAATGAATTGTTCCCTATTCATCGGCAGTTTCCTCTGCTTCTTCCGGACTTGGGGCCGGGTCGCCTGTTTCTTCGGTTTCGTTCGCTTCGCTGGCGAGCATCCTTCCCCGGGCGGCATCCAGGTCTTCCAGGGTAATCAGCCTGAATTCAATCCGGCGGTTGGCTTCGCGGCCCTCTTCGGTGTCGTTGTCCGCGATGGGTTGTTCTTCGCCATATCCCACCGCAACCAGGTTCGATGTCAGGACCCGCCGCGCCAGCAGCGCGTTCACCACCGCGTCGGCACGGGCCTGGCTCAGTTCCTTGTTCATGACTTCGCGCCCTTGGCTGTCGGTATGGCCGCCAACCTCCATCGGCACGCCTTCGCAGTTTGCCATGATCGCGGCGATATTATCGATCGAGGCGCGCGCGACCTCGTCGATATCGGCCGAGGACGGGGCAAAGGTGATTTTCTGCACCTTCAGTACAGCCTCGATCTGTTCAACGCATTCTTCAGGGCTGGGCAGGTGCGCCAGCGGGTCCAGCGCCTCGACATATTGCACGTCGATTTCGAATTTCGCGCCCGTGCCAAGCTGGTCTGACAGGATGCGCGCAATCTCGGCACTTGCGTTTTCATCGCCGGTTTGACCGACCACCCGGAAAGTCCCGGCATCGACTGTCGCCTGTCCATTGTCGAGCAATGCAAGCGCTTCCAGCGCTGCGAAAACGCGCGGTTGCCAGCCCTGGGGGATGTCATCTCGAAGCCGCATTGCCTCTGTCACGTTTTCCGCACCGAACCGGGCCTTTGCCAGGCTGGTCGCGGTGTCGGCGGCGCGCTGGTCGGCCATAGCACCGCGCAGCTGCGCCTGTCCCGCTTCATCCAGCGTCGCAATGAAGCGAGGCGGTGCGTTGGGCGCATTTTCATCCGTTTCGGCAATGATTTCGGGCAGACTTGCATCCAGGGAAAACACGTCCGGCAGGTCGTTTTTCAACTTGGCAACAACCCGGTCGAAAGCGTCAGTGTCGCCACCGGCCGGTCCGATCAAGGTCACATCTGCATCGGAAAACGTCACGGATTGCCCGCCCAGTCGCGCCAGCGCTTCGATGGCGGTGATGATCGCATCGTCCCATTCGGGGCTGGGGACGCCCAGGCCAATGGTGCAACTGGTGGCGCTGGTTGCGCCAGCGGCTCGGGCGGCAGTAAGGATGCGGTCACGGCCGGCAACGTTGTCTGTGGTGCAGGCATCAAAGCGCGCGCCACGTTCGTCGATCACGAAACGCATCGTGAACGGGGTTACGACCGGGCGCGGCGCGCCGATGTCGATGTGCACTTCCAGGCCAGCGGGCATGGCGGTGCGCAGGTCCCGTTCCAGGTCGCGCTTCTGGGCCGCGCTTTCGCTGATCGCGCTGATGTCGACGCGGTTGGCTGAAATGGATATCTTTGACCGTTCCAACATACCCAGCGCCAGCATTCCGTATTCCAGCGCCACGTCCCAGCCGGCTGGTTTGGGAAAATCAGCCTCGTTCAGCAGGTCGGCCATTTCGGTTCCATCGACCATGCGCGCGACTCGGTCGGCCACGGCGGTGCGCCCGGTGGCATTGGGCACCAAGCCTATCAGTTTGATGCCTTGCTCGTTGCGCAAAACTTCGATGGAAAACTTCGGCGGCTTGATCGGTTCTTGCACGGCGACTTGCATTTCGTCGATCAGACGCGCTGCGTCCACAGCCCTGCCAGCTTCGCGCAGGGCGGCGAAACGGGCGGCTTCGTCGGGTGCCTCGCCCACCAGAACCACCTGCAGGCCATCGATGTGGACTTCGGCCCATTCCATGCCGTTCAGGCCAAGGAAACGCTGCACATCGGATTTGGAGCGGTCTTCGATGATCCCAGCGACCAGCATCGCGATGAACCAGCAGGCGATGGCGGCCAGACCAAGCGCGGCTACCGTGGCAATCGTCAACTGGTTCTTCTTCATCGCTGGTGGACCTGCCGTTCGATACCGGTCTTCCTTACGCAAGCCCGCTCGTCACCGCAATCTCAGACCAGCACGGCGATGGCAAGAAACAGCACAGGCAGCAACCCGGCATTCCGGTTAGCGCGGAAAAGCCGCAGGCAGATCGTTGCATCGTCGACATCCAGCAGCCGGTTCTGCCAGGCAAGGTGCCAGCCAAAGGCCCAGGGTCCGCCGATCACCAGCGCCAGAACCAGCGCGTTCTGCAACGGCAGGGTTTCCAGAATGAATGCCGTCGCCATCAGCGCCACGGCGATCATCATGAACCAGCGCAGCCATTTATGCGTGCCATCACCGAACAGCCGCGCGGTGGATTTCACCCCGATCAGCGCGTCGTCTTCCTTGTCCTGATGGGCATAGATCGTGTCGTAGAAGAGCGTCCAGGCAATGCCGGCGGCGTAAAGAAGGACGGGGGGCCAGCCAAGTTCGCCCGCCACTGCCGCATAGGCCAGCAAGGCGCCCCAGTTGAAAGCCAACCCAAGGAACACCTGCGGCCACCAGGTGAACCGCTTGGCAAAGGGATAGACGGCCACAAGCGCAAGCGACGCGATGCCCAGCCCGATGGACAACCCGTTAAAGGTCAGAAGGATTGCGAATGCGACCAGTGCCTGCGCGATCATCCATCCGAGCGCGCCGCGCACACTGACCTGTCCGGATGGGATCGGGCGCGACCGGGTGCGTTCGACCCGGGCGTCGAAATCGCGGTCGGTGACGTCATTCCACGTGCAGCCCGCACCGCGCATCAACCAGGCACCGGCCGCGCAGCCTGCCATGACCCACAGGACGCGACCGTTTAGGCCACCATGTCCGATTGCGGCCAGCAGCGCGCCCCACCAGCACGGCAGCAGCAACAGCCATGTGCCAATTGGCCGGTCGGCGCGGCTAAGCCGCAGAAACGGGCGTGTTGACGCTGGGGCTAGTCGGTCGACCCAATTGCCCGAAACCGCATCCGATACGGTGCCGCTCTCTGGCGTCTGTTCGCCTTCGCTCATATGGTCCCGCCCATGAAACATGCAAAAGTCAGGCTCTATGTAGATCAGCCATTGGGGAAGGGGCAATCCGTTGCTCTGAACGCTGACCAATCGAATTACCTTTTCGCCGTAATGCGCCTGCGTCCGGGCCAGGAGTTGCGGCTGTTCAACGGGCAGGATGGGGAATGGCTGGCGTCGGTGGATGTGGCTGACAAGCGCAAGGGAATGTTGACCGTCGGCGTGCAATCTGCACCGCAAGCGCAACCGCCCGACCTGTGGCTCTTGTTCGCGCCGCTGAAAAAGACCCAGACCGATTTTGTTGTGGAAAAGGCGGTCGAACTTGGCGTGGCCAGCATCCAGCCCGTCCTGACCGAATTCACAAATGCCGAACGTGTGCGGACCGACCGCTGGCTGGCCCGCGCCACTGAGGCGGCCGAACAGTGCGGCGCCACATACGTGCCGGAGATCGCGGAACCCGCGAAGCTAGACACGGTGCTGGCCAGTTGGCCAACTGAACGTAGGTTGATCTTCTGCGACGAAGCACTTGCAGGACAATCCGGTGCGCAACCTGGCGCTGAGGCCCGCCCGCCTGCCGCCATCCTGATCGGCCCCGAGGGCGGGTTTTCGCAATCTGAACGTGACCGGATCCGCGCCCTGCCGCAGGCTACCGCGATTGCACTCGGCCCCCGCATCCTGCGCGCCGAAACAGCAGCTTTGGCGGCGCTGACCCTATGGCAGGCCCGGTTGGGCGACTGGCAGTGACCTTGCGCCCTGCCATCCCCGGCGACGAACCGGCCATCGAAGCCTTTCTTGCGCGCCATGTCGAAAGTTCCATGTTCTTGCGCTCAAACCTCGCGACCTTCGGCCTGTCGGGGTCCGACGACCCGCGCTCCACGCATTTTTGGCTGAAAACCGGGGCGAGCGGTATCGCGGCTGTGTTCGGGCGGTCCAATGGCGGTTTCCTGATGGCGCAAGCCCCGAACGCAAGCCGGGCCGATTGGGACGCTTTTTGCGACCTTCTGGTTGGCCAGAAAATCGCGGGGATCACGGGCGCTTCCGATCAGGTTTCACTCGGCCTCGATGCGCTGGGCTTGGACGCAGCGCAATTCTCGCTCGTCCGGCCTGAACCGCTTTATGCGCTTGATCTCAGCTGCCTGCGCATTCCCGACCTTCCCGGCACATTGCGTGCCCCGGCGGAACCGGACCGGACACTGATGAGCATCTGGGTGACGGACTACAACCGCGAAGCTTTTGGCACCCCCGAAGGTGAAACCCTGCAGGCCCGGGTCCGCGAAACGGTTGACCAGATATTGAATGGGACCTCGACCCGTATCCTGCACATCGACGGGCAGCCAGTTGCCAAGACCGCTTTCAATGCCCGGCTACCTGACGTGGTTCAGATCGGTGGCGTCTATGCGCCGCCCGTGTTTCGCAATCGGGGCCATGCCCGCCGCGCGGTCGCGTTGCACCTGGCCGAAGCCCGCGCGCAAGGTGTCGAACAGGCGATCCTGTTCGCGTCAGGCGAACCTGCCTGCCGGGCCTATGAATCCATCGGGTTCGAACGGATTGGCAGCTATACTTTGGCGCTCTTGGAAGAACCGGCCATCTTGCGCCGAAACTGATCTGTTCCGTCGGCGGTCTTTGGCCCAATCGCGGCGCGGCCATATTCTTGCCTGCTGCTTGCGCGGTTATTGCCACGATTGCACCACGATCCTGTCGTCGTTAACTTTATGGACATTGCAACCGCGAGACTTTGGAAAGGTCGTAAGGTGATGGGCTTCGTGCGCCCCGAGATTCGGCAAATGCTGTGGCGATATCGCGACGCATGGATCGGTGCGGCTGTTTCCTTCTTTGGCATCAACTGGGCGATGAGCTCGGTCGGGTTCATGTCGGTCCTTGGGATGACGCTGTCCGTAGCGGGTGCCCTGCTGTTGTTCGCGGGTATCCAGCGCGGGCGTTTCGCCACCGGCGGTGGCGGGCGCGGGGTCGTGACCGTGGACGAAGGCCAGGTGACGTTCTTTGGCCCAGCCGAAGGCGGCACCGTGCACATCGACGACCTGGTGCAGGTCGACCTGGTTCCGGCTGGTGACGGGACCGAGGCAAATTGGCTGCTCCTGTCTTCCGAACCCGTCGAACCGTTGCGTATCCCGGTGGACGCGGTTGGCGCAGACAAGCTCTTTGACGTTTTTGCCAAGCTTCCCGGCATCCGAACCACGCGTATGTTGGCGCAGGTCAACCACAACCCGGACCAACAAGTCGTGATCTGGCGAAATCCGCGGCTGGCGCTGGATTGACTTCCCCGCCCATTGTGACCAGTTGTTGCCGGACGTGAACCGGAAACAACAGTGCAGGCGCATCCATGTCTATCCCTCAATCCGGCGGCGGTCCGATCGAGAACCGCAACCAGCTGGTCGAATATCTGGCAAGCGGCTGCAAGCCCCGTGAAGACTGGCGGATCGGCACCGAGCACGAGAAATTCGGCTATTGCAAGGACACGTTGCGCCCATTGCCCTATGACGGCGAACGGTCGATCCGCGCGGTGCTGGAAGGGTTGCGTGACGAGTTCGGCTGGGATGGCGTATTCGAAGGCGACAACATCATCGGCCTGGTCAAGGACGGCGCCAATGTGTCCTTGGAACCCGGCGGGCAGTTGGAACTTTCCGGCGCGCCGCTGGAATCGATCCACCAGACCTGTGACGAGGTGAACGAACACCTTCGCGAGGTCAAAACCGTTGCCGATCGCATCGGCGTGCGCTTCATCGGGCTCGGGGCGGCACCGATCTGGAAACACGAAGACATGCCGATGATGCCCAAGGGGCGCTATCGGCTGATGACCGACTACATGGACCGGGTCGGCACCCACGGCAAGCAGATGATGTATCGCACCTGCACCGTGCAAGTGAACCTGGATTTCGCGTCCGAACCTGACATGGTCCAGAAAATGCGCGTGGCGTTGGCGCTGCAACCGGTGGCCACTGCGCTGTTCGCCAATTCGCCATTTTTCGAAGGAAAACCGAACGGTCACAAATCCTGGCGCTCGCGCATCTGGCGCGATCTGGATGCCGCACGCACCGGCACGCTGCCCTTCGTGTTCGAAGACGGGTTCGGGTTTGAACGCTACGTGGATTACGCCTTGGATGTGCCGATGTATTTCGTCTATCGCGACGGCCAGTACATCAACGCCCTTGGCATGTCGTTCCGCGACTTTCTCAAGGGCGAGTTGCCCGCACTCCCGGGCGAGAAGCCCACGCTCTCCGATTG
>JBNKYL010000015.1:0-5344 GCA_050300875.1 Paracoccaceae bacterium
AATTGCAGGCGCTGTCGGCCTGACGCCCGGGCAATTTGCCCGAAAGAAACCACTGAACCGCCCCGAAATCATCGCGGGGCGGTTTTTCTTTGTGCGCTGCCGGGGCAGTTGCTAGACCCCGGATGACGGAGGGCGCATGGCCAAGGCTTTCATCACCGGCACTGCCGGCTTTATCGGGTTTCATCTGGCCCGCAGGCTATTGGCCGAAGGCTGGCAGGTGACCGGGCTGGATGCGCTGTCGGATTATTACGATGTCAGCCTGAAAGAAGCGCGCCACGCGATCCTGTCAGAATACGAAAATTTCCGCCCGGTGATCGCCCGGCTGGAAGAGCCCGGCGTACTGGATGGCCTGCTGGGCGAAGGCGGCTATTCACTGGTTGTGCATCTGGCGGCACAGGCGGGCGTTCGCTATTCGATCGACGCGCCCGAAGCCTACCTGAATTCGAACCTCGCAGGTACCTTTCGCCTCCTGGAAGCGGTACGCCACAATCCGGCGGATCATCTGCTGATGGCCTCGACCAGTTCGATCTACGGCGCCAATACGCAGATGCCCTATCGCGAAACCGACCGGACGGTAACGCAGATGTCGTTCTACGCGGCCACCAAGGCCGCCAACGAAGCGATGGCGCACAGCTACGCGCATCTTTACGGCCTGCCGACCACGATGTTCCGGTTCTTTACCGTCTATGGCACGTGGGGCCGGCCAGACATGGCCTATTTCAAGTTCGCCAAGGCGATCATGAAAGGCGACCCGATCCCCGTCTACAACAACGGCAAGATGCGGCGCGATTTCACCTATGTGGACGATTTGATCGAGGCGCTGGTGCGCCTGATCCCGGTCACTCCGCCCACCCCGCCGAATATGCCGGATGATGGCGACAGCCTGTCGCCGGTGGCACCGTTCCGGGTCGTCAATATCGGCAATGCCGATCCGGGTGAATTGCTGGATTACATAGCTGCGTTGGAAAATGCGCTTGGGCGCAAGGCGACGCTGGACATGCTGCCTATGCAGCCAGGCGATGTGCCCGCGACATGGGCGGACACGGCGTTGTTGCAGAAATTGACCGGGTATTGCCCGTCGACGCCCTATGCCGAGGGACTGAAGCACTTCGCCGAGTGGTTCAAATCACACCCGGAATTCGCGGGCTGATAGCATTTTTCGATAGCCATGTCGGATTTCCGCGCCGTGGTGACGTTTACACAGCCGGGTGGATCGTGGAAGTTTCGCTAAACCGGCCCTGACAGGGCTTCTGGTGAAAGGCGCAGCATCATGGCACCGCTCGACGAACGCAAAGGCGTGTGGAAATCCGGCCGCGGCAAGGGCCGGGCGACGCCGCGCGGTCGCCAATATGACGATGCCGCGCTGGCCGAAGTGCAGGCTTTGCTGGGCCACCGCCCGCGCAACCGCGATCTGCTGATCGAATTTCTGCACCTGATACAGGATGAATACGGCCACCTGTCCGCCGCTCATCTGACCGCACTCGCCCACGAAATGCGTCTGTCTATGGCCGAGGTGCAGGAAGTCGCCAGTTTCTACGCGCATTTCGACATCGTGAAGGAAGGCGAAACGCCGCCACCCGCGCTGACCATCCGGGTCTGCGATTCACTGGCCTGCGAATTGGCCGGCGCCGAACAGTTGAAATCGGCGCTGGAAGGCGGATTGGACCCGTCCAAGGTCCGGATCCTGCGCGCGCCCTGCATGGGTCGATGTGATACCGCCCCGGTGCTGGAACTGGGCCACAACCACATCGACCATGCGACGATGTCCAAGGTCGAAGCCGCGATTGCGGCTGGCGACACCTATGCGCATGTGCCCGATTACGAAGAGCTGGAAGCCTATCGCCAGCGTGGCGGCTATGACGTTCTTGAGCGGCTTCGCAAAGGTGGCGACTGGGAAGCGGTGCAGCAGCAGATGCTGGATGCCGGTCTGCGCGGTCTGGGCGGGGCCGGGTTTCCGTCCGGGCGCAAATGGGGGTTCGTCCGCGCCAATCCGGGCCCGCGGTACATGGCCGTCAATGGCGACGAAGGCGAACCGGGAACGTTCAAGGACCGCTTCTACCTGGAACGCGTGCCGCATCAGATGCTGGAAGGCATGTTGATCGCCGCCTGGGCGGTCGAGGCGGAAAAGTGCTTCATTTACATGCGCGACGAATATCCCGCCGTGCTGCATATCCTCGCCCATGAAATCGCCGCGCTTGAAGCGGCAGGGCTCGTCACACCCGGCTATGTCGATCTGCGTCGCGGCGCAGGCGCCTATATCTGCGGCGAAGAAAGCGCGATGATCGAGAGCATCGAAGGCAAGCGCGGCCTGCCCCGCCACCGCCCGCCATTCGTGGCCGCGGTCGGCATCTTCGATCGTCCAACCTTGGTCCACAATGTCGAAACCCTGCACTGGGTCAGCAAGGTCGCGCAGGAAGGCCCCGAGATTCTTTCCGGCATTGAAAAGAACGGGCGCAGGGGATTGCGCAGCTACTCGGTTTCGGGCCGTGTGAAGAACCCCGGCGTTCACCTGCTGCCTGCCGGGTCAACCATGCTCGAAATCATCGAAGCGGCTGGCGGCATGCTGGATGGCCATGCCTTCAAGGCTTATCAGCCGGGCGGGCCGTCCGCTGGCTTGTTGCCCGCGTCTATGGCCGACATCCCCATGGATTTCGACGTGTTGCAGGAACACGGCACGTTCATCGGTTCGGCCGCCATCGTCGTGCTGTCCGATCAGGACAGCGCCCGCGACGCGGCGCTGAACATGCTGCGGTTTTTCGAGGATGAAAGCTGCGGCCAATGCACCCCCTGCCGGGTCGGCTGCGAAAAGGCGGTCAAGCTGATGCAGGCGGACCATTGGGATCAATCCTTGCTGGAAGAGCTGTGCCAGACCATGGCCGATGCCTCGATCTGCGGGCTCGGCCAGGCCGCGCCAAACCCGATCCGGCTGACCATGAAACATTTCCCGGACGAGGTCTGAGATGCTTCGCGCCGCGGCCCTGACCTATGCCTTTGCCACCGCCGTGGTGGTTCTGTTCCAGATCGCCTTGGCCTTGGGTGCGCCGTTTGGACATCTGGCCATGGGTGGTTCCGTCGAAGGCAGCTTTCCGCCGCCGATGCGCGTCGGCGCATTGATACAGGCCGCTCTGCTCGTGGCCCTTGGCTTCATCATTCTGCGCGGTGCGGGCGTGCTCAGTTTGCCCTTGCCCCGCCGCTGGCTGATCTGGCTGCCCGTCGCATTTGCCGGACTCACAACATTTCTGAACACCATAACGCCAAGTTCGGCCGAACGTAGCCTTTGGCTGCCGGTCGCAGTTGTTCTGCTGATCACCAGCCTCTACGTCGCCATGAAAGGGGGCCAAGAATGACCGGTCAGTCCGTCACCTTCACGCTCAACGGCACCAAAACCACCGTGCCGGCCGGAACCACGATATGGGAAGCTGCCAATGGCAAAGGATTGGTCATCCCCCATCTGTGCCACAAACCCGCGCCGGGGTATCGGCCCGATGGCAACTGCCGGGCCTGCATGGTCGAGGTCGAAGGCGAACGCACTCTGGTGGCGTCCTGCATCCGCGAAGCCGCCGATGGGATGGTCGTGAAAACCGACACTGCGCGGGCCGAAACCGCGCGCAAGATGGTCGTCGAAATGCTGGCCGCCGATCAGCCGCCACGCGTGGACGCCCATGATAAATCCAGCCATTTCTGGGACATGGCTGACGCGCAGGGCGTGACGGAAAGCCGCCTGCCGAAACTGGAAGACACCCGCGTACCGCTGTTGGATGACAGCCACGTGGCCATGCGCGTCAATCTGGACGCCTGCATTCAATGCGGTCTTTGCGTGCGCGCCTGCCGCGAAGTGCAGGTCAACGATGTGATCGGCATGTCGGGCCGTGGCCATGATGCCTATCCCACTTTCGACCTGGCCGACCCTATGGGGGCGAGCACTTGCGTGGCCTGCGGCGAATGTGTGCAGGCCTGCCCGACCGGGGCGCTAATGCCCGCCAGCGTCGTGGACAAGGCTCAGGTCGGCGACCGCGCCGATTTCGATACTGAAACCAAGACCGTCTGCCCGTTCTGTGGCGTCGGCTGCCAGATTTCGGTCAAGTCCAAGGATGGACGCATCAAATATGTAGAAGGTATCAATGGCCCCGCCAACCAGAACCGGCTCTGCGTCAAAGGCCGGTTCGGGCTGGACTATACCCACCATCCGCACCGTTTGACCAAACCCCTGATCCGCCGCGACGGCGCGCCCAAGGGGCTGAACGTGGACCCCGAGAACTGGGCCGACACCTTCCGCGAAGCGACGTGGGAGGAGGCGCTGGATATCGCGGCAAGCGGGATCACGTCGCTGACGGACGCACATGGCGGCAAGGCGATTGCCGGCTTCGGCTCGGCCAAATGCTCCAACGAAGAAGCCTACCTGTTCCAGAAGCTGATCCGCGAAGGCTTCGGGCACAACAATGTCGACCACTGCACGCGGCTTTGCCATGCGTCCTCGGTTGCGGCGCTGATGGAAAATGTCGGTTCGGGCGCAGTCACGGCGACCTTTAACGAAATTGAGAACGCCGATTGCGCGCTGGTCATCGGCTGCAACCCGGCGGGCAACCACCCGGTCGCCGCGACCTATTTCAAGCAATTCGCCAAGCGCGGCGGCAAGATGATCGTCGCCGACCCGCGCGGCCATGCCTTGTCGCGCCATGCGACGCATATGCTGCAATTCAAGGCGGGGGCGGACGTTTCGCTCTTGAACGCGATGATGCACACCATCGTCGAAGAAGGCCTGACCGATGAGGCCTACATCGCCGCCATGACCGAAAACTGGGAGGCGCAGAAAGAACATCTGTCCCAGTTCACCCCCGAGGCGATGGAACCTGTCTGCGGCATTCCCGCCGATACCATCCGGCAGGCGGCGCGCGATTTCGCCAATGCGAAGGCCGCGATGATCTTCTGGGGCATGGGCGTCAGCCAACACATCCACGGCACCGACAACTCGCGCTGCCTGATTTCGCTGGCCCTGATGACCGGCAATGTCGGCAAGCCCGGTGCGGGGCTGCATCCCTTGCGCGGGCAGAACAACGTGCAGGGCGCGTCAGATGCCGGGCTGATCCCGATGTTCCTGCCCGACTACCAGCCCGTGGGCGATGATGGCGTGCGTTCTACGTTCAACGAGATCTGGGGCAACAGCAAATTAAACGATGCCGAAAAGGGCCTGACCGTGGTCGAGATCATGGATGCGATCCATGAGGGCGACATCAAGGGCATGTATATCCTTGGCGAAAACCCGGCCATGTCGGACCCGGATGTCGAACATGCCCGTGACGCGCTGGCGAAGCTGGATCATCTGGTGGTGCAGGATATTTTCATC
>JBNKYL010000016.1:0-10895 GCA_050300875.1 Paracoccaceae bacterium
CGGCAGCGGCGACGCGCACCAGTGCCTGTCCGGGGCCGGGCCTAGGCACCGGAATGGCGCCGTTCCAGACGAGCTTGTCCGGCCCGCCATGGCCGGTCAGTTGGACGCCCGACATGGTGGCGGCGATGCTCATGCCTTTAGCCGCGCGTTTTCCGGGTCCCAGAGCGGTCGGTCGGGTTGGACAATGGCGCGCCGGCGTTCACCGAAGATTTCCACCTCGACCTCGGTGCCGGGTTCGGTCAGGTCGGTGCGCAGCATGGCGAGGGCGATGGAGGCGCCGACGCGGTAGCCCCAGCCGCCGGACGTGGTTTCGCCGACCACTTGCCCTTTGTGCCACAGGGTCGACATGTAAGGTGCGTCTGCCTCGCCCGCATCGACGATGAGGGTGGCGAAGCGCTTTTTCGACCCGGCCTGTTTCTCGGCCTGCAGCGCCGCCTTGCCGGGGAAGTCCTGCGGTTTGTCGAAACGGATGAAGCGGTCGAGCCCACCTTCTAGCATGCTGTAATCGGTGGACAGGTCGCTCTTCCAAGCGCGATAGCCCTTTTCAAGCCGCAGGCTGTTCAGCGCCCACATGCCGAAGGGCTTCGCCCCCTGCGCCAGTACCGCGTCGTAGATCGTGGGCAGGTCACCCGGTTGGGCATGGATTTCCCAGCCCAATTCGCCCGCGAAGCTGACGCGGACCAGAAGGCAGGTTTTGCCGGCTACTTTGGCCCTTTGATAGCTGAGCCATGGCAGGGTCAGGTCGGCGTCGCTGATCGCCGTGAACAGGTCGCGCGATTTCGGGCCTGCGACGATCAGAACCGACACTTCGCGCGTGGCGTTGTGTAGCGTCAGAGTGTCGGGCAGGGCACGCGACAGCATCTCGCCATCATGCCATTCGGCGCTGGCCGCCGTGATCAGCGTAAACGCGTCCTCCGCATGGCGCAGGACCGACATTTCCGACAGGATGCGGCCGCGATCGTCCGGGAAATAGGCAAGGTTCATGCGGCCGACTTTCGGCAGGGCCCCAGCGATGCGCCCGCGCAGCCAGTCGGCGGCACCGGGGCCGGACAGGTCGAAGCGCGCAAATCCCGGCAGGTCCAGAACGCCCACGCCGTCGCGCACAGCCTCGCATTCTTCGCGGATGCGCGGCTCCCACGAACCGGCGCGATCCCAGGTCTGCGTGGCCTCCCACGAAGTGTCGTCGCCATCTTGTGCGAACCAGTTGGCTCGTTCCCAGCCGTTATGGGCGCCCATCTGGCCGCCCAATGCCTTCACCTTGTCATGGACGGGCGACAGTTTCTTGTCCGCCCCCGCAGGCCAGCGCGCCCAGGGGAAATGCATGCCGTATTCGTGGCCGTAAACTTCCATGCCCTTGGCGACGCAATAGTCGTGGTCGGTGTAATCGGTGAACCGGCGCGGGTCGCAGGACCACATGTCCCATTCGGTCTGACCTTGGGCCACCCATTCAGCCAGCACCTTGCCTGCGCCGCCGCCCTGGGCGATGCCGAAGGTGAAAACGCAGGCCTCGAAGGCATTCGGCACGCCCGGCATCGGACCGATCAGCGGGTTGCCGTCGGGGGCATAGGGGATCGGTCCGTTTATGACCTTGCTGACCCCGGCTTCGGCCAGGATCGGAACGCGGGCCATGGCGTCTTCGATATAGTATTCCAACCGGTCCAGATCGTCAGGGTAGAGCTGGAAGCTGAAATCTTCGGGCATCGGGTCGTCGGGGGTCGCCCAATGGGCGCGGCAGTTGCGTTCATACGGGCCGAGGTTGAAGCCGTTCTTTTCCTGCCTGAGGTAATAGGATGTATCGACATCGCGCAGCAGGGGCAGCTTGTGGCCGCGTTCGGCGGACAGCGCCTTCACCGCTTCGTGTTCTTCGAACAGGATGTATTGGTGGCTCATCACCATCATCGGCACCGTGCGCCCGCCGAAGGGTTTGAACCATTCGCCGACGCGCTGGGCGTAGTAGCCCGCGGCGTTCACGACGATTTCGCAGCGGATGTCGCCCTTTTCGGTATGGATGATCCATTCGCCGTTTTCGCGCGACACGCCGGTGGCGGGCGTGTGGCGCAGGATCGTGGCGCCCATGTCGCGCGCGCCCTTGGCCAGCGCCTGGGTCAGTTGGGCGGGGTCGATATCGCCATCGGCGGGATCGTAGAGCGCGCCTTGCAGGTCGTGGGTTTCAAGAAACGGGTATTTGTCGGTGATTTCGCCGGGTGACAGAATGTCCAGGTTCATGCCCTGATACAGCCCCATGCCCTTGGCGCGTTGAAACTCTTGCATCCGTTCGCGCGAATGGGCCAGCCGCACCGACCCGGTGACATGGTAATTCATCGGGTAATCGACAGCTTCGCCCAAGCCCCGGTACAGCTCGGTCGAATAGCGCTGCATGTTCATGATCGACCAGCTAGTGGAAAAGGTCGGCACATTGCCTGCGGCATGCCATGTCGACCCGGCGGTCAGCTCGTTCTTTTCCAGCAATACGCAATCGGTCCAGCCCGCCTTGGCCAGATGATAGAGCGACGAGGTGCCGACGACGCCGCCGCCGATGATGACCACGCGGGCGGTGGAAGGGATGTCTGCCATGTTGCGTTCCTTTCTCAGTCCAGGATCAGGCGCGCGGCCAGCCCGCCGAAAATGAGTGCATTTATCTTGTTCAGGATCGTGTCGGTGGTCCGCAGCCGGGTGCCCAGGCGGCCGGACAATGCGCCAAGCGCTAGCGAAAATAGGAAACCATTGACCATGAATATCAGGCCAAGGACCAGGATTTGCGCCCATACCGGGCCGATTTCGGGGTCGGTGAATTGAGGGATAAAAGCAAAAATGAAAAGCGCGGTCTTTGGGTTCAGCACATTGGTCAGAAATCCCTTGCCCACGGCGCGGCGGAAACTGCGGCGGCCTTCGGGTTGGCTCGTGCCGGCCGTCGCACGCCATGTCTTCCAAGCCAGCCAGATCAGCCAGGCCGCCCCGGCAAAGCGGATCGCATCATAGGCCACAGGATAGGTTGCCAATAGGGCGGCAATGCCACCTGCGGCTAGCAAGACATGCACCAGAATGCCGAAATTGATCCCCAGTGCCGCAGCGGCGCCCTGTTTTGGCCCGCCCGCGACGCCAGATGCGGCGACGTAGATGAAATCCACGCCGGGCGTGAAATTCAACACGATGCCCGCCGCCACGAAAGCGGTCAAAGTGGCGGCATCAAAACTGGTCAGGACCTGCCAGAGCATCATCAATCCTCGACCTGGGGCAGCCCGTCGGCGATGTCGTAATAGTCGCCTTTGAACCGCGTGAATATATGCCGCCCGCCAGCAAGCCCGCTTGGCTGGTCCAGACTGCCCGCCGCAATGCCTATGTGATCGGCATCGTTGACCTGATAGAACAGGCTGGACCCGCAATGCGCGCAAAACCCGCGACGGGCGAAATCGGAACTGTCATACCATTTCAGCCCGTCCTGCCGGGTCAGCCGGAAATCGGACAATGCGGCGCGCGAGGCGGCCCAGTAATGGCCGGACGTGCGGCGGCATTGGCTGCAATGGCAGAAAACCGGGGTCGGACGGATGGCGTCGGCCTCAAAGATCACAGCCCCGCAGGCGCAATGCCCCGTGACGGTCATGATGCGCCCCCATCCTCGTCGGTCCAGGCGGCGGACCACATGTCGTGATGGGCCAGATCGGGCGTGAGGGCGTAATAGTCGCCCTTTTCGTGGCAGAACACTTCTTCGATCAGTTTCAGGCCAGTTGGCTGATCCAGCGCCCCAGCGGCGATGGCGATGTAGCTTTTGTCCTTGTGGCGATAGAACAGGCTCGACCCACAGCGGTCACAGAACCCCCGTCGCGCCAAGTCCGAGCTGTCGAACCAGACCAGCCCGTCATCGCGGGTGATCTCCAGCGCGTCGGCAGGGACGGCCGTGGCGGCCCAGAAATGGCCGGATGTCCGCCGGCAGGTTTCGCAGTGGCAGGCGATCACGTCGCGCCAGGGGCCGTCTGACCGGAACGCCACAGCGCCGCATTCGCATCGTCCCGACTTCATCATGCCCCCTAGTAAACCGGCGGCGCGATCACCCAGATCGCGACGGCCTGTGCATCATATGGATTGGCCCAGCGCAGCGCCTGATCACGTACGCGAAAACTGTCGCCGGACTGAATGGTGAACTTGTCTTCGCCCAACCAGATATCGAGCGTGCCGTCGATCAGGATGGCCAGTTCCTGTGTCGGCCTTTCGACCCGGTCCCGACGCGCCGCGCCAGGTTCAAAGACGGACCGGATCACTTGGAAATCATCGGTCAGATCGGGGGACAGCAGCCATTCGCGCAGGCCCTTTGTGCGCATTCCGATGGACCGGTGATGGCCCTTGCGCACCACCCGCCCGGTTTCGCGGGCAGGCGCACTGGCGGCAAAGATCGACAAGGGAACATCCAGCTGATCGGCCATGCGTTCCAGGCTTGCGGGGTCTGGCGTGGAAATGTCGCGTTCGACCTGGCTTAGCCAGCCCACCGAACAATCCAGCCGGTCGGCCAAAGCTTCGAGCGTAAGACCGCGGGTCTTGCGCAGGGCGCGCAGGTCGGCCCCAAGACTGGACACGTCGGCGCCTCCCATGCGTGGCGTGAAAAATTACCTGCAAATTTCATGCCCGAGTCGCGTGAAAAAAGCAAAGGGAATTTCACGAACCGATTGTGAAAGGCATTGACCTTCGCACGCTCATCGGGCTCCCTTTCCGGGCATTCAACGGGGGCAGGTTTGACCAATTTCGATGATCTTCTGGAACAGGCGCGTGCGCGGCAGGCGCGGGTGGTCTTTCCCGAAATGGACGAGCCCCGGATCGTCGAAGCCGTCGCGGGGCTGCGAGCGCAAGGGCTATGCCAACCCGTTGAACTGGAAGACCCAAGCGATGCGCAACTGGCCGCGATCCTGAAAACCCGCCCAATGAAAGAGGCCCTGGCTCAGCGCATGCTGTCCAAGCCGCTGATCCGGGCCGCCGCCATGGTCGCGGCGGGCGAGGCGGACGCGATGGTGGCGGGCGCTGCATCTTCCACCCGCCGTGTGATCGAAGCGGCATCCATCGCCATCGGCATGGCGCCCGGTATCGACACTGTATCGTCGTTTTTCCTGATGATCTTGGCCGACGGGCGGCAAGTGATCTTTGCCGACTGTGCCGTCAACGTCGATCCGACCGCCACCGAACTGGCCGCTGTCGCTCGCGCCTCGGTAGTTTCGGGAACCCGGCTTTTGGGCGATTCGCGCCCGGTGCTTTTGTCTTACTCGACCGGCACCAGCGGCACCGGTCCAAGCGTGGACAAGGTGCGTGAGGCCGCCGAAATCACGGGCTTTCCCGGCCCGGTTCAGGCCGACGCGGCGCTGAACCCCGCCATTGCCGCCAAGAAAGGTGCGGGCAGCGGGGATGCGAATGTCTTGGTTTTCCCGGATCTGGACGCGGGAAATATCGCCTACAAATTGATGCAGGAACTGGCAGGCGCGCAGGCGTTGGGACCGTTTCTGCAAGGGTTCGCGCGCCCGGTCTGCGACCTTAGCCGGGGGGCGACGGTCGAAGATATCATCCGATCGACCGTTGTCACCATCGCGTTGGGTTAAGACGCGTCCAGCAACGCCAACGCGTCTTCGGCGATCATGCGCTCTTCCTCGGCGGGCACGACCCAGACCGCGACGCGGGAGCCGTCACTATGCAGCCGCGCCGCATTGCGATGGTTGCGATCCGTGTCCATTTCCACGCCCAGCCACGCCATGCGTCGCAGGATGGCGGCGCGTACACCGGTCGCATTTTCGCCGATGCCGCCGGTAAATGCGATGGCGTCCAACCCTTCCATCGCCGCGATCAGCGACCCGGCATGGCGGAGCGTCCAATAGACGAAATGTTCGACCGCGAATTCGCTTTCGGCACTGTGATCCATCACCAGCCGCCGCATGTCGGATTTGCCGCCTGACAGGCCCAACAACCCGCTTTCGTGGTTCAGGATTTCCTTGGTGCGGGCCACGCCGTTTTCTTCGACAAGCCGTAGCACCGCATTTGCGTCGATGCCGCCCGACCGCGTGCCCATGGTCAGCCCGTCCAGCGGCGAATAGCCCATCGTCGTAGCCACCGACTTGCCGTCCACGATGGCGCAAAGCGACGCGCCATTGCCCAAGTGGAACGCCAAAAGCCGACTTGGCAGGGGCGCACCGGATATCCCCGGCAGCCGTCGCACGAGGGACGCATAGGACAGCCCGTGAAATCCGTAACGGCGGATGCCCTTGGTTTCGGGAATGCGCGGAATGGCATAGCGCGTGGCAACCTCGGGGTTCGTCGTGTGAAAGGCGGTATCGAAGCTCGCAAATTGCGGCAGGTCCGGCGCGATGGCGGCAAGCGCGTCGATGGCGGCCAGGTTGTGGGGGTTGTGCAGCGGGGCAAGCGGTGAACAGGCGGCAATTTCGGCGCGCACGGCGGGGGTGATGCGCACCGGTTTCGAAAGGTTCTGCCCGCCATGCACAACGCGGTGGGCGGCTGCGCGCAACGTTTCGGGTGTAACGCCCTGATCGCGAAGGGCGTTCAGGATCAGGGTCAGAGCCTGAGCGTGATCGGGGATCACTACATCCCGCCGGTTTCCGTCGATCTCGATGAAACCGCCACTGCCGATCTCGGCCGCGATGCCGGCATGTTTTTCGGACAGCGCAGCGTCGAATAGCGCGAATTTGATCGACGACGACCCCGCGTTCAGGACCAGGATATCCTGCGGGGTCGTCATCTGCGTTACAGCGCGCCCTTTTGCGGGCGCATGTCGGCGGCGGAAATGCCAGCCACTTCGACGGGCTTCTTCATCGCGTCACGGCGGAAGGGTTCGCCCAGTTCCTGGTTGATCATCGCCTCGATCAACGTGGTGATGCCGTTTTTCTGATCCTTGACGGCCTGTGCCAGCGCATCCTTCAGCTCGTCCATCGTGCGCGCGACGACGCCCTTCAGCCCGCAGGCCTCGGCCAGCTTTGCGTAGCTGACGCTTTCATTCAGTTCGGTTCCCACGAAATTGTCGGCATACCACAGCGTCGAATTGCGCTTCTCAGCGCCCCACTGGTAGTTGCGGAAGACGACCTGCGTGATTGCAGGCCATTCTTCGCGGCCGATGGCGGTGAGTTCCGTCACCGCGATCCCGAACGCGCCGTCGCCGGAAAAGCCCACAACCGTGGTGTCAGGGCAGGCGATCTTGGCCCCGATGACGGAAGGCAGACCATAGCCGCAGGGGCCGAAGAGACCCGGCGAAAGGTATTTGCGGCCCGCCTCAAAGGTCGGGTAGGCGTTGCCGATGGCGCAGTTGTTACCAATGTCGGACGAAATGATCGCGTCCTTGGGCAGTGCGCTGGTAATCGCGCGCCAGGCCATGCGCGGGCTCATCCATTCCGGTTTGGCATCGCGGGCGCGCTGGTTCCAGGTCGTGCCCGGATCATCCTGTTCGTGATCCATGCTGGTCAGTTCCTGCGCCCATGCCGATTTGGTCTGCGCGATGGTCGCCTTGCGGTCGGCGCGACCCTTGTCGCCTGCGCCCGTGGCCAGACGGTCCAGCAGGCCCTCGGCCACTTTCTTGGCGTCGCCGACGATGGCAACGTCGACCTTTTTGGTCAGGCCGATGCGTTCGGGCTTGATTTCGACCTGAATGATCTTGGCATTCTTCGGCCAGTAGTCGATGCCGTAACCCGGCAGGGTGGAGAACGGGTTAAGTCGCGTGCCGAGGGCAAGCACAACATCGGCCTTGGAAATCAGCTCCATCGCGGCTTTCGAGCCGTTGTAGCCCAGTGGCCCCGCGAAGAGCGGGTGCGAACCGGGGAAGGCGTCGGGGTGCTGGTAGCCGCAGCAGACCGGCGCGTCGAGCGCTTCGGCCAGCTTGGCGGAAGCCGGGATGGCACCGGCCAGCACCACGCCCGCGCCGTTCAGGAGCACCGGGAATTCAGCTTCGCTGAGAAGTTTCGCGGCGGCGTCCATCGCCTGTTCGCCGCCTGCAGGGCGCTCGATCTCGACAATGGCGGGCAGGTCGATGTCGATCACCTGCGTCCAGACATCGCGCGGCACGTTGATCTGGGCCGGGGCGGATGCGCGCCAGGCATTCATGATGACCCGGTTCAGCACCTCAGCTACGCGGGACGGGTCGCGGACCTCTTCCTGATAGGCGACCATATCGGCAAAGGCGGCCATCTGTTCAACTTCCTGAAAGCCGCCCTGACCGATGGTCTTGTTGGCGGCCTGCGGGGTGATGAGCAATAGCGGCGTATGGTTCCAGTACGCGGTTTTCACGGCGGTGACGAAATTGGTGATGCCGGGGCCATTCTGGGCGATCATCATCGACATCTTGCCCGAGGCGCGGGTGAAGCCATCGGCCATCATCCCGCCAGAGCCTTCATGCGCGCAATCCCAAAAGGTGATGCCCGCTTGCGGGAAATAGTCCGAGATCGGCATGAAGGCCGATCCGATAATGCCGAACGCATGTTCGATCCCGTGCATCTGCAGGGTTTTTACGAAGGCTTCTTCGGTGGTCATTTTCATGGCGCGGTCCCCTTGGGAATGGATGCTGGTCTGGCTTCGGCTTCTAGGGCCAAGGCAGGGAAGCGGTTAGGGCCAGTTTGGTTCGGTGGACAAGGCCAGATGACGAGTGGCGCGTCCCCTCGCGCTCACACGAGGTATATGCGGGCCGAGGAAGGGTCAGGTGCGCAGCGCATCCGCCAGCCGGGCGATACCTTCAGGGATACGGACGGCGGGGATGGAGGAATAGGCGAGCCGGTAATGGCTGTGGTCATCCTGTTCAGGTGCAAAGAAGTCGTGGCCCGGCTCGATCAGGACATCGCGTTCGCGTAGCCGTGTGGCCAACTCGTCGGTGTCGATGCCGGCAGGCGCGCGCATCCAGAAGCTCGACCCGCCATCGCGGCCCCCGACCGGCGTCAGGCCGTGGCTGGCAAGCGCGTCGATCATGACCCGGCGGCGGTCACCATAAACGCGGGCCATGCGGGCCAGTTGCGCGTCGTAGTGGCCGAGCGACAGGAAATAAGCGACGGTGCGCTGGATATGGCCGGGGGGGTGGCGCAAGACGGCGGCGCGAAGGGCGCGCGCCTGGCGGATGAAGGGCGCCGCGCCGACCAGGTAGCCAAGTCGTAGACCGGGGAAGAGCGATTTGGAAAATGATCCGATATGGATTACCCGCCCATCGCGGTCGTGGGCCTTCAGCGCGGGCTGCGGAGCGCGGGCATGGGCCAGTTCGAATTCGTAATCGTCCTCGACGATCAGAAATTCATGGGTGGCCGCGGCGTCCAGCAGGGCCTTTCGTCGGTCGGCAGGCATGGTGGCATTGGTGGGCGACTGGTGGCTTGGCGTGGTATAGACCACGTCCATATCGGGGCCGAGTTGATCAACCGGCAGGCCGCCTTCGTCGACGTTCAATGCGCGGCACTGGCAGCCGGTTTGGGCCAGGACCTGCCGCAGCCAGGGGTAGCCCGGGTTTTCCAATGCGGCAGTGCGGCCGGGGCCCAAGAGGAGCTGCGCGGACAGCCAAAGCGCGTTTTGCGCGCCCATGGTCAGCAGGATCTGGTCAGGCGTCGCGGTGATGCCACGCCTAGGCAGGATGTGGCGGATGATGAATTCGATCAGCAGCGGGTCGTCGGATTCATAGTGATCGACGGCCAGGGCTTGAAAATCCCGCGTGCCCAGGGCCTTCAGCGCGCATTGGCGCCAGTTCTGATGGTCGAAGAGCTGGGCGTCGGCCTGGCCGTAGATGAACGGAAATCGATAGCGGTGCCAGTCGGCGGGTCGGATCGGGCCGGGCATTTCGGCCCTGTGATGGGGCAGCACGCGGGACCAGTCCACGCGGTCAGTTTGCGGCGCGGGGCCGGGCGGCTGGGGCGGGCGCGGGGCGCTGTCGGAAACGAAATAGCCAGAGCGACCGCGCGAGGTCAGGTAGTCGCTGGCCACCAGGTCGGTATAGGCAAGCGTCACGGTGATGCGGCTGACGCCCAGGTGTTTGGCAAGCGCGCGGCTGGACGGCATACGTGCGCCGGATGCAGCACGGCCCGACAGGATCGCACCGACGACCATTTGCCGGATCTGTTCCTGCAAAGTGCCGGTGGCGGTGGGATCCAGATAGAAGCTGTCGGCGGTGATCATGGGTTGCCTGGATATATCAACCCAGGCAGACTGGACCGAACGATCCTTGGGGGCAAGGGGCGAAATCCGAAATGGAATTCGGCTGGTTTTCCACGATGGAAAACCAGCCTTTGCGAAGCCCGCGTTAGCTGAAGACCTTGGTCAGTGCCTTGTCCACAGCGCCGGTGATGGCGTCGATGTGGTCTGGGGTGGCGATCAGTGCGGGCGAGAAGCAGAGCACGTTGTTCAGCCCCGGCACCGACCGGTTGGATGCCCCGATCAGCACGCCCTGCGCGGCGCAATCGGCAACCACGGCGGCGATCTGCTTTTCGGCGACCGGTTCCTTGGTGCCCCGATCCGCCACCAGTTCGGCGCCGCAGAACAGGCCCTTGCCGCGCACATCCCCGATGACGCGGTGCTTTTCCATCAGCGCGTTGAGGTTGTCCATCATCCGCGCGCCCATGGCCGTGGTGTTGGCCAAGAGGTTCTCTTCCTCGATGATGGCAAAGTTTTCCAGAGCCGCGGCGGGGCCTGCCGCGCAGCCACCAAAGGTCGACACATCGCGGAAATAGTTCAGCGGGTCATCGGGGTTCGACTTGAACATCTCGAAGACGGCTTCGGTCGTCACCATACAGGAAATTGCGGCATAGCCGGATGCCACACCTTTGGCCATGGTCACAAAATCGGGCTGGATGCCGTAGTGCTGGTAGCCGAACCATTCGCCAGTGCGCCCGCAGCCGCAGACGACCTCGTCGATATGCAGCAGGATGTCGTACTTCTTGCAGATTTCCTGAACGCGG
>JBNKYL010000017.1:0-3596 GCA_050300875.1 Paracoccaceae bacterium
CGCGCAGACGGCTTTCGTTCATCCAGGCGCCCTGGCCTTTTTCGGCCACGAACATTTCGTCCTTGGACGGGTCATAGATGACGCCCGCGACAATCTCGCCCTTGTGTTCCAGCGCAATGGAAATCGCCCAATGCGGCAACCCGTGCAGAAAATTGGTGGTGCCGTCCAGCTGATCGACGATCCAGCGCCGGGTCGGGTCCTTGCCGTCGGCGCCGCCGCCTTCTTCGCCCAGCCAGCCATAGGTAGGGCGGGCTTCGGTCAGTTCCGTGCGGATGATTTCCTCGGCCGCGATATCGGCACGGCTGACGAAATCGCCCGCACCTTTCATCGACACTTGCAAGTTCTCGACCTCGCGGAAATCCTTGGACAGCGACCGGCCCGCTTTGCGTGCGGCCAGGATCATGACGTTGAGGTTGGCGCTGCCTTGCATGGGTGTTCTTCCGGTCCGGGTTAGGTCAAAGCGCGCGTATAGGCTGCAAGGCTGGGCTTGCCAAGGCCCCTTCGGATTTCCGGCGCTTCGACCCGGGATGGTTCTGCCCGCCCCAACCGGAACGAGCGCGACACGCGCACCGTTGCTGCAAATACTGCCTTTACGTTTCCGGATTTCAGCAAGTGTCCACGCGTGGACACCCTACCCCGCCAACGCCCTGGCCAGTCTGTTCTGCTGTTCAATCACGACTGGCAGGTCGATGGTGATCACATGCCCGTCCCTTACGACCTGGCGGCCTTCGACGAAAAGGTCCCGCACCTGCGTGGGCCCGGCCAGCAACAAAGCCGCCGGGTCCCAGCTGCCTGCGCTTTCAATGCCCGACACGTCCCAGATGGCGAGATCGGCGCGCTTACCAACGGCAATCTGCCCGCAATCGTCGCGCCCCAGAACTGCGGCACCGCCGCGGGTGGCGATTTCCAACGCCTCACGTGCGCTCATGGCATCGGCCCCGCGCGCCACGCGCTGCAACAACATGGCCTGCCGCGCCTCGGCCACCAGGTTGCCTGCGTCATTGCTGGCCGACCCGTCAACGCCCAGGCCGACCCGCACGCCTGCATCCCGCATGGCGCGGACCGGGGCGATACCGGACCCAAGACGACAGTTGGAACAGGGGCAATGCGCGACACCGGTGCGCGACCGGGCGAAAAGGTCAATCTCGGCGCCATCCAGTTTCACGCAATGGGCGTGCCAGACATCCTCCCCGGTCCACCCCAGATCTTCCGCATACTGCCCGGGGCGGCAGCCGAACTGTGCCTGGCTATAGGCGATATCCTCATCGTTTTCGGCCAAATGGGTGTGCAGCATGACGCCCTTGTCGCGCGCAAGGAGCGCGGCGTCGCGCATCAGGTCGCGGCTGACCGAGAATGGTGAACACGGCGCGATGCCGACGCGGACCATGGCGCCGGGATTGGGGTCGTGAAAAGCGTCGATGACGCGAATGCAATCGTCCAGGATCGCCTGTTCGCGTTCCACCAGGCTGTCGGGTGGCAGCCCGCCCTGTGATTCGCCGATCGACATGGACCCGCGCGTAGGGTGAAACCGCAGCCCGATTTCGCGGGCGGCATCGATCGTGTCATCCAGCCGGGCCCCGTTGGGGTAGAGGTAAAGGTGGTCGGATGTCATAGTGCAGCCGGACAGGGCAAGTTCGGCAAGCCCCGTCAGCGCCGAGATCCGCATGTGGTCTGGTGTGAACCGCGCCCAGATCGGATAGAGCGTTTGCAGCCAGCCGAAGAGCAGCGCATCCTGCCCGCCCGGCACAGCACGGGTCAGCGTCTGGTAAAGGTGGTGATGCGTGTTCACGAGGCCGGGCGTGACCACGGCGCGTGATGCATCGACGATCTCGCCGCCGGCAAGCCCCTGGCCAATGTCGGCAATCACGCCATCCGAAATGCGGATGTCGCATCCCGTCAGCTCTCGCCTGTCATCATCCATGGTCAGGATGGTGGATGCATTTCGGATCAGGAAGTCTTTGGTCATCTGGCGCCCCTCTGGTTCAGAGTCATGCGCCCTTTTCTGTGGATGAGGTCAAGCGACGGAAACGGGCAAACTGCTCGCCGGACGGGCAAAGAATGCCAGCGGGACAGGCCGGGATCAAGTCGGACTTAGCAACGCGAGCGCGGCAGCGTGAAGATCGGCATTCGCGGCGGCCAGAATGCGGCCGCCTTGCGTGGCCGGATTGCCCTGCCAATCGGTGACAACGCCGCCAGCGGCCTCGATGACCGCGATCGGGGCGTGGACATCATAGATAAACAGGCCCGCTTCGATCACCAGATCGATCTGCCCCGCGGCCAGCAACGCATACGCGTAGCAATCCATGCCATAACGGGTCAACTTGACCTCTCGGGACACCCTGGCAAAGGCGCGCGCCTCGTCCGGCGTTCCGATCTCTGGAAAGGTCGTGAACAGGACCGCGTCGCGCAAATCGGCGGTGTTTCTTGTGCACAAACTTTGGCTTTGACCGGCCCTGATCAATTCGGCCCGTCCCGCCGCGCCGACAAATCGTTCGCCCGTGTAGGGTTGGTCGATCACGCCCAGCATCGGGGCGTCGCCGTGATCAACGGAAATGAGTGTTCCCCAGGTCGGCGTGCCCGACATGAAGCCGCGCGTTCCGTCGATCGGATCGATGATCCAGGTCAGGCCCGATTGACCTTCGGTGGTTCCGTGTTCTTCGCCCAGTATGGCATCCTGCGGGCGGCGGGCATGGATGACGGCACGTATGGCGTCTTCGGCCGCCTTGTCGGCTTCGGTGACCGGGTCAAAGCCACCCGCGGCCTTGTTCTGAGTATCAAGCTGGCTGGAACGGAAATAAGACAACGTGACTTCGGCCGCAGCATCGGCTGCGGCGAATGCCACATCGCGTAGCTCGTCTATCAAGTTGATGTCCACTTGCCCGATACGCCCATTCAGCCCACCGCAACCGGCCTAGCGGCGGTACCCGAAAGCGTCAAGCGGAAGACGCGGTTCAAGCGGCGCTGGACAGAACCCGTGCAAGTTCAAAAAGCTGTCGGCGCTGGTTTTCAGGAATGGCATAGTAGGAACGAACCAGTTCCAAGGCCTCGCGATCGGCCATCAGGTCGCCCTTGACCATTTCGCCGGTCTCTTCCGTTCCTTGCGCGGCTTCCCCTTCGAGACCTTCGAAGAAGAAATTCACCGGCACATCCAACGCCTCGGCAATGTCCCAAAGGCGCGAAGCCGAAACACGGTTCATGCCCGTTTCGTATTTCTGAATTTGCTGGAATTTGATTCCGACAGCTTCAGCGAGCTGTTGTTGCGTGACACCCGACATCCAACGGCGTTGCCGGATTCGTTTGCCTACATGTACATCCACCGGATGCTTCATCGCATCACCTAAACCGATCGTTTTACGTGTGCCAATATGGACATGCTGCATCGCCACCGGCAACCTGTCCTTTTCGTCATGCCGAGGTATACCAGAACTTGTGGAAAAAAAACAACCGTTTACGCGGAAATCGCATAAGAACTAGGCAAAAACATGCCAGTGATTGCTGCGAAAATTTTCAACTATGCGTTGTCACGTCGCATTTTTGGAAAGATCCGATGTGTGACTGGGCTTGCCTTCCGAGTTGGTCTGCGCATAGGGCTGGGG
>JBNKYL010000018.1:0-3424 GCA_050300875.1 Paracoccaceae bacterium
GCTGCACTGTGTCCACACGTGGACATCCGCCAAACCCACCTGCGGCAGCATCGCCACTCGACCCCAAGGGCAAGACCGGGATACCTTTGACGCACGACGTCCCAAGTCATGGACAACACATGCGCACCCTGCCCGACCAGATGACAACCATCGACCTGCCAAGCGGGACCGTCACAGTCGATGAACATGGCTATCTGACCGACCCCGCCGCCTGGACGCGGGATTTCGCCGAACATGCGGCGCGCAGCGAAGGCATCGCGTTGACCGAAGACCACTGGCATGTGATCGGCTTCATCCGCGATTGGGAAGAAGCCCACGGTATCATGCCCGATGTGCGGTTCTTGCTGGCCGATTTTTCCAACCGCGAAGGCCTGACCAAATCCGGCGCCAAGGACCGGCTGTTTGCGCTGTTCCCCTATGGCTATGTCCGCCAGGCCTGCAAGATTGCCGGCATGCGCCAGCCGCGGGCCTGGTCCACCGGCTAGGGCGCCGACCAGTCCACGCCCACGGCTTCGCTGACCACAAGGCTGCCATCCGGGGCGGGCGCCATCAGCGCGCGCGCTTCGTCATCGGTGCCGTTCAGCCAGACCGGCACGTTTTCGGGCCGCAGCAGCACCCCCATCCGGTCATGAATGTCGCGCACATCCGCATTGGGCGCGCAGGTCACCGTGGCGAGCTGGTCCAGAACCTGCCCGCCTGGTGCTTCCCACCGGTCCCAGATCGCCGCGAAATACAGCAACCCGCCCGCTTTGGGGCGGATCGCCCAGGCGGTCTTACGCCGTTTTTCGCCCGTCCATTCATACCAGCCCTCGGCCGGGACCACGCAGCGCCTTACCCCTGCAAAGGCGGTCTTGTCGAACACCGTTTCCGACCGCGCATTTATGATGGTTTCCATCACAGGGCGACCGCGCGCATTGACCCGGCCCACCGGGATCAGGCCCCAGCGCATACGCACCAGCTTGGGCCCCGGCAATATCGCCGACACATCCTGCCCCGGTGCGATGTTCAGGCGCGGTGGATCGGCAAAGCCCGGTGCCCTAGCGCCGACGGCGCGGGCGACATCTTCGCTGGACTGGGATAGAAACAGGCGTCCGGGCATGGACCGACCATGCGCCAAGGTCGCACCCCTGCCAAGCCCCATGACATGTGCGCTTAGCGCCCCTATGTTATGCGGGACAATTCTTTGACGAGGAAATCCGCAAATGGCCTATACCCTTGACCGCACCATCACCGGCGCCAGCATGGACGAAGTTGACGCCCGCACCCGCGCTGCCCTTGCCGACGCAGGTTTCGGCGTGCTGACCGAAATCGACGTGCAAGCCACGATGAAAAAGAAGATCGACAAGGAGATGGCGGGCTACAAGATCCTTGGCGCCTGCAACCCCAACATGGCCTGGCAGGCCATCGGCATGGAACCCAAGGTCGGCGCCATGCTGCCCTGCAACGTCATCCTTCGCGAGGTCCCCGGCGGCATCGAGGTTAGCGCCGTCGACCCGGTCGCATCCATGTCCGGCATCGACAACGCCGAACTGCTGAACGTGGCCGGTCAGGTGCAGGGTATGCTGGCGGATGTTGTGGCGAAGGTCTAGGTAGTGCCGTCAAGCAAAGAGTCGAAAGCCGCATACCGCCGCTAGGTGGGGTCAAATTTTTTTGGGAAAGCGTTTGCGCCTCCGAACACATCATGCACTTGTACCCTAACCGCGGCGGCGATTGTCGGTCAGATACTTGCACAAATGCCTAGGCACATCGATAATCGGGCAATTGTGTATCTCAGCCAACGGCCAAAATCGGAATTGGTGTCGTGAGAACCTATTCGCACGGTGACAAACCGATCGAATACGTTCAGGTATTCGGCGAACGCAACAGCGGCACGACATTTCTTGGCCGTCTGTTGGCAAGAAATATGCGCAACCCCGCCAACCTACTCGGAATGGCAAAAACCGAAGCAACACCGTTGGGTGCGGATGTCTTCGGGTACAAGCACTGGTTTCCGCAATGGCAAAAACTCGAAGATGACCGACAACCACGCACCCTTTTCGTGGTCATCTATCGCAGCCCCTACACATGGCTGAAAGCGATGATGGACAGGCCCTATGCCCTGTCCAATACGCTTGAAGGAAAAACGATTCGTGATTTACACGAACTGCCCCTCGTCGGGTTCATGAACGGCAAACAGACGCAAAACGAAAGCGATCCGGAAACCGGCGATCCACTGACGATATTTCAACTCAGGGCTAAAAAGATCAGCTATTTCGAGGCATTGAAGAACGATGTGGCCAATATTGCATTTCTGAGTTTCGAAGAGCTCATCGGTGACCCCAATACAACGTTTGCCCGGCTGGCCTTCGATTTCCCCAGTGCTTTCAACGCCCCTGCTTCTGTTGATATTGAACCCGGCCGCCAGTCGCTGCGTGAATACCGCACGCCGATGCCTTTTAATCCATCGGAACGGCAATATATCGATGCGCACGTCAATTGGCGTGCCGAAGCAGCAGCCGGTTACTATCCGAGCGCGGCCACGTCGGCTCTTGGCCCACGCGTCCCGCTGGTGATCCTCAACGGCGCTTCGGGCGTTGGCAAGACCCACATGCTGCGCGCCCTGTCCCGGCGCGTTTCCGGTATTGACGCGATTGAGATTGACGATTCAGAATTCTGGAAGCCTTACACGCCAGATTTCTCCATCGAGAAACTCCGAGAACTCATGCCATTCGTTTCGAACCGCGACCGGATGGAGTTGATGAAATTCTCCGACGAGATGTCGGAAAACGGGCAGCGATCATTTTCGTTTCTGATCGCGCAGCTTGCCCGTTCAAACATTCTGGCACCTGATCCGGCCAGCAGACCCCGAGCGATCATTGCGACCTGTGGCGGCCTGCCAAATGTGCCGTTGAGAGACGCGCCATCGGCCTATTCATGGCTCGCCGACCGGGCGCCGGTATCCGTTCAACACGTTCTCATCGACATTCCCCGCGATGTTCACATTGCCCGGCTGGGTCAACGCGGTCGTGGGCATCTGGCTGAAAAGACGCTGTCCCATCAGGCGCGGAAGCTGGCGCGCCGCGACCTGCACGCCGCGACGATAGCGGACGCCGAGGATCTTGCTACATACCTTGAAAAAATTGTTCCGACGCACGGGCCAAGGCCCGTAGCTCTTCAGTCGCCGGCGACGGTAAGAAAGACCCAAAACCTCCGCTACATCCAGATATTCGGTGAACGAAACAGCGGCACCAATTATCTCAAACGCCTGCTGGCCGCCAGTGCGCGTCGTCCCGAGGATATACTTGGGTCCTACGCGACGAAAGCCGACCCCGAAAACCGGGCACGGCTTATCGGATACAAGCACTACTTTCCCAGGAGGGAAAAACTCGGCCCACGCCGCACCGACACGCTTTTTATCGCACTCTACAAGAACCCCTATACATGG
>JBNKYL010000019.1:0-9520 GCA_050300875.1 Paracoccaceae bacterium
AGTGCTATATTGGTGCGCGCAACGGTGTTCATACCCGCCGACTACGCCTTCCGCTTGGCAATGGCCATCGCCGAACGGCTGCGATCCCTAGAAATGCAGCGCCCGGCCGTAGGCGTCCATAACGCTTTCATGCATCATTTCGGACAGCGTCGGATGCGGGAAGACCGTGTTCATCAGGTCTTCTTCGGTGGTTTCCAGCTGGCGGCCTACCACGTAGCCCTGGATCAATTCGGTCACTTCCGCGCCAACCATATGCGCACCCAGAAGCTCGCCGGTCTTGGCGTCAAACACCGTCTTGATCATGCCTTCGGGTTCACCCAGCGCAATCGCCTTGCCGTTGCCGATGAATGGGAATTTGCCCACCTTCACCTCGTAACCGGCTTCCTTGGCCTTGGCCTCGGTCATGCCGACTGACGCCACCTGCGGATGGCAATAGGTGCAGCCTGCAATGGACCCCGGCTTGATCGGATGGGCGTGCAGTCCCTTGATCAGCTCGGCCACCATCACGCCTTCATGGCTGGCCTTGTGCGCCAGCCAGGGCGCGCCTGCGATATCGCCGATGGCATAAAGCCCCTCGACACCGGTGCGGCAAAACTCATCGGTCACGACATGGGTGCGATCAACCTTCACGCCCGCCTCTTCCAATCCAAGGCCTTCCACATTTCCAACAATTCCAACCGCCGAAATCACCGTATCGAACTCGTGAGTTTCAGTTTTCCCACCTTTTTCGATATGGGCTGTCACTTTGCCTTTGGCGCGGTCCAGCTTGGTGACCGTCGCCTTTTCCATGATCGTCATGCCCTGCTTGACGAATTGCTTCTTGGCAAAGGCAGAAATCTCGGCATCCTCAACCGGCAGCACACGGTCCATGACCTCGACCACCGTGGTATCCGCACCCAGCGTGTTGAAGAAGGACGCAAATTCGATCCCGATGGCGCCCGATCCGATCACCAGCAATTTCTTGGGCATGCGCGGCGGCTGCAGCGCATGCTTGTAGGTCCAGACCAGATCACCATCCGCTTCAAGCCCGGGCAATTCACGCACCCGCGCGCCGGTCGCCACGACGATCGCCGGTGCGGTCATTTCTTCGGTGCCCTTGTCGGTCTTGACCGTCACCTTGCCTTTGCCTGCGAGCTTCGCCTCGCCCATGATGGACGTCACCTTGTTCTTCTTGAACAGATGCCCGATGCCGCCCGAAAGCTGCTTGGCCACGCCACGCGACCGTTGCACGACCGCGTCAAGGTCATAACCGATCCCGTCAGCCTTCAACCCGAACTCCTTGGCGCGGTGCATCAGGTGGAACACTTCCGCCGACCGCAGCAACGCCTTGGTGGGAATGCAACCCCAGTTCAGGCAGATACCGCCCAGGTGTTCGCGCTCCACGCAGGCCACGTTCAGCCCAAGCTGCGCGCCCCGGATTGCGGCGACATAGCCCCCGGGGCCTGCACCGATTACGATCATGTCGAAGGACTTGGCGGCCATTCGCACCTCCCTGCGAAAAATGGTTTAACGTTGAACTATCTATACAACAAAGCACGGGCTGCGCCAATGCTCATGGCGAAACCCTGCCCTTCGCATAATGCATGGCGAAGCGGCCCGGATCAAATCCGATGCCACCAGCCCGACACTAGGCCGCGACGCTCTGTTCGAATTCGTTCAGGATCTGACGATACCCGCCATCACCGATAAACGCCGCCTCTGCCGGCGTATCGGCGCGGCCCAGCGCATCATTGCGATAGGGGAAGCGCCCGAATTTTCGGATGATTTCGCGATGCACCCGCGCATGCAGCAGGTTCGACCCGCCATTTTCGGGCATCCGTTCTTTCATCAGCCTGACGCAACGATCCTGATCACACAGGTTTTCCGAATGCATCAGCGGCAAGTAAAAGAACTGCCGCGCCGGTGCGTCGATCTTCAGATCCCAGCCGCGCGAAATCGCCACCTTGGCTGCGGCCCGCGCCTGATTGTCCAACGCAAAGGAATCACCCGATCCGCGAAACATGTTGCGCGGGAACTGGTCGGTCAGGATGACATAGGCCAAGGTCCCGCTGGGATAGGTCAGCCACATGGCATAGGCGCCATCGCGTGCCTGTTGCCAGCCTTTCAGGAACTTGTCCCTGATCAGCTGATCAAAGGCCTCGTCCGACTGGTACCACATCTTCGGGCTGGTTTCGTCCAGCCAGAAACTCAAAACCGTATCAGGTGTCAGCATGTCACTTTCCCGACTACACCTTTCCCCCGAATCGGACGTTTCCAGCAATATCCATTCAATGCAAGATGTAGGTGATAATTACTTCAAACCGACATAAATCTGCGACAATCAGGACGCATTGTTTTCGTGATCCTCGCCGCCGATTTCCTGCGCCCATTCCTGGGCGGCCTCCATCGTGACGACGGATGATGACGGGGAAACGGCCACGAACCCGCCGGTATCTTCGACGGAAACCCCCCGACGCTGCGTCATCCGATAGACCGCGTAGACCGCAATGGCGACCATCAAAATGCCAATGAACACCCAGAACCCGCCAGGCCCGAACGCATCCATCAATCGGCCCGTCACCACCGGCCCGGCGATTGCGCCCAACCCGTTGACAAAGATCAGACCAGCGGAAGCGGACGCCATGTCGTCGTGATCCAGAAAGTCATTGGTATAGGCCAGAAGCAGGGAATAAAGCGGGTTCGAAACGCCCCCGGTCATAAAGGCCACACCCAGAAGGACCGCGTAGTTTCCGCCCGAAAACACCCCGATCAGGCAAGCCAGCCCACCGATGGCGGCCGTGCTCGCAACCAGGATACGCCGGTCCATGCGGTCTGAAATCCAGCCGATCGGATATTGCAGCACCAGCGCGCCGGTATAGATCGTCGCGATGAACACCGATATTTCGCCCAGGCTCATGCCCGCCTGCGTGGCATAAACCGATCCCATCCCGAATTGCGCGGCAAAGATCCCGCCCAGCAGGAAGATGCCGACAACGCCCAAGGGCGACACTTGATAAAGCTGGCGCAGGGTCATCGCCTTGGCACTGTCAAAAGCCGGGGTCGGATTGACCGACAATAGGATCGGCGCAAAGGCCAGCGACACCAGAACCGACGGGATCACGAACAGGACAAACCCGGACGGATCGCCCAGCGCGATGAAGCCCTGCGCCGTCACGATACCCAGCATCTGCACGATCAGGTACAGCGACAGGGACTTGCCGCGGTTTTCGTTGGATGCGGCATTGTTCAGCCAGCTCTCGGCGGTGATATAGACGCCCGAAAACGAAAACCCGATGATCACGCGCAGGATCACCCAGGCCCAGGGTTCGGCAACTGTGGGATAAAGGATCAGCACCGCCGAAATGAAGGAACCAAGTGCCGCAAACACGCGAATATGGCCTACCCTGCGGATCATTTCCGGCGTCATCCGCGACCCGCCGAAAAAGCCCAGAAAATAGGCCGACA
This sequence comes from Paracoccaceae bacterium, assembly GCA_050300875.1. Classification (GTDB taxonomy): domain Bacteria; phylum Pseudomonadota; class Alphaproteobacteria; order Rhodobacterales; family Rhodobacteraceae; genus CBDCFL01. The sequence goes on from JBNKYL010000019.1 coordinate 3,445, forward strand.
TGATCAGCGACATTTCCCAGGTCGAAAACCCTTCGATGGCGCCGCGAATACCCAGCAACGTGCCCTGCAGGCCGTTGCCTAGCATCAGCAGCAGCACGCCCAGCAACAGCGCCCAGGTTGATTTCAATACGTCGCCCATCGGCAGTCGTCCCAGTGATCAGGTTGGCCCCGCGCTATCGGTCAGCACCGGGCTAGGTCGCGTCCGAAACCGACCAGAAAAGGCCCATTCGCGCGGCTACAACCCCTTTGGCAGAAGCAGCGAGGCATCGCCATAGGAAAAGAACCGATATTTTGCGGCAACCGCATGGGCATAGGCCGCCCGCATCCGGTCCATGCCCATCAGCGCCGACACCAGCATCAACAAGGTGGATTTGGGCAGGTGGAAATTGGTGATCAACCCGTCCGTCACCTTGAACGCATAGCCCGGCGTTATGAAAATATCCGTATCGCCCACCCAGGGCCGCATGGCGCCGTCAGGTCCCGCCGCCGTTTCGATCAGCCGCAGCGCCGTCGTGCCGACCGGAATGATCCGCCCACCCGCCTTGCGCGTCGCGTTGATCTCGTCGGCCGCCTGCGCGCCCACCTGACCCCATTCGCTATGCATGACATGATCGGCAATGTCGTCTGCTTTCACGGGCAGGAACGTACCAGCCCCGACATGCAGGGTGACATGGGTCACGTCGACCCCACGCGCAGCCAAATCAGACATGACACCTTCGTCGAAATGCAGCGATGCCGTTGGCGCAGCGACCGCGCCGGGCTGGCGTGCCCAGATGGTCTGATAATCGGTACGGTCCTGCGCATCGGCCTTGCGCTTGGCCTCGATATAGGGTGGCAGCGGCATCTGCCCTGCCATGGCCAGTGCCGCGTCGAATTCGTCGCCGGACAGGTTGAACCGCAAGATCGCCACGGCATCCTCGCGGCGCAGCAAGGTTGCATCCAGCCCGGCGCCGAACGTGATGCTCTCCCCTTCCCGAACCTTGCGCAAGGGCTTGACCATCGCCTGCCAATCACCGTCTGCCGTGGGCGCCAGCAACGTCACCTCGATCCGCGCCTCGACCGGCCCGGTTTCCGCCGCACGGCGCCTGATGCCATGCAAACGCGCCGGGATCACGCGCGTGTCATTCAGAACCAACCGGTCGCCGGGCCGCAACAGCCCCGGCAGGTCGGAAAACACCCGGTCGTCCATCTTGTCCGGCGTAACGATCAGCAGCCGGGACGCGCTACGCGGGCTGACGGGCCGCGTTGCGATCAGGTCCTCAGGCAGATCGAAATCGAAATCCGACAGTTTCATTCGCTGGCCCCTTCCTTGGCCTTTTGTTTGCGGAAGATATCCCGCAAGGCCCCCGGCACCAGGATGGACAGGGGATTGACCCCGACCACCGGCGCGCTGGACGGGCCGGTCAGCGTATAGGTAAAGCCGAACAACCCCTCGCCTTCGCGCGGCGACACGACCTGCCCCAAAGCGTTCAGGAAATAGATCGGCGACATGACCCCCTGCATGTCCAGTTCCGACGCGTTCAGGTCATAGCTGCCATCCAGCGAAATCCCCAATGACGGCCCAACGGCCGCCATGCGCCGCAATTCCACCCGGTCCGGGAAGGTCACGAAGGATGCCTCGACTTCGGTGAAGGCAATACCGTTGCCGGCCATCTGATCCAGCAGGCCGACGATGGACAGGGCGCTCAGCAATTCGGTCAGCACCGGCGCGCGCTTGACGTTGGTATTGGTGATCTTCAGTTCGCCGCGGTAGTCACCCCCATCTGCCAAGGGGACGAGCGTCAGGGCCAGATCACCGCCATCGGCGGACTCGAAGATGCCCGTCGATGCCATGACGCGCCCGGCATTGGTGGACCGGATCGTTGCCCTTGTGCCATTGCGCACCGAATCCAGCACGCCGTCGATCCTCGCCCCGCCGTTGACGCGCGCCGAAAACGGACCCTGCAGGCCACCCTGGGTGGTCAGATTGCCCTCGACCTCGGTCAGTGTGATCGAACTTGTCACCCGCACCTGATTCAGCTTGGCCGAAATCGGTCCCCCATCGGAACCCGCGCCGCCGCCCGGCGGATTGGCGGTCAGGTCGAACCGCCCGCCAGAAACGGTAATCGCCGGAACCCGGTTCGATCCGCGGCTGTCAAGGATCACCGGCGCGTCCAGCCATTGCCCGACCCGCACCGATGGCAATATGGCCTGCTCGAACCCGCCATTGGCGTTGAACACCAGCTCACCGCGCCCCAGCGACAGCCCCGATGTGGTCAGGTTCAGCCCCGTGACGGACAAGGGATCGCTGAATTCCGCCCTCAAGGTCAGCTCGCCCGTTTCGCCGGCCGCTTTTGTCCAGCCGATTGCGGGAATGCCCATGCGGACACCATCCAGATCAGACGCCAAAGTCAGGACCGTCGGCATATCCGGTGCGAACTGGACCGTGATATCGCCGCGCCCTTCGCCGCCAACCGATCCATCCGGCAACCCCAGATCGAACTGGTCAACCGTGTCACGGGACAATTCGATCTGCCCCGTCAGCCTGCTGTAGCCAGCCGCATCCGGGCCAAACTGGGCCGCCCAGGTGCCGCGCCCGGTGACGGCGCCGATATCAAACGGCCCGGAAACCGAAATCCCGGCATTGTTCACCTGCGCCTCAAGCCGGGGCGACGTCACCACCTGCCCCGGCAGCAAAACCTCGGACCGCACATTTCGCACTTCCGCCTTGGCCTGGTAATCAATCGCTGGCGCGGGATCGTCTGGCGACATCATCCAGCTGACCTCGGCCTCTACCGTTGCATCGCCGGATACGAAATCGGGCGCATATCGGGTGCCCGCCAGCACCTCGGTCGGCGGCATTGACAATAGCGACATGATGGCCGCCGCCGGACCTGCCCCGCGCACATCCGCCACCGCGCGTGTCGGGCGCACCGTCATGTCGGCGACGCGAAACACCGTGCCCGCGAAATCGACGCGTGGCCCCAGGTCGGAAATCATCGACCCTTTCTCCAGAACGAAGGTCATCTCGTCATGGCGGATCGTGCCATAGCCTTCGGACCCGACCAATAACGGCCACCCCGGCACCGGGCGGATTGCGGCATCATGGAAATCGAAAGAAATGTCATAGCGCGCCGCCCGGGCCGGTTCGACACGACCGGCCATGCGGAGGTTCGACAACTGCCCGCTGGCCACGTTGGCGATCATCCAGTCGCGCGTGCGCTCGACAAGGTTGCGCGGCCAAAGCGCGATCAACCTGTCCGTGGAAAGCCCGTCAAACAGCACGTCCCCGCCGCCGCTCCAACCGTCAGCTTCGGCGGTCAACCTGCCCGCCCCGGACAACCGATCCGCCCCCAAGGCCGCCGATATCTGCCCGAACTCCACGGAAAACGGATCCAGCCGGATGCGCAAATCCGCGCCGCCACCGTCTATCTTCAGCGCCTCGTCCCACAACCCGCGCGAATTCACCGCGACGTCGTTGAACTGAAACTGCCCAAGAAACGTGCGCGGCCAGACGCCATCGAAATCCTGAAGATAGGCCTGCCCTGCCACATCCAGGCGCAGCGAATCCGACCGAACGGCAAGCTGGTCAAAGCTGATCTTCTGGGCTTGCGGGTCGTAGCTCAGATAGGCCTTTGCGCTTTCGAACCCGATGGGCCGCGTGGCGGGCGTGGGTTGCAGCGCACCTTTGCCGATTTCCAGCGCCGCGTTCAGGGCGCCCAGCCCGCCTTCGCTATCGATCTGGCTGCGCACCGACCCCGATATTGGCGCATTGACGACGCCAAGAAAGGCCAGTGCGGGGCTCTGCAGCGCAATATCCGAGGCCGCGGCGTTTCGGAACGACGCGCCTAGGGTTGCGCTGGGGCTTTCCGCATCGGTGCTTATGGATATCTGCGTTTCGGCCAGATCCTCGGTGCCGTTGAACACGTCGAATTTTACGGCCAGGTCCAACCCGTCCTGCAACCGATTGACCGTCAAGGCACCGTCGGTGATCTGCCATATCCGCCCGGACCGGGCATCCTGCAGCGCGATGGTAAGATCGCTTGCGGCGATGTCCTGCGTTTGCACCAGGAAATCCTGCGCGAATGCGTCGTCCAGACTGTCCAGGATTGACGCGAACGTACCTGTGGCCCCACCGGAGCCGCCAAATGACAGGTCGATAGACCCGTCCGCGCGGCGCAGCACGTTGATCTGCGCCCCGATGACGTCCAAATGCCGTGGCTTGATTTCTCCGTTCAAGATCGCGCCCGCCGACAAACGCAGGCTGACCTGGTTCAGGCGCGCAACCTCGACGCCGCGCGCATCATAGAGCCCCACGTTGATCGCCTGTGCGGCCGGCAGCCCCGCGTCATTGACCTTCAGCGTCATCCGCCCGACCGACACCCGACCCTCGGGCAAGGCCGCGTTGATCCCCGCCTCGATCCGCTGTGTCAGCCAGCGCGGCACGGTCAGCGCACGTTCTGTCAGCGACAAGGTCATGTAGAAGATGAAGACGAACAGCACGATGTTTGACAGGATCATCCAGACACCGATCGAAAAATGCCGGTGCAGCTTGCGCCGTTTTTTCGGGGGGCTTTCGGTATCCGGCCCGTCTGTGTCGCCGTTGGTGTCGCTCATGCCTGCGCAGATTGCCCGCTTGTCGTGGCGGATCGTCCCGTCCGCCCCTTTCTTTTCTTAACATAGGCCCTAAAACAGATGCGGTATTCAATAACAAGCGACGCGAACATGCTCCAAACCGGACAAACTTCCCCCGATTTCACCCTGCCAGATGGCAACGGCACGCCTGTGACCCTGTCCGATCAGCGCCCGACCAAGGTGGTTTTGTATTTCTACCCTAAGGACGACACGCCCGGCTGCACCACCGAAGCCCTGGATTTCACCGCTATGGCCGCAGACTTCGCCGCCGCCGATACCGTCGTCTTCGGCATTTCGCGCGACAGCGTCGCCAGCCATGCGAAGTTTTCGGCCAAACATGACCTGACCGTCCGGCTTTTGTCCGACGAAGACGGCACAGTCTGCGAAGCCTATGGCGTCTGGGTGGAAAAGAAGAATTACGGCCGCACCTACATGGGCATCGAACGCACGACCGTGCTGATCGACGGCGCAGGTCAGATTGCGGAAATCTGGAACAAGGTCCGCGTCAAAGGCCACGCCGACGCCGTTCTGAAAGCGGCGCAGGCCCTGTGACCCTGCCCCTTGCCGCGCAAGCGGTCGATGTGCTGACCACAGCGGATGCGCGCGAAAAGGCACGCAAGTCGCTGGACCATGCCGCCGCATGGCAGGCCCGCCGGGACGCGGGCGAAACGCCGGATATCGGCACGGCCGCACCGCCCGATTTTCCCGCCCGCCCCGACCGCCCGGAATTGCTGCCGCCCCGCGACGTGCCGCGCCGCCGCCCCGGCACCGCACCCGGCAGGCTGGCACTGATGCATGCCATCGCGCATATCGAACTGAACGCCGTCGACCTGCACTGGGACATCATCGCGCGCTACACCGACACGCCGATGCCGATGGGTTTCTACGACGACTGGGTGAAATCTGCGGGTGAAGAAGCCAAGCATTTCATGCTCATTTCCGACTGGCTGCAGGCAAATGGCGCAGATTATGGCACCCTGCCCGCCCATGGCGGTATGTGGCAGGCGGCATCTGACACCGCCACCGATCTGCTCGGACGCCTTTCGGTCGTGCCCATGGTGCTCGAAGCCCGCGGGCTGGACGTCACCCCCGGCATGATCGAGATCTTCGCAAAGGCCGGGGATGATCAGGCGGTTGCGGCCCTGCAAACCATCTATGCCGAAGAGGTGGCCCACGTCGCCTATGGATCCAAATGGTTCCACTACCTCTGCGGCCGGCACGAACTGGACCCCAAACCGCAATTCCATGCGCTGGTCCGCAAATACTTCCACTCGACCCTAAAACCGCCATTCAACGAAGAAAAACGCGCCGAGGCCGGGCTACCCCCCGACTTTTACTGGCCGCTCGCCGATCAGGCGCGCTGACATGGGCAAAACCCCGCCTGCGACAGCGTGGCCTTCAGGACTCCGGCGCAAAAATCTTGCCTCCGCGCGTCTGAATTTGTAACCACATCGGGTGTCCA
>JBNKYL010000020.1:0-4535 GCA_050300875.1 Paracoccaceae bacterium
AAATGATGCATGAAAGCGTGTTGGACGCTTATGGCCGGGCGCTGCATTTCTAGGTGATGGCGCAAGGTTCGGCGATGGCCTTCGCCGGACGAAAGGCGTAATGCGCGCCCATGGCCACGATTGAACGCACAAACGTCGCACTGGTTGCCGTCCTGTGGCTGGCCGGGCTGGGTGCTGCCGCGCAGTTCGGCAAGTTTGCCGTGCTGTTCGACATGGTGGCGGGGCAATATGGCCCCACCAAATCCGGGTTTGTCGTTTCGGTCGTCGGGATCGTCGGGCTGGTTTTCGGCACGACCGCCGGGCTGATGGTGGAACGCATCGGCCTGAAACGTGTGGTGATCGGGGCATTGATACTGGGCGCGGGCCTGTCGGCGGTGCAAGCCACCGATTTGCCGTTCGGCCCGTTGATGCTGACGCGGGTTGCCGAGGGGTTTTCGCATCTCGGTATCGTCGTCGCCGCGCCTGTCCTTATTTCGCGTGTCACCGCGCCCCGCCACTATGGCGCGGCCATGTCGCTCTGGTCGTCGTTTTTTGGCGTATCCTTTGCATTGATGGCCTGGGGCGGCAACAAGTTGGGGGCGGCGTTCGGCCCTTGGGCGGTGTTTCTTGGGCACTCGGGTTTCATGGCACTGATCGCGGCGATGGTGGTGACACTGGCGCCCAGTGATGACATCGACAGATCAAAGGGCCTGTTTCCGGACAATTTCGCGGGCCGGCACCTTGTCATATATGCCTCACCCTGGATCAGCGGTCCTGCGGTCGGGTTCGTCTGTTACACGGCGATGTACGTGGCCCTGCTGACGCTTCTTCCAACGCTTTTCGTCGGGTCGGAAAGGGATTTCGTGGCCAGCATGGCGCCGCTCTTATCGATTGCGGTTTCGTTGACCTTGGGTGTCTGGCTGCTGGGTTTCGTGACGGCGTGGCGTCTGGTGCGGGCGGGTTATGTGGTATCGGGCATCTTCGGGGTCTTGCTGGCATTTGCCTGGGGCACGCCTGCGGCGGTTTGGCTGGCGCTGGCGCTGCTGGGCGGATTGGGCATCGTTCAGGGCGCGTCCTTTGCGTCGATCCCGCAACTGAACGCGGGCTTGGCCGAAAGGTCGCAGGCGGCTGGCGCACTGGCGCAGCTTGGCAATCTAGGAACGACCACGGGCACGCCGATCCTGGCGGCGCTGGTGGCGTGGGTTGGACATGGCGGCGTCACGGCATTCGTTCTGCCGATCGCTGTTCTTGGCGTTGTGATGACAAGTTGGCTTGCTGCCAGGCGGTCGAGGTCGATTGCCTGATCCGCATCAGCCAACCGGTTTCACAAAAACTTCATGCGTCCGTTACAGTGGTTTCAAACATCCTGCCTAACCGCGTCCGTGACGGGCCTGATGGCCCGTTCTGACAGGAAAAGGAATGAGAAATGAAACGCACCGTCTGCTCTGCCGCGTTGATGCTGTCCGGCGTCACGTCCATTGCCATTGCCCAGGATTTCGGCGCCGAGGTCGAAGCGCTGATGTTGTCGCGCACACAGGAATTGTTTGGCGTGACCTCTGCGCTGGACGCCAGCGCCCCGCGGACCGAAGGGACCTATCGCACGCCGGACCAGGCGGCATCTGACCAGGTCGCGCTGGCCGGTGGCCTGACGGCCAGCTATCTGACGCGCGCGGCGGGCAACCACCTGGATATGTTTGCGCTTTATCCGGCGGAAGACCCGACGCACCTGATCGCCTGCATCGAAGGCGGGCGTGAAGATCTGGGTGGCGGCAAGTTCAACCCGTCGGTGCAGCGCATCGCCTTGGACGGTGGCGCGGTTGAAACCATCCTGCGCGGCATGGATCGTTGCGACGGCATCCGCACCACGGCCTGGGGCACGGTGCTGGCCACCGAGGAAACGGATGATGGCGCAGGCTACGAGATTCTCGACCCGCTGGGTATGTCCGAACAGACGGTGATCGACCGCAAAACCGGCGAGGTGACCGACCCGTCACTGGTCGCCAAGCGCCCGGCATTGCCGATCATGGCCTGGGAAGGGCTGGATGTGTCGCCCGAGGGCGTGGTGATCGGCGGGGACGAATTGCGCCCCGGCACGGCCTATCCGGATGTCGATGGCGGCGGCATGTTCAAATTCGTGCCCGATGCGCCGCATGCGGGTGGCATGATCGACAGTCTTGATGCATCGCCATTCGTCGCTGGGTCATCCTATGCTTTGCAGGTGTCCTGCCGCGACAACCGCGCGCAATACGGGCAAGGGTGCGAGATTGGCAACGCGACATGGGTCGAAGTTGACCCGGCCACGGCACGGGTTTCGGCGGATCTGGCAATGGCGACCGGTTACTACCGGCCTGAAGACTTGCATTTCGACCCGACCTGGGGCGGTGAAGGCATCCGGTTCTGCTGGACCAATACCGGCAATGAAGGCGCTTCGAACTATTCGGAAGTGATCTGCGGCGTGGACAGCGCGCCGATGACCGCCGGCACGGGCGAGATGACGGTGGTCATCAACCGGTTCCTGGAAGGCGATAGCGAGCTGAATTCGGCCGACAATTTCGCGTTCAACCCGGCATCGGGGCTGCACTACGTGGTCGAAGATCACCGCAACGGCGATGTCTGGGCCTGTCTGCCCGATGGCGCTGATCGCGACATCAAGACTGATGGCTGCATCCGCGTGCTGTCGGTCAAGGACAGCAGCGCAGAACCCACGGGCTTCATGTTCAACAACGAAGGCACGGTGGCCTATGTGTCCATCCAGCATTCGGATGACGCGAACATGGAACTGGTCGATGGCTATCCCACCGATGACCTGCTGGTCATCACCGGGTTCAGCAAATAGCGCCTGTCAAAGCGATCTGGCGATCTCCCTGAACAGAAAGCCGGATCGCACCCCGACAATTCCGTCGCCGACACGAAACCCCGTGTCGGCGGCGTTTTGCACGATCACGACGCCACGGTCCCGGTTGATATACAGGAACTGTCCGTAGATGCCGAAGGCAGCAAACTCGCCCGGTTCGGGGTCAGGCAGCAGCCACCATTGCATGCCATATCCCAGCGACCCGTCCGGTTTGGCGGCGGTTTCGGGGTCGGGCGGTGGGGCGGATTGGCAGGTGCTGCGGTCGATCCATTCGGCGGGCACGATCCGCTTTTTCCCGAGTTTTCCGCCATTGGCCGCCATCAGGGCGATGCGGACATAGTCGCGCGCGGACAGGTTCAGACCGCCCAGCACGAAAGGTTCGCCCGTGCTGTCGGCGATGATCGTACCGCCATGTTCAAGGCCAAGCGGTTCGAAGAAATGGGTATTGAGCAGGTCGATCATGCGCTGGCTGGTCAGCGCGCGCATCACCATGCCGATCACATGGGTGTCGATGGACACGTAATGCGAATAGGTGCCGGGCGGCCATTGGCGGGTGAGCGAGGCGGCAAATTCATCCAGTGAACCGCCGACACCGATGATCCGGCCCATGCGATTGATGTCGGAATGGTAGTCCATGTAATCTTCGTTGAAAGCAACGCCGGAAGACATGTGCAGCACGTTTTGCAGCGTCGCCCCATCGTAACCGGAGCCGCGCAGGATCGGCACATGGGCGGCCACGTTGTCGGCTAGCGCGCTTTCTGGTACCAGCCCCTTGTCGATCAGGATGCCCAACAGCATGGACATGACGCTTTTCGACATGGACCACGAAATGCGGTGGGCGCCTTCGGGTGTGTCCCTGAAATAGGCTTCGCTGACCAGCTCGCCATCCTTCAGGATCAGTAGCGCGGTGACGTTCCGGTCGCGGATATGGTCGGACAGCCGATAGGGTCGGCCGCCCACCTGATATTCGTCCGCGATGTCACGCGGGGCTGTCGGGATGGCTACGGGGTCTGTGGCGGCGGGCAGGGGCAGGGTTTCGAAAATGTCCTGCATTGACAGGAAATTGTCGATGATACGGTCCGGTTCGAACAGAGAATTGACGCGCATCAGGCGCCGCAGCCCGGCGAAATCCAGGCGGAACAGGCGGCTGGCAATGATCCTGCCCGTGTCGGCGATTTGAGCGATATCCATGGGCGCAGGAACCGGCGCATTGGCCGGATTGTCAAGTTGCCGGGGCGTCCCGGCGGACAAAAAAAATCGGGCTCCGAAATGATCGGAGCCCGAAGTTTTTCCGGCCAGACCGGGAGGAGAGAATAAGTAGCCTGACCGGATATTCCGTGAGCTTAGCGTTCGATGGCGCCGCCTGCGCGCATCCAGTCGCCAAGTCCGCCAAGGTTGGACACCTCGGCATGGCCCAGTTGGCGCATGACCTGGGCGGCCATGCCAGACCGTGCGCCGGATGCACAGTACAGTGCGACGGGGCGGCCCGATTTCAATTCGGGATGGCATTCAGGGTGGCGCGGGTCGGCCTTGAATTGCAGCGTGGTCAGCGGGATGTGTACCGCGCCCTTGGCTTTGCCGGTCTGGGCGACTTCGTCATGGCCGCGTACCTCGACGATCACCACGCGGCCTTCAGCGGCTTCGGTGACATAGTCGACTTGCGGGGCGGGGGCGGTGCCGAAGGCGCCGCGAATGGCGTCGA
>JBNKYL010000021.1:0-14916 GCA_050300875.1 Paracoccaceae bacterium
TTGCGGATCTGCTCGGTCGGTTCGATGAAGGTCCGGCCCATATACTGGTTGCGGATGATCCCCATGCCGAACGGGATGCCGCTCTCATGGGCGAAACCGATGGCAGCGGGCGTGCCGCTGTCTGGAACGGGGCAGACCAGGTCGGCTTCGACCGGGGCTTCACGGGCCAGTTCCACGCCAATCTGGCGCCGGGTTTCATAGACGGATTTGCCGCCGATGATGCTGTCAGGTCGGCTGAAATAGACATGTTCGAAGATACAGAACCTGGATTTCCTGGCTTCAAACGGGCGGACCGAATTGACCTTGCCATGTTCGATGACGACCATTTCCCCCGGTTCAACCTCGCGCACGAATTCAGCGCCGATGATATCCAGCGCGCAGGTTTCGGAACTAAGCGCCCAGCCATCGCCGACGCGGCCCAGCACCAGCGGGCGCACCCCTAACGGGTCGCGCACGCCGATCAGTTTGGTGCGGGTCATGGCGACCACCGAAAACGCGCCTTCGACGCGGCGCAGCGCGTCCTTCATGCGTTCAGGAACGTTGCGTTGCAGGGATCGGGCCATCAGGTGAATGATGCATTCGCTGTCGGACGAGCTTTGGAAGATGGACCCGCGGTCGATCAGTTCGCGCCGCAACGCATCGGCATTGGTGATATTGCCGTTATGGGCGATGGCCGCGCCGCCCATTGAAAACTCGCCGAAGAACGGCTGCACGTCCCGGATCTGCGTCGCGCCCTTGGATCCGGCTGTGGAATAACGCACATGGCCGATGGACAGTTGCCCGGGCAGGGTTTCCATCAGGCTGGCCTTGGTGAAGTTGTCGCGCACGTAACCAAAGCGACGGGCCGAGTTGAAGCCGGTTTGATCGTCGTAGCTTACGATGCCGCCGGCCTCTTGCCCGCGATGTTGCAGGGCATGCAGGCCAAGGGCCACGAAATTGGCGGCATCGGGCACACCGACGACACCGAACACGCCACATTCTTCCTTCAGTTTGTCGTCGTCGAAGGGATGGGCGGGGGGCAACTCGCGCATATGCTCGCGGGGCTCCGAATCCTAGGGCAGCTGGTTGCGGCCTTCATAGTGGGTTCGTCCGCGGGTGTCACGTGCGCAAGGTGGCCAATTGCGTTGCAGGGTCAAAACGACTGCGCGGATATAGGGGCCCAAGCCCAATCCTGCATCGGCGCGTCCACTTTTCAGTCGCTCCGCGCTTGGCTTATTCTTCATCCGCGGCGACCAAGAAAATCTCACCAGCCGCCTCCAATTCCCGGATCGTGATGACAATCGAGGTCATGGCGGCTTCGGCATCTGCGGGTTTCACATCGCCTTTTTCGCGGACTTCTTCCTGCAATTGTTCGGCCATCCGTTTGGACATGTTTTCGAAAATGAAATCGCGCGATCTTTCTGTTGGGCCGGATACGCCCGCCAGCGCGATGACAAGCTGTTCCTGGTCGATCTCGCGCAGGATCTTGGGGATGTCGCGCGGGTCGATCCGGTCAGGGATATTGGCAAAGGTGAAGATGGCCTTGCGCACCTCGGCCGCGAAACCCTGATCGTCCTTGTCGAGGCCGTCCAACACTTCGTCGCGCGTCGAGGCGGGCGAAAAGTTCAATATCGCGCCGACACGTTCGACGGGGCCATCGGTAAACGCTGCCTGCGGCGCGGCATCGAATTGTTCTGCGATCGTATGGCCGATCCGCGTCACGATGGCGGGCGCTATCGATCCGGTGAGCGATATGGCATAGGCGATGCGGCGGGCACGGTCGCCGGGCAACTTTCCCAGAATTTCTGCCGATTTCGACACTTTGAGTTTCGACAGGACGACCGCCGCCACTTCGACGCTTTCAGCTTCCAACACTGGAACCAAGGCGTCGGTGTCAATTTCGCCAAGCCTGGACCACGGGTCGGAATGGATGGAAAGGCCCGCCTGTTTGCGCAGTCGCATGACCAGTTCGGAGGAAAGTGCAGGTTGCATCATGTCCAGCGTGTCGCGCAATTCCTGCGGAAACCTGAGCCCGGTGTTTTCGAAGGATTGCACGAATTCTTCGACAACCGCGTCGATCGTGGCCTGATCGACTACTTTCAGGCCTGACATCTGAACAACCAGTTCTGTCTGCAAGTTTTCCGGCAGGCCGGACAGCCGTATTTCGACGCCTTGAGACAGGGCATATCGCACGATGATTGCCGCCTTCTGTCGGCGGGTCAGCGCCGGTGCATGCGCAACGGGGGCAACGAAAGGCTGGGGTTGTTCAAGGGGCATCAACGAGGACAAGGCGGGTTCCGTCAGCAGCAGATTCGCGTTTTGTCCCATTTGCCACAACAAGTGTTAATGCCGGCTTGAACCTCGTTCGAAATAGATTTCGACCTGGCCCAACGGCAGCCCGAACCGTGACATTGCCGCCCGGTTGAGGATACGCCCGTCGTCGAGCAACCACATCTTGTCATCGAAGCTGACGCGCATGGTGCCGGATTTGACGGGCAGGTCGATCGTGTAGGCCCAAGTGAAGGTATTTTCGCTTTCTTCGCCGCTGGCGATACCGATCACTCCCGGTGCTGTACCCTGCCAGCGTGTGTCGTCGAGTTTGTCCAACGTCCAGATACGCTGTTCAGTGCGGCCATCTTCATAGGTGAAATCTTCGATCAGGGTCAGCGTTTCGCCGTTCCAGTTCCCGGTGATCGCGACGTCAAACCGGTTGCGAACCTTGCCGAACGGGTCGCGAAAGACGCCCTTTGCCTGGGACTGCCCATCAAAGAATTCTTCGAGGTTCAGATTGCGTGTCGCCTGCCGGTCAACTTCCGGTGCGGGAAGCGTGGAACAGGACGAAAGTGCAGTAAGTGTCACGATGCCAAGCATGATAGCTGCTATGCCGGATCGCTTGGCGATCCCTTTTCTGTTTCGATTGCTCATCAGAACGTTCCCCCTGCTGCCGGGCGCATTGTCGCGACCAGTTCGGCGACCTTGATGCCAAATTTGCGCATTTCAGATTTGTTCATGATGGCACCGCTTTCGGTGAGATAGAGCCAGTCCGTGGCGTCCAGAACATGGCCGCCGGCTTCTTCGGGCAGGACGATCCGGTAGCGCATCATCAGGCTGGCCCCGGATATCACACCAGTGGCTTCGCCGATGATGTCGTCGGCCGTTGCGACGAATGTATTTTCCCCGGTCTGGGTCAGATACCAAAGGCGCTGTTGCTTACGTCCGTTGGAGTAGGTGAAATCTTCGCTTAGCGTGCCGGTCTTGCCATTCCACTCGCCGACCATTCTGGCCGTGAAGCTGTTGGTGACCTTTCCGGTAGGGCCAAAGATCACACCTTCGGACTGGATATCGCCCATCAGGTGTTCGGTCAGCGAAAAGGCCGGGCCGGTTTCGGCGTAGTCCGCCGGACGCTGGGCGCGAAAGCTGAACAGGTAGGTTCGAGCCAGAATAAGGATCAGGACCAGGATAGCCAGTGTGGTGAGGATTTTCATGCGGTTTGCGCCTCTTTCGGGAGTGTCATGACAAGGGCGATGGCGCCGAGTTTCAGGGTGCAGGGCAGGACGGCATAGGCCATGTTCAATGTTTGCAAGGCGTGATCGCTGTTCGACACGCCCGGAACAAAACCCGCGCGATCCAGAATGGGCAGGACAACGAATGCCGCCAGCGCCAACCCGGCCTTTCCGGCGAAGGACCAGATGCCGAAGCCCAGCGAGGGCTTCAGCCCCGCCTGGGTCAAAGCGACTGAAAACATTGCCGGCAATATGACCATGTCTGCGCCGAGTGCGACGCCGGAAGCGATGCAGATCACGGCGAATCCGGCGATCTGGCCGGGTGGCAGCAGGGCAGCGCCGGCAAATCCGGCGATGGCCAGTGGCATGGCGATCAGCAAGGTCAGGCGCGGGCCGAGCTTGCCACTGATCTGCGCCCACACCGGTACGCTTATGCCGGCCGACAGGAAAAACAGGATCAGGAAGGCGCCCGCTGCGCCAGACAGCTGAAGGCGGTCTTCGACGAAGAACAGGAACAAGGTTGATGTGATGGCGACGGGCAGGCTGTTGACGAGTGCCAGCACAAGCAATCGAATGGCACCTGAATCGTTCATGCCCGACAGCGAAAAGCGATCACCATCCAGAACCGGGCGACGCCAGATCGGCCAGGTCGCCAGAGCCGTGAATGCGGCGATGGCCGCCAAGAACAAGCCAAAGGCAGGGTATCCGTTGCCGCTTGCGCCAAGGCTGACAAGCACGGCGGGTGCCATCGCCGCCAGCACCACGCCAGCCAGCATGCCGGTTTCGCGCCAAGTTGCCTGTCGGAACAGTTCATCTTGGTCGGAACTATGGGCCAGCGTCGCGCTGCGCCCATAAAGCAAGATCATGCCCAGGCTGTAGGCGGAAAACAGCAGGATCAGCAGCAGGATGAGTTTGAAAACAGCCATGTCGCCCGCGCCAAGCGAAAACAGCAAGGGGAAGCCCACCGCCAACCCGGCCGCGGCCAGCATGGCGAAAGCCTTCTGTGCACTGGGCCAGCGGTCGATGGCCCAGCCGATGGCCGGGTCCTGCACAAGGTCGATCAGTCTGATCGCGACAAGCAAGGTTCCGATGGTCCCCAGACCAATCCCAAGATTGACCGACGCAAAGCGCGGCAAATGGATGTAGAGTGGGATACCGGCCGAGGCCAACATGAGCGCATAAAGGCTGACGCGGGGATAAAGCATCATTCGCCCCGAAGCTTGCGGGTGAAGTTTGCCGAACGCGTATTGTCGCCCAGAAAGATCGTCATGAAGTGGGATTTGATGGCGGGAAAGGCCAAGGTACAGGTGCGTGTGTCGTTGTGCCAGAAATCCAACCGGTCGGGTCCCTTGCTGACGGCAGCATAGCGGTCCCCCGGCAAGACATCGGCGTAGCAGTCGCGCAGTTTGTCGCGTATCGGCAGTGACGCACCGGTGCGGGCGAGTTCGCGCATCGTGCCTTCGACCAGATCGAGCCCCGCAACGGCCCGACGATAGGTCAGTTCAAGGCCAAAATCATCCGTCCAATCCAGCGCCTTGCCGTTCAATGTGTAAAGGCGAGCATCGTAGAGCGGCAGGCCGATGAAACGGAAGGTTGCCGCGCCACGCAGTTCTGCGCCGTCCAGATGCGCGGGGATCACCGATGCAGCGGCCGGACTGGTGATGGCCAGAAACGTGATCAGCGCAATGCTACGCATGGGCCAGTTCGACCTGCACGACATTCGTGTGGCCTGCCGCAAAGGATGCCGCGCAAATTTCCAGATAATACTGCCAGTTACGGAAGAAGCCTTCGCCATATCCCATGTTGAGAATGCGCTGCTTTTGATCCGTCAGACGCCTGGACCAACTGCGGCAGGTTTGGCCGTAATCCTGACCGAAGGCGAAGTTGTCGCTCACCTGCAATCCGGCGCGGTGCGCTTGTTCGGCAATCGCCGTGTCCGAAAGCAACATGCCGCCAGGGAAAACATATTGGCGTATGTAGTCGGACGACTTGCGATAGGTTTCGAAATAGTCGTCGCGCACGGTGATGGCCTGCACAAGGGCACGCCCGCCATCGGCAAGGCTGCGCTTTAGCGTGGAGAAATAGCTGGGCCAGTAGCGTTCGCCCACTGCTTCGATCATTTCGATGGATACGATATTGTCGTATTTCCCATCTATGTCGCGGTAGTCGCGCAATTGGATATCGGCGCGCCCGTCCAGTCGGCAGTCGGCATAGCTGTGCTGTGCACGCGAAATGGTGATGCCGGTCACATCCCGGCCCTGTTGGACGGCGGCTTCGGCAAACCCACCCCAGCCGCAACCGATTTCCAGGACCTGTTCACCATCTGACAGACGCGACAGGGCACGGGCATATTTGCGATCCTGTCCGCGGGCCAGGTCATCGTCGGCGCCGTCAAAAAGGGCCGATGAATAGGTCATCCCGTCATCCAGCCAGAGCTGGTAGAATTCGTTACCCACATCGTAATGTGCGCGAATGTTCCCGCGCGCGCCACGTCGGGTGTTGGCACGCAGGACTGTGTCGACGAGCCGGAATTTGGCGCGGTTGAGGCCGCTGGCGTGATCGTAGGCCCCAAGTTCGTCCCGATTGCGCAGCGCGACATCCATCAATGTCTCGATCGACGGGCTGTCCCACATGCCTTGCACATAGGCTTCGCCCAGCCCGACCTGCCCGTGTGCAGCCAAAGCCGACACGGTCGCCCAATCATGGATGGCAAGCTCGGCTTCAGGACCCGCAGTGCCGAACCGATAGGTCGCGCCTTCGGGCGTGTGGAGCGTCAGGCGTCCGTCATGCAGTCGCTCGCATGTCGACAGAAACTGCGTTTTCAATGCTTTGGATGCGATCGGCATTGGCGGGTCCTTTCAGGTGGGGTCGGGCGTTGATCTGGCGAATGATGCGCATCGCGCTGGCGATACCGTCTTCGTGAAACCCGTGTCGGTTATAGGCGCCTGCAAACCATGTGCGGTTCGCGCCTTGCAGGGAACGGATCTGGTCCTGTGCGCGCAGAGCGGCGGCATCGAAGACGGGGTGCGCAAATTCGACCTGATCGTATATGGCTTCTTCGGGTATATCGGTGGTCGGATTCAGGGTCACGAAATGTGGATCGTGGTCGGGGATGTTCTGCAGCCTGTTCATCCAATAGGTGACACCAATGCGATCGTTTTGTGACCTGTAGGACCAGCTGGCCCAACAGGCGCGTCGGCGAGGCATCTGGCCAGGGTCACGGTGCAGGACGGCTGTGTTTGGCTGGTAGCGGATTGCGCCAAGTGCGGCGCGTTCGGCTGGCGTTGCGGCCTCGCCAAGGATCGCAAGCGCCTGGTCGGAATGGCTGGCAAGGATGACCTCGTCAAAATCCGGCCAGATGACTTCGCCTGCGCGGATCTTGACGTGATCGGGGCCGCGCTGAAGCCCGGTCACCGGGGTACCCGTGCGGATGTCACAACCCCGCGCGGCAAGCGCGGCTTGCAGGCGGCGAACATATTCGATGCTGCCACCTTGAACGGTCCACCACTGGTGCTTGCCAGAACCTGCCAACAGGGCATGATTGCGGAAAAAGCGAACCAGCGACCGGGCGGGGAACTGGTCGATGTTCTCGACCGGGGTGGACCATATCGCGCCGGCCATTGGCAGCAGGTAGTAATTGCGAAACCAGTCACCAAGCCCAAGCGTGGCCACGAGATCGCCGATGGACATATCTGCCGTGGCCATGTCCTCGGCGTGTTTGCCGAACTTCACGATATCGGCCACCATGCCGTAGTAGCGCGGGTTCGCCAGGTTGCGTTTCTGGGCGGCAAAACTGCCAAGAGAGGTCAGGCCGTATTCGATTCGGCCGCCATCGATGCTGGCGCCGAAGCTCATGTCACTTTTGGCGACGGGCACTTCGAGGTCGCGGAACAGGCGTGTCAGGTAAGGATAGGTGGCGTAGTTGAAAACAATGAAGCCGGTATCGACGGGCTGATCGCCATTGATCCCGGCCATGACGGTGCGCGCATGGCCGCCAAGTCGTGCTTCTGCTTCGAACAGGGTCACATCGTGGTCGGCGGAAAGGTAGTAGGCCGCAGCCATGCCGGAAATGCCCCCGCCGACGACCGCGATCCGTTTGCGTGGGGCATGCGACTGGTCAAACATGTGATCCTCGTTCCTTGGTTGTTTTCGCTGGATACGAGGCCGTTCGTGTTTTGGATCACAATATCGGCTGAAAGGTTTGGGTCGGGAGTGATCCGAACAGACGTCATGCGCGTATCACAACCATGAAGACGGAACACATAGCCGGTCATACCTATCATGCGCGCAAGGGCGCGCTTGCGAACGCGTTCCGATATGGCGTCGATTTCGTGTTCGTCGATCCGGACTCAATGGATCGCGTGCCCTTCCTATCGCGCAACCGCTTCAACCTTTGGTCCGTGCGGGACATCGATCACGGTGGGCCGCGGGGACAGGGGCAGGGGGTCAACTGGTTCCGGGCGGTCTTGGCTGAACACGGCCTGGACCCCGCTGACCTCGAACTGCGGTTGCTGACGCAACCGGGCTTCCTTTGGTTTCGGTTCAACCCGGTAAGTTTCTGGGTGGCGATGAAAGACGGCACGCCGCGCGTGATCGTCGCCGAAGTGAACAACACCTTTGGTCACCGTCATTGCTATTTCTGTGCGCAACCGGATTTCAGCCCGATCAATTGGACGGACACGATAACCGCTGACAAGCTGATGCATGTCTCGCCGTTCCAGAAAGTGGCTGGAAAATACCGGTTCAACTTCGATTTCAATGAGTCCGAAATTCGAATTCGTATAGACTACAGCCACGGCGACCAAGGCGTGCTGGCGACGTTGACGGGCAAGCGGCGCAGGGCGACAGGGCGGTCGTTGCTGGGGGCCGCGCTGCGCAGGCCGTTTGGCGCGGCGCGCGTGGTGGCCCTTATCCATTGGCAGGCACTGATCTTGTATGCCAAACGCGCGCCCTTCCTGAAGAAGCCTGCACCGCCCGAACCGCTGTTATCTGACAGCGAGACCTTTCGACAGAGCGCGCCATGACCGGGTTTTCGGGGCGCAGCTATTGGCTGGTCGGCGCGAGCGAAGGGTTGGGACGCGAAATTGCGCGTCAGTTGTACGCAAAGGGCGCCGGATTGATTCTGTCCGCCCGAAATGCCGAAAGGTTGGAAGACCTTGCCAAGGAACTGCCGGGATCACGGGTCGTACCGCTAGACGTGACCGACATGGACGCGGTACGCGCAGCGGCCAACGCCGTCGGGCGTATCGACGGTGTCATCTACAATGCCGCCACTTACGACCCGGTCGCTGCGTCGAAATGGGACGGCCCGGCAGTCATCCGCATGGTTGATGTCAACCTGATTGGTGCATTGCGGGTGTTGGGCGAGGTCGTTCCGGGTTTCGTGGCCGCAGGCCGGGGCGACATAACCCTGATCGGTTCATTGGCCGGCTATCGCGGGCTTCCCAAGTCCATCGGTTATGGGGCAGGCAAGGCCGGGATGATCAGTTTGGCTGAAACCATGCGCGTGGACCTGGCAGGGTCAGGCGTGACCGTCCGGCTGGTCAATCCTGGATTCATCCGCACCCGTCTGACAGACAAGAACGAATTCAAGATGCCCATGATCATGGAACCCGAAGCTTCAGCGCGGCGCGTCGTGCGCGCGATGGGAAGCCGGCGATTTCGCACCGACTTCCCTGCGCCATTCTCCTGGTTCATCAGATTTCTGTCTGTACTTCCCGACGTTCTTGTCCTGCGCGGCCGCTAGATCCGGAACAGAGGCTGCAACAAGCGCGGCATGAAGGCGTTGAACTTCAACGGTGCGTCCGTGGCAGCCAGACATATGCAGGGCAATCCATCGTCTGCGACCGGCGTATGTTCCAGCTCTTCATCGGCAATCTCGACATCCCCGACCACGAAGCGCCCAGTTTCGTCGTGGAAGCTGCCCTGAAGCACCATCGTCAGTTCCAGCCCGCCATGGCCGTGATCGGGAACTGCCTGTCCGGGCGGAATATGCAAAAGCCGCAATGATCCGGTTTTGTCGGCGTTCAGGATATGCTGGCGCACCCCCATGCCGAGTTTTTTCCAGCGCGGCGGCTGGCCTTGCAGCGCCTCGACGACCGGCCCGGGATAGGGGCCGGCCCGACGATATTCGGGTTCAGGTGTAAATGGCGTATCCAGCATCGCCAGAAGGTCATCCTTCAGGTTGTCGGAAACTGCGACGGCATCACTGGCTTCGACCAAAGCGCCGCCGACATTTTCATGGGCTTCGACAGCAGCACGGCACTCGGCACACATGGAAACATGCGCAGCCACGACGACAGAAAAGGCATGCGGCAGCGACCCTGCAGCATAAGCCTGCAGCATTCCGTCGGGCAGGTGGTGTGAAATGGCACTCATGACTTGAGGTCCCTTAGTTCGTGACGCAGCCGATCCAACCCCAGCCGGATGCGCGATTTGATGGTTCCAAGGGGAAGGCCGGTTTCTTCGGCAATCTGCTGATGGCTCAGCTCCCCCAGATAGGCTTGTTCAATGATGTGGCGCTGGTCGGGTTTCAGGCCCGCCAGAGCAGTCCGCAGTTTTGCGGTTTCTTGTTCCATCGCCAGCACCTGGCTGGCATCCGGTTCCGTCCCCGGGTCTTCCTTCAGCGCCTCTGGTAACGGGCGGTTTTCCTTACGAAGGATGTCTATCTGTCTGTTGCGCGCGATCTGGTAGATCCAGGCCGACACCGATGCGCGATGCGGATCGTATTGATCTGCCTTGCGCCAAACGGCCAACATCACATCCTGTACGATTTCCTCGGCCTGTGCCGCCGACATGCCAGAGCGCATCACGAACCCCTTGAGGCGCGAAGCAAACCGATCAAACAGGCTGGCGAATGCGGCGCGGTCGCGACGGTCGCGAATGGCGATCATCCAGACCGTTTCCTGCGGTAGGTCATCGCCCTTTGCCACGTGCCTTTGCCTGTCCTTTCGGGCAGCCCTTTGCGTGGTGTGCGCAGGGCGCGGGATATCCAGATCTACTGTCAACATACGTGAGATACGCGGCCAAATGAACATTGGATGACTCACGCGCACAAAAAAACTGTCACGATCTGCGTGTATGGAGTCGATCAAGGATGAAACTTTGACATTTCGCAATTGCAGAAACGAAGAATCACCTATGTTGCAGTTGCAGAAAACGTAGAACCGTAATCGCGCGAGCTATCCCCATGTTCAGACGTCCCCTGGAAGCCCTGTTCAACCCGACAGCTGTCGCCGTGTTCGGTGCCAGCGAGTCGGGCAGGAGCGTTGGGTCGAGGGTGCATGCGAACATCCTGTCCGGCGGCTATGCGGGGGCGATCATTCCGATCAACCCGAAATACGATCAGGTCCGCGGGCAGACCTGTTACCCATCCATCGACCAGGTGCCTGATCCGGTCGATCTGGCCGTGATCGCCACTCCGGCGGCGACTGTACCGGGCATCCTGCGGCAACTGGGCGAAGCGGGCGTCGGAACGGCCATAGTTTTGTCTGCGGGTTTTCGTGAGGCCGGCAAGGCGGGCTTGGCTCTTGAGGCCGAATTGAAACGGGTGGCCCAAAAGGCGGGTGTTCGCATTCTGGGGCCGAACTGCGTGGGCCTTGTCCGGCCCTGGCTAAATCTCAACGCGACCTTCCTGAATTCCGGGGCACCGACCGGGCACTTGGCAGTGGTGTCTCAATCCGGGGCGCTTTGTTCAGCTATTGTCGATTGGGCCGAACCACATCACCTTGGGTTTTCGGCCATCGTCAGCCTGGGCAATTCTGCCGATATCGGTTTCGGCGATGTGCTGCACTTCCTCGCCAGCGACCCCAAGACCGATGCGATACTTCTTTATGTCGAAGGGATCAGCCAGGCTCCGTCATTCCTGAGCGCGCTGCGCATCGCGGCGCGATCGAAACCGGTCATCGTTCTGAAGTCCGGGCGCCATCAGCAAAGTTCCAAGGCGGCCAATACGCATACCGGGGCAATGATTGGGTCGGATGCGGTATTTGACGCGGCGTTGTCGCGGTCAGGGGCCGTGCGTGCAGACACGTTCGGCCAGCTTTTCGCGGCCGCTGAAATCCTGTCCGCCCATAAACGTGCTGCCGGCAATCGGCTGGGGATCGTCACCAATGGCGGCGGTGCCGGGGTGCTTGCGGCGGATCGTGCGGGCGATGTCGGGCTGGACGTGGCACCGATTTCCGACGAAACGGTTCAAGTGCTGGACAAGATCCTGCCCAAGTTCTGGAGCCGTGCAAACCCGGTCGATATTCTTGGCGACGCGTCCGCCGATGCTTATGCGGCAGCCGTCAAGGCCTGCCTGGCCGACAAGAATCTGGACGGCGTGCTTGTCATGTTGACACCGCAGGCGATGACGGATCCCGTTGCCGTTGCGCGGGCTGTCGTTGATGCGGCGCCGAAACGGAACAGCAAACCGGTACTGGCCTGCTGGATGGGGGAAACGTCCGTCGCGGAAGCCCGAACACTGTTGAGCCAAAGCGGCATTCCCGACTTCATCACCCCCGAACGCGCGGTCGAGGCGTTTTCGTACCTTGCCCAACATCAGCACCATCAGCGCCTGTCTCTGGAAGTGCCAGAACCGTTGGCCGACACGGAAATGCCGGACCTTGATGGTGCGCGCATGATCATAGACCAGGCGCTGCGCGATGGCCGCGACATGCTGAACGACGTCGAAAGCAAGGCCGTGTTCCGCGCCTTCGGAATCCCGACCAACATGACCGTCACCGCCGACAATGCCGCTGAGGCGCTGATCGCGGCCGAGACGGTGGGCTTTCCCGTCGCGCTGAAAATCCTTAGCCCGCAGATCCCGCATAAATCCGATGTCGGTGGCGTGCGCCTGAACCTGATGAATGCGGCGGACGTCATGACGGCCTTTCGCCAGATGACCGAACACGCCCAGGCCATGCGCCCGGATGCCGTGATCGAAGGTGTCACAGTTGAACGCATGGCAGAGGTGGATGATGCCCGCGAATTGGTCATCGGCGCCAGCCGGGATCCTGTCTTTGGGCCGGCGATCATGTTTGGCGCGGGCGGCACCATGGTCGAGATTCTGCGCGACAATGCGGTTGCCTTGCCACCGCTCAACACCGTTCTGGCAAACCGCCTGATCGATCGCACACGCGTGGCGCGCCTGCTGGACGCGTTCCGCGACCGCCATGCGGTCGACCGGGATGCCGTGGTTCAGGTGCTGCTGCGGGTATCAGACATGATCTGCGAATTGCCCGAAATTACTGAACTTGACATCAACCCGCTGTTCGCCGGGCCAGATGGCGTTCTGGCGGTCGACGCAAGGATCGGGATTGCCCGTCCGCCCAGCAAGGACGGTCCCTATGACCATGTGGCGATCCACCCCTATCCGCGCCAGTTGGTGCAGCGGACGCACCTGTCGGATGGTCGCCTGCTGACCATTCGCCCGATCCGTCCCGAAGACGCCGAAGCCGAACGCACCTTCGTCCGCGAACTGTCGCCGGAAGCCAAGCGTTTCCGGTTCATGGGCACGATCCATGAGCTTTCGCAACAGATGCTGGCCCAGTTCACACAAATCGACTATCGCACCGAAATGGCGCTGGTCGCCGTAATCGGCGAGGGTGCCGAACAGGAACAGGTCGGCGTGTCGCGCTATGCGATCAACCCAGATGGGCGAACCTGCGAATTCGCCGTCGTCGTGTCGGACAAGGAACAGCACCACGGTATCGGCACAAGGCTGATGAAGGCCCTGATGGACGTGGCGCGCGACCAGGGGCTGTCTGAAATCGAAGGTACGGTCCTCAAGGACAATACTGGCATGCTTCAACTCATGGTGGCGCTGGGCTTTTTGACCGAACATTCGCCGGACGGTCACGATATCATCAAAGTCGGCCGCAAACTTTAGGGGCATCACATGCTTGCTTTCATCACGCATCAGGAATGCCTTGCCCATGATCCGGGGCCGTTGCACCCGGATCGGCCCGAACGGCTGACCGCGATCGAAGATCAGATGATCATGTCGGGGCTGCAATATGTCGTGCGCTACTACGATGCGCCCTTGGTCGAACGCGAACAATTGGCCCGCGTGCATGACGCCAGTTACGTGGACCGGATCTTTGCCGCCGCACCCACTTCGGAATCGGTCGAGATAGACGGGGATACCGTCATGTCGCCCGGAACCCTGCGCGCCGCCGAACGTGCCGCAGGCGCCGGGGTATTCGGCGTCGAAAAGATCATGGAAGGCGAGGTACATGCCGCATTTTGCGCGGTGCGTCCGCCCGGCCACCATGCCGAACATAACCGCGCCATGGGGTTCTGCCTGTTCAACAACATTGCCGTGGCGGCGGCACATGCGATGGCGGTTCACGGGTTCGAACGCGTGGCTATCGTGGATTTCGACGTGCATCACGGCAACGGGACTGAAGATATCTTCAGAAACGATCCGCGCGTGCTGTTCTGTTCATCCTTCCAGCATCCGTTCTATCCGTTCACCGGCCATGAAAAGGAAACCGCCAACCTTGTTGACGTGCCACTGACGGCGGGCGCTGGCGGGGCAGAGTTTCGCGAGGCGGTGCAGGCACATTGGTTGCCCGCCTTGAACGACTTCAAACCCCAATTCCTGTTCATATCGGCAGGGTTTGACGCCCATGTCGCAGATGACATGTCACACCTGCAATTCGTCGACGCCGACTATCGCTGGGTGACCGAAGAACTGGTGGGTGTGGCCAAGGCACATGCTAGCGGCCGGATCGTGTCCATGCTCGAAGGCGGCTACGAACCCATGGCCTTGGCGCGCAGTGTCGTGGCCCATGTCGATGCCTTGATCGGCTAGGATTTTCACCTCTTGTTTACAGGCTTTGTCCTAGGCTTCCGGGTCTTTGACTTGATGTGTGCGCCAAGACAATCCAAGTTGGCGCGCACAATCTGACGGATCTGGACCCGAATTGATGACAAGATTTTCTGCGCTAATCGGCTCGCTGGTGCTGGCATTGGTGTCTCTGGCCGGGCTTATGTTCAGCGGGTGGTTCGCTTTGTCGCTGGCGGTATTCGGGTTTTTGACGGCACTGGGCATTTACGACCTGTTCCAGACGCACCACGCCATCCTGCGCAACTACCCGGTGCTTGGGCATATGCGGTTCATCTTCGAAGGAATCCGCCCGGAAATCCGCCAATACCTGATCGAAAGCGACAATGATGAAGAGCCGTTTTCGCGCGAGCAGCGTTCGCTGGTCTATCAGCGCGCAAAGGGGGTGGAAGACAAGCGTCCCTTTGGCAGCCAGCGACGTGTTTACGACGCTGGATATGAATGGCTGACCCATTCAGCGGTCCCCAGGAAGATCGAGGACCACGATTTCCGGGTCACGATCGGTGGTCCAGACTGCAAGCAGCCCTACGACGCGTCAATCTACAACATTTCCGCCATGAGCTTCGGGTCATTGTCCGGCAACGCCATTCTGGCGCTGAGCAA
>JBNKYL010000022.1:0-5181 GCA_050300875.1 Paracoccaceae bacterium
AAATAGTTCTGTCCCGAAAACCCATCCGGCGCGTCGTGGTCATAGGCGTAGCCATCGCCATAACCCTGTTCGGCCATCAGCTTGGTGGGCGCATTCAGGATATGTTTGGGCGGCGGCTCGGACCCGGTTTTGCGCGCGGCATCCATGGCGGCCTTGAACCCGGTGTAAGCCGCGTTCGATTTCGGGGCGAGCGCCAGGTAGACGACCGCTTGCGCCAGCGCCAGTTCGCCTTCGGGGCTGCCCAGCCGTTCATAGGTCTGCCATGCGCCGACGCAGATGTTTTGCGCCTGTGGGTCGGCCAGGCCGATATCTTCGACCGCCATGCGGGTGATGCGGCGGGCCAGGTAACGCGGATCTTCGCCGCCGGTCAGCATCCGCGCGAACCAATAAAGTGCTGCATCGGGGTCGGACCCGCGCACGGATTTGTGTAAGGCAGAAATCAGGTTGTAATGCGCGTCGCCCGATTTGTCATATTGCGCCGCGCGGCGTGAAAGGCGCGCGGTCAGGGTGGCGGTGTCGGCCTTTTCTTTGAGATTCCAACCCATTACCTGTTCGACAAGGTTCAGGAAGGCCCGGCCGTCGCCATCGGCCATTTCCATTAGCGCCTCGCGCGCTTCGGCCTTAAGGGGCAGCGCACGGCCCAGTTCCTTTTCGGCGCGTTGGGCGAGCAATTCCATATCCGCCAGCGACAGCCGTTCCAGCACCAGCACCTGAGCACGCGACAGAAGCGCCGAGTTCAACTCGAAGGACGGGTTTTCGGTGGTGGCGCCCACCAACAGGATGGTGCCGTCATCCATATGCGGCAAGAAGCCGTCCTGCTGTGCCTTGTTGAAGCGGTGGATTTCATCGACGAACAGCAAGGTCCCCTTGCCGTTTGCCCGCCGAATACGCGCAGCTTCGAATACCTTTTTCAAATCGGCCACGCCGGTGAAAATGGCGCTGATCTGCACGAAATGCAGGTCGGTTTCATCGGCCAGCAATCGCGCGATGGTGGTCTTGCCGACCCCAGGCGGTCCCCAGAAGATCAGCGATGACAGGTTGCCCGCCGCCAGCATGGCGCCTAGCGGCGCATCCGGACCCAACACATGTTGCTGCCCAATCACCTGATCCAGCCGCGCCGGCCGCAGCCGATCCGCCAGCGGCCTTGGCGGCCCTGGCTGATCGGTGCGGTCGGCTGGATGGTCGAACAAATCCGGCATAAGGCAAGACTATCCGCCCTGCCCCGCCAGCAAAAGCGTGAAGTGGGCCGGCCCGGGAGGCGCCGGCCCAGGATTATGCACATCAGCCTAGTGCAGCTTGGACCGCAGGTTGATCCGGATGCAGCGGCTGGTTTCGCCGCCGATATTCATCACCGGACCAATGACATCGATATCCAGGCCGACCCGACGCCCCCAGCGCGGCCCGTTTTCCGGGATCAGACCCAGAATTTCGGACGCACCCATTTCGCGGGCCGTTGTGACCATCTGCGTGATCAGGTTCAGTTGAACCCGCATTCGTAGCTTGGCCGGGACCTTGTGCGAGACGAAGATGCGGCTTGATTCCCAGATATGACTGGAAACCGGCGCCTCTTCGTACAGCAGGTCCTGCGGAATGGTGTCGAGCAGGCCCTTTTGCGCGTCGCGGATCATGTAAGTGTAGATTCCGCAGCGATGCGTTGTAGGCGTTAGACGGACCCCGGCGAGGACTTCGCCGAATTCATGTACGGCAATCCAGCGCGAAGCCGGCGTGTCGTACTGGTCGAATTCCATTCCGTCGACTTCAGGCAAATCCCATTTCGCGTTCTGGATGAATGTTTCGTGCCTGGCACGAAGCATATTCGCCAACAACTCGCCATGGTTGTGCATATTGCCGAAAGAAAGAGTGGTAGCTTGCATGTGATCCTCCGATGCATTGATTAGCTTCAACGCATCGCGGAACAGCCCCAAGTCACAGCAGCCGGAATTCCTTGGCCTTTTGTATTGCCTCGGAAGTCGTGCGTGCCATGAGCCTTGTCCTTGCCGAAATGAGACGTGCTTTCAGAGCACTTTCGGAAATCCCAAGTTTGGCAGCGGCGGCAGCGTGACGATCCCCGTCCGCGATGCACCGGAGGGCTTGCACTTGTGCGGGGGTCAATTCGGTCGGTGGTTCGGACATCCTGTGCAGCGTCAGGACGATCCTGTGAATTTCGTTGATTTCTTCACCCGTAAATTCGCGATCGTCACGCGCAGCCCCAACAATGCTGCGCGACGACATCGGTCCGCAGGAAACCGCAACCCCGTAAGTCAGCCCATGATCAGAGGCTTGTCCCCAGATATTCGCTGGGTCAGGCAGGTCGATCGCGCTCCAGCGCGTTGTGCCTTCCTGACTTAACCCCCAAGCAATCATTGGATCCCGCATCGCGTAGGAGTTGACCGTGTATTTTTCCGTCCAGGCCGGGGCGTACGTGCTGACCGAAATCAGCGGTGCAGCAAACCGAATATGCAACCCGGCAGCATAGCCCTGCGGCGCAAGGCGGCCGAGTGTACGAAACAACAGGTTGAGTTCAGGGCGACTGGACATGCCTTTTTAGACAGGTTGTCAGAAGTTTAGTCAACCCTAAATTGTATGAGAGGGAAAAAAATGGGGGGTACAGTCTTGCGTGACCGACGAATGGATCTTGATGTGGCACTAAGCGTGATTCCCCGTGAGGATCGCGTGCAACTGCTTGAATTTCTTCAAATGACGGGCCAAACGCCACGCAACGTGGCGATGGTGCGGGAAGCCTTGGACACATCTCTGGCGATAAAGGAAATATTGACGCAAGGCCGCAGAAACTGAAAACGCCCCCTGAACAATCAGGGGGCGAGTACATTTCTGTTCTGCAAGTCGCGAATTCGCGCCTTACGCTTCGGCCTGTTCTTCGGCTTCTGCGCGGGCGCGGTCGGCGGCGCCTTTGGCGTCCACGTCCCGATCCACAAGTTCAATGATCGCCATGGGCGCCATGTCGCCATAACGGAACCCGGCCTTCAGGACGCGCGTGTAGCCGCCATTGCGTTCGGCATAGCGCGGGCCCAGCACTTCGAACAGTTTCGCGACATAGGCGTCCTGTTTCAGTTGGGCCGCTGCCTGCCGGCGGGCATGCAGATCACCGCGCTTACCAAGCGTGATCAGCTTGTCCATGATGCGCTTGAGTTCCTTGGCCTTCGGCAAGGTGGTCTTGATCTGTTCGTGTTCGATGAGCGAGCCGGCCATGTTGGCCCACAACGCCTTGCGGTGTTCATGGGTCCGGTTCAGGCGGCGATATCCGCGAGCGTGACGCATTTTCTATCTCCAATTCGGTGCCCTCTACGGGCGTTTTTTGCTTTGTCTGGGGTCCGATGCGTGTGGGACCCTCTCCTTGGGGCGGGATTGCCCGGTTGTCGCGAGGACCAGTTAAAACTGGTCCTCGAATTTCTTGGCGAGGTCTTCGATGTTCTCCGGCGGCCATTCCTCGACATCCATGCCAAGGTGCAGGCCCATGCCAGACAGCACTTCCTTGATCTCGTTCAGCGACTTGCGGCCGAAGTTCGGGGTGCGCAGCATCTCGGCTTCGGTCTTTTGGATCAGGTCGCCGATATAGACGATGTTGTCGTTCTTCAGGCAGTTGGCAGACCGCACCGACAGTTCCAGCTCGTCGACTTTCTTCAGAAGGAGCGGGTTGAATTCCAGCCCGTCATCTTCGTCCGCAGCACGTGCCGATTCCGGTTCTTCGAAGTTCACGAATATCGACAGCTGGTCCTGGATGATCCGCGCGGCATAGGCCACAGCATCGTCCGGGCTGATCGAGCCATCGGTTTCCAGCTTCAGCGTCAGCTTGTCATAGTCCAGCACCTGGCCTTCACGGGTGGGTTGCACTTCATAGCTGACCTTGCGCACCGGCGAATAGATCGCATCGACCGGGATCATGCCGATCGGTGCGTCTTCGGGGCGGTTCTTGTCGGCCGACACGTAACCCTTGCCGGTGTTGACGGTCAGTTCCATGTACAGGTCCGCGCCCTCGTCGAGGTGACAGATCACATGTTCCTTGTTCAGGATTTCGACGCCCGCGATTTCCGAAATGTCGCCAGCGGTGACGACAGCCGGGCCTTTGCCCGCGATCGACAGACGCTTGGGGCCTTCGGCTTCCATGCGGATGGCGACGCCCTTGAGGTTCAGCACGATGTCAGTGACGTCTTCACGCACACCGGCCACGGACGAAAACTCGTGCAACACGTTGTCGATCTGCACAGACGTGATGGCAGCACCTTGCAGCGACGACATCAGCACGCGGCGCAGCGCGTTACCCAACGTCAGACCAAAACCGCGTTCCAGCGGTTCTGCGATGACGGTGGCTTGACGCGCAGGTTCGTTGCCCGGCTTGACGACCAGCTGCTGCGGCTTGATCAGTTCGGCCCAGTTCTTATGGATCATGAATGTCTCCTCAATTCCTGTCCTTGTCCCCATGTCCGAAGGGCAAGGCACACCCGAGGTATGTAATGACGAACCGGACCGCAGGGGTGCGGTCCGGCGAAAGATCAGACGCGGCGGCGCTTTGGCGGGCGGCAGCCGTTATGTGCGATCGGGGTGACATCACGGATCGAGGTGATGTTGAAACCGACAGCGGCCAGCGCGCGCAGGGCGCTTTCGCGGCCCGAACCGGGGCCCTGAACTTCGACTTCCAGCGTTTTCACGCCATGTTCCTGGGCTTTCTTGCCAGCATCTTCAGCGGCCAACTGGGCGGCGTAAGGCGTCGACTTGCGCGACCCCTTGAAGCCCATCGTGCCAGCCGAGGACCAGGCAATCGCATTGCCCTGAACGTCGGAGATCAGGATCTTGGTGTTGTTGAAGGACGAGTTCACATGCGCCACGCCAGCGGCAATGTTCTTGCGTTCCTTGCGGCGAATACGGGTCTTGTCACGTGCCATTGATCCGCCTCCTTATTTCTTCTTGCCAGCGATAGGTTTCGCCGGGCCCTTGCGGGTGCGGGCGTTGGTGTGGGTGCGCTGACCGCGAACCGGCAGGTTGCGGCGGTGGCGCAGGCCACGGTAGCAGCCCAGGTCCATCAGACGCTTGATGTTCATCTGGGTGTCGCGGCGCAGGTCGCCTTCGACTTCGAAGTTGGCGTCGATATGTTCGCGGATAGACAGAACTTCGGCATCCGACAGTTCATTGATGCGGCGCGCCTGGTCGATGCCGATGGCATCG
>JBNKYL010000023.1:0-5976 GCA_050300875.1 Paracoccaceae bacterium
ACCCGGCACATTCAGCCCCATTTCACCGCGCAGCACATCCAACACGCCAAAGGCCATGTGATCATTGGCGACAAAGACCGCATCAGGGCGGTTCGGTCCGAAAAACATGCGCCGCGCCGCGTCCTTGGCCTCGGCCAGGACGTAGTTTCCAACCTCACGGGCATATAATTCGGCTCCGTGCGCCGCCAATCCTTCGATGAAACCCGCCTCGCGTTCCACCTGGGTTGACGCGCCTTCCCAGCCAGCGATGTATCCGATGCGCCGATGCGCCCCCGCGGCAAGAAACTCGCCCACGCGCCGCCCCCCGGCGCGGTTATCCGACATGACGGCTGACGCATCGCGCCCTTCTTGCCGCCGGTTGAAAAACACGATCGGCACGCCCGCCGCCTTGCAACGCTGCGCAAGGTCGGAACTCAGCGCCACCGAAGCAGCAATGATACCGTCGACCTGATAATCAAGGATCTCCTCGACCACCTCGTCAACATTGCCCGCGGTTTGTCCCGCCATGAAGATCAGGACGTGATAGCCGCGTTGCTGCAACGCCTTTGACAGTTTTTCCAAGGCTTCGGGGTAAAAGTAGTTTTCAAGGTAGGCAACAACCAACCCGATGATGCGGCTTTTGCCTGACACCATCGCACGCGCCAGGATATTGGGGCGATAGCCAAGTTCGTCCGCCGCCTTTCGCACCTTTTCCACGGTCTTTTTCGATGCCGATGCGCCCGGTGTGAACACCCGGCTGACCGCCGACTGGCTAACCCCGGCGCGGCGCGCAACTTCTGCGGATGTCACCTTGGTTACGTTCATCAGCCTGCCGTCCATCCGCCGTCCAGCATCAATGCCGACCCGGTCACCAGTGACGAAGCGTCTGATGCCAGGTAAACCGCCGCGCCCATGATATCCTCGACCTCGCCGGGACGCCCAAGCTTGATCTTGCCCAGGACCCAGGCCCGTTTTTCCGGGTCGTCGAATGTCGCACGGGTCAGGTCCGTCAGAATAAAGGTCGGGCAGATCGTGTTTACGCGAATGCCAGCCGTGCCCAGTTCAATGGCCATCGCCTTGGTGAAACCCTCAACCGCGAATTTCGATGCGCAATAGACCGCGCGGTCCTGTCCGCCGACGTGGCCCATCTGGCTGGAAATGTTGATCAGGCTACCAGGTTTGCCCGCGGCAAGCAGCCCCTTGGCCACCGCCTGCGTCAGGAAATAGGCGCCGCGCAGGTTGATCCCCATCACCGCATCGAAGTCATCCGGTTGCGTATCGACCGCAGCGGAATGGCGCGCCAGCCCGGCGGAATTGACGAGGATATCGAACGGCCCGTTATCGGCCACGGCCCGCGCGGTGGTCTCGACATCGCCGACATCCATCGCCAGCACCTGCGCGTCCAGCCCGCGGTCCCGCATTTCCCGTGCCACATCGTCCAGCACTTCCGCCCGGCGCGCCGCCAGCGTCACCGACGCACCGTTTTCGGCCAGCGCCATCGCACAAGCGAGACCCAGCCCCGAAGATGCGCCAGCTACTAGCGCCCGTTTACCATCAAGCCGGAAAGAAGGGGTCTTGGGCAGGTTCATTGGTGCATCCCGTCTGGAACAATGATCGGCGCAACATTGCGCGCCTTGTTGAATTCCCCCATCCGGCCCAGAACGTCGACACCTATCTGCGCATAAAGATCCAATAGATCGACCAGCACCCAGTTTTCGCGGATCAACCCACCTTCCAACCGCCAGAAATCCAGACTGCGCAGGGTCACTTCCTGCCCCAGTGGCGGAATGCCCATCCAGCCATCGCCACTGATGGTCAGCCGCATGTTGGGCCAGCCAGTTTCGCAGACATAGTCGCCCGCGGCCACCCAATGCGACATCAGATCACCCATGGCGTCGAGTTTGCGGTCGGGCATCCCGCGCAGGAAAGGGATCTGGTGCCAGTTGCGGAACCCGGCAATGCCCCGCCCGCTGCCAATGCCCGCGGGACCGTACCAGTTGAACCGGGGGTGCCAGTAGTCTTCCAGGCGCATCACTTCTGGCCCGCCTTGGGCCGGATGGCGGCACAGGTCGGTCAGCATGGCAATGACATGATCCATCGCCGCCTGCCCATCGCCCGCAACGGTCAGCCCGTCGCCCGACATTGGTGCAGGCGTGCACAGGAACGCGCCCAGTTGCGGGGCCATCGGCCATGCACGCGCCTGCATCATCAGTTCTGGAATATCCCAGATCGCCTGCATCTCGGTCACGCGGCCATCTTCAACCTTGAAGAACTCGTGATAGCGCATATGGGCCAGATGCCCCGTCGGCGGAATGGACAGGAAGGGTGCGGTGAACGTGCCCATATAATTACCCATGCAGCCGACCCAATCCTGCCCATCGGGCGTGGTTCCCGCCATCACGATCATGTCGCGCCGTTCCAGATCGGGCATGGCGGCATGCAGGGGTGCAAGGCAGCGATCCATGAACCCCGCCCCGTCAGTCAGGTCACCAAACGGGTGGCACATGCGCACCACGGCATTCGCGGCAAAGAAATCCGAAACGGCACTGTGCACCCCGTCAAATCCGGCCAGCGCGGTCTGATAAGGCAGATATCTGGATTTCAGTTCTTCGGGTGTCATGGCGGGCTACTCGGCAGCCTCCTGCGGCATGACCGCCGCCCCATAGGCCACATTGCGCCCGCCATAACGGCGCACCCGGATGTTGCATTGTTCGGCATGGCCGACGAAACCTTCCAGCATACACAGCCGCGACCCGTATTCGCCGATCATCGCTGCCGCCTCGTCCGTCGTCACACGCTGATAGCTGTGGGTCTTCAGGAACTTGCCCACCCAAAGCCCACCGGTATACCGACCCGCCTTCTTAGTCGGCAACGTATGGTTCGTGCCGATCACCTTGTCGCCATTCGCCACATTCGTGCGTGGCCCAAGGAACAGCGCACCATAAGAATGCATGTTGTCCAGGTACCAATCATCGCGATCGGTCATCACCTGCACATGTTCGTAGGCCATGTCATTGGCGACCGCCAACATTTCGTCATGGCTGTCGCAGACAATCATATCGCCGTAATCCCGCCAACTGGCCGATGCCGTTTCCACCGTCGGCAAGATGGTCAGCAAACGGTCGATTTCCGCAAGCGTCGCCTCGGCCAGCTTCCGCGAATTGGTGATCATGCAAGCAGGCGAATTGAACCCATGTTCGGCCTGCCCCAAAATGTCGGTGGCGCACAGTTCGGCATCCACCGTGTCATCGGCAATGACCATGGTTTCGGTCGGACCAGCGAACAGGTCGATGCCAACCCGCCCGTATAGCTGCCGTTTGGCTTCGGCGACAAAGGCATTGCCGGGTCCAACCAGCATGTGCACCGGCTCGATCGTTTCAGTGCCAAGCGCCATCGCACCCACGGCCTGCATGCCCCCCATGACATAGATTTCATGCGCGCCGCCCATGTGCATGGCGGCCACGATGGCCGGGTGCGGTTTGCCATTCACCGGCGGGGCCGAGGCGATGATGCGCGGCACACCCGCAACCGACGCGGTCAGAACCGACATATGCGCGCTTGCCACCATCGGAAACTTGCCGCCGGGCACATAGCATCCCACCGATTGAACCGGGATGTTCTTGTGGCCCAGGATTACGCCTGGCAGCGTTTCGACTTCGACATCCGTCATCGACGCGCGCTGCGCTTCGGCGAACCGCCGGATCTGGGACTGCGCGAACTTGATGTCTTCCATGTCGCGGGCAGACACGTTTTGCATGGCGGCTTCGATTTCGGATGCCGTCAGGCGAAAACTGGCCGGTTCGTACTTGTCAAACTTGGCCGACAGGTCCCGAACCGCAGCGTCACCGCGCGCCTCGATATCGGCCAGCGTGGCTTCGACAATCCCGCGCACCTTTGCGTCCTCTGCTGCTTTTTCAGCCTCTGGTTTGGACCGTTTCAGATATTCAATTGCCATCGTCTTACCTCGTTATCCTTCAACAGGGTTCAGACCGCCGCTGCCCGATTTCGGCAAACAGGTCATAGCCGAGTTGCATCAGCACATGCGGGATATCGAGCATGCACCAGTTTTCCACGATCTTGCCGTCGGCACAGCGCCACCAATCACAGTCGCGCATGAACACGCGTTTTCCGGTTGGTGGCAGGCCAAGAAACCGACCGACATGCACGCCCGTGATCTGCCGCCAACCATGCAGGAACGCGTAATCGCCATCGCCGGCCTTGCAGTTCGACCCAACATCGGTGAACCCGGCTTCGGCCCCGTCGCCCCAGCCTTCGAAGGTCATTTCAAACGGCCGCTGGAACGCTGCAAATGCATCCACCGTTGAATAGGACCCAAGACCGCCGGGGCCGTACCACACCATCCGTTCGTCCCAATAGGGACGCCAGGCCTCGTCTTTGGTGGCCAGTTTTTTCAGCATGCCTTCGACAAGATCCGCCGCCTGCCGGGACCGCGCCGGGTCGGAAGCGCCACGCAGGATGCCGTCCTGCGTGGCCGGGCCCGGCACCACACCTTCATAGCCCTGACTTGGCGCAAGCGGCCACAAGCCGAGCGCGATGATCAGTTCGGCAAAGCCGAGGTAGACATGGGTTTCGACGATCCGACCGGCTTCCATCCGGTGAAATTCGCCAAAGCGCAGGAAGGCTTGCCTGCCGCTGGCCGGAATGCCGAACAGCGGTTGCGCGAAATGCCCTATGAAATACCCGGTCGAGGTGACCCATTCGGTGCCCAGGTACTCGCCGCCGATCACAACGTAATTTTGCCGGGTACAGCCCTCAAAAGATGCATAGATCGGTGCCAGAACGTCGGTGACGTAGCCGCCCGGCCGCACCGTATTGATCGGGTGGCTGGCATGTGTCGCGGCATCCGAGGCAAAGGCCGAATCTGCCGCGCGGCCCACCTGCGTCAGCCCGGGTTCGGCGAAGCTGTCCAGAAACTGAAGATACCGGGCCTTGTTTTCGGCCGAGGTCGCCGTCGCAATTCCCATTGCCGGTCGGTTGGCGCGGCTCATCCCTTCACCGCCCCCGCAGTCAGTCCGCCGACGATCTGGCGCTGGAAGAACATCACAAGGATGAACAAAGGCACCGTAGCCGACACAACCGCCGAAACCGCGAACATCACGTTGCCTTCGGTGTAGGTCGTGCCCAGATAGGCCGCAATTTCCGGGATCATTGTCCGGTTTTCTTCGGCCAGCAGCATCGAGGTCACGACAAAGTCGTTATAGGCAAGAAGGAAGCTGAACAGGCCGGTGGTGATCACTCCGGGCCACATGACCGGGATGATCACGCGGCGGAATGCCTGAAACTGGCTGCATCCGTCGACTTTGGCGCTTTCGTCCAGTTCTTTGGGAATGCTTTGGAAAAAGCTGTGCAGCATCCAGAGCGTAAACGGCTGATTGATAGCGACCAGCACGATGATCGTGGTGGGCAGGATGCCCCAGAGGTTCCATTCGAAAAACGGCAGCAGATAACCGGCAACCAACGTGACCGGAGGGACGGCGCGGAAAATCAATGCGGCAATCAATAACCAGAATGTGTAGCGATAACTGGACCGGGACAGGGCGTATCCGCCGAGCGTTCCAAAGGTCAAAGACGTGCAGACGACGAAGAAACAGACGATGAATGTGTTGATCACATTTCGCCAGAACTCTTCTTGAACCCACGACCCGCGATAGCCTGCGCCGGTGAAGGCGCTGCCATATTCAGCTTTGGTGCGTTCGCCGGTCAGCGCATAGGTCCAATCGGCGATGGAAAAGAAGTCAAGCTCGACCTTGAAGCTGCCCCATGCCGTCCAAATGAACGGGAACGCTGCGGCGATCAGCCATGCGATGGCAAATCCGTAGACCAGGAACCGAAGCCCCACTGGCATTTTCTGAGCGCGGCTTGCCATGGTCTACACCTTTCCTTTGAAATCGCGCCATGTGCGCACCAGAACTGGCGACAAAAGGATCGCAACCCCGATGATCGTCAGAACCGAGGTTGCCGAGGCGGATGACAACT
>JBNKYL010000024.1:0-9241 GCA_050300875.1 Paracoccaceae bacterium
GCCACGATCTTTGCGCTCTCCGCGCTAAGCCACATCCTGCGCCCGCCCTACTATCCGCGCGAATTCTTCTCGGCGCTGCTGCATATCGGTTATCTCAGCCTGCCGGTGGTCGGCCTGACCGCAATCTTCACCGGCGGCGCGCTGGCGCTGCAGATCTTTGCAGGCGGGTCACGGTTCAACGCCGAGGCCGTGGTGCCGCAGATCGTGGCCATCGGCATGGTGCGCGAATTGGGCCCCGTGCTTGTGGGCCTGATGATCGCCGCGCGGGTCACATCGTCCATCGCCGCCGAGATTGCGACGATGAAGGTCACCGAACAGATCGACGCATTGGTGACCCTGTCCACCCACCCGATGAAATACCTCGCCGCCCCGCGCCTGCTGGCCGCACTGCTGGCCGTGCCGATATTGGTGGGCATCGGCGACATCATTGGTATCTGGGGCGGCTATCTGGTCGGCACCGGGCAACTCGGGTTCAATGGGGCGACCTACCTTAAGAACACCCGCGATTTCCTTGAAACTGCTGATATTGTCTCGTCATTGGTCAAGGGCGCGGCCTTTGGCGGGATCGCTGCCGCGATGGGTTGCTATTTCGGGATGAATTCCGGCCGTGGCGCCCAGGGCGTGGGGCGTGCCACCAAAGGCGCGGTCGAGGCCGCCGCCGTGCTGATCCTGGCCGCCAACTTCCTGCTCACCAACCTGTTTTTCGCGTCATGATCGAACTGGACGACATCCACAAATCCTTTGGACCGAAACACGTCCTGCAGGGCGTGAACCTGACCATTCCCAAAGGTCAGTCGATGGTCGTCATCGGCGGGTCCGGAACCGGCAAGTCAGTGCTGTTGAAATGCGTCCTTGGGCTGATCCGCCCTGACCGCGGCACGATCCGGCTGGATGGGCAGGACGTCACCAACATGGAACGCGACGCATTTCTGGCCCGGTTCGGGATGCTGTTTCAGGGCGGCGCTTTGTTCGATTCTCTATCCGTTTGGCAAAACGTCGCCTTCCGCCTGCTGCGCGGATCGCTGAAACGCCCGCAGGCCGAAGCCCGCGAAATTGCCATCGAAAAGCTGCGCCGCGTCGGGCTGAAACCGGATGTGGCCGACCTGTTCCCCGCCGAGCTGTCCGGCGGGATGCAAAAGCGTGTGGGGCTGGCGCGCGCCATTGCCGCCGAACCCGAGATCATCTTTTTCGACGAACCCACCACCGGGTTGGACCCGATCATGGCCGGGGTCATCAACGATCTGATCCGCGAGATTGTCACCGAAATGGGCGCGACCGCCATGACCATCACCCATGACATGAGCTCGGTCCGCGCCATCGCCGACAACATCGCCATGCTGCATGACGGGGTTATCCGCTGGACCGGTCCGGTTGCGCAGATGGAAACCAGCGGCGATCCCTATCTGGACCAGTTCATCCACGGGCGCGCCGAAGGCCCGATCGAAGCGGTGCGCTGACGACATCCCCCGGCCCCGGGGGTGTCGAGCGGTTTTCCGACGCGGAATACCGGCCCCTCAGACAGCTTTCAGGATCAGCACCGCGTTCATGCCACCAAAGGCCAAGGCGTTGGACATGGCCACCTCTACCTTGGCCTGCCGTGCCAAGTTCGGCACCACGTCCAGCGCGCAATCCGGGTCTGGCGCATCATGTCCAATGGTCGGCGCGATCACCCCGTCGCGCAGCGCCATGATGCAGGCCAGGAGTTCGACTGCCCCCGTTGCGCCAATCACATGGCCGTGCATGGGTTTTGTTGAAGATACCAGCAGGTTGCTTGCGTGATCCCCGAACACATCCGCAATTGCCGCGCATTCCGTGCGGTCATTGGCCCGCGTGCCGGTGCCATGCGCATTCACATAGCCGACGGCATCGGGCGCGACCCGCGCATCTGACAGCGCCGCCCGCATCGCCGCGGCCGCCCCGTCGCGCGATGGCATGACGATGTCTGATGCGTCCGAGTTCATCGCGAACCCCGTCACCTCGGCCAGAATATCCGCGCCGCGTGCGCGCGCGTGGTCGTAGTCCTCAAATACAAATACGGCAGCCCCTTCGCCCTGTACCATGCCGTCACGATTTGCCGAAAATGGTCGGCATCCGGTGGGTGACATGACCCGCAAGCCTTCCCAGGCCTTTATCCCTCCGAAGCACAGCATCGCCTCGGCCCCGCCGGTCAGCATGGTATCGGCCTGCCCTGACCGGATCATCGCAAATGCTTGCCCCATCGCGTGGTTGGACGACGCGCATGCGGTGGAAACGGTGTAGCTCGGTCCTTTCAGACCATACCGGATCGACAGGTGCGCGGCGGCGGCGTTGTTCATCAGGCGCGGCACGGTGAACGGATGCACCCGCGATTTCCGATCCTCGTAGACCGCGCGATAACTGTCATCCTGCGTGCCCAGCCCGCCACCTGCCGTGCCCATGATGACGCCTGATCGCATAGCCAATGCGTCGTCAAAGGTGATCCCGGATGCGGTCACGGCCTGTCCACCGGCCAGCAGGGCGAATTGTGTGACACGGTCGAACAGGGCAATCTGTTGCCGGTCGAAATGCGCCTCTGGATCATAGTCGCGCACCTGCGCGCCGATGCGGATTGACAACCGGTCGACGTCGCGAATATCCAACGGGCCAATGCCCGACCGGCCTTCGCGCATGGCGGCAAGGGTCGCGGGCACATCCCTGCCCAATGCGTTGATCGTGCCTGCGCCGGTGATGACGACCCGACGCGTCATGCGCGCGCCGCCACCAGCACTTCCACCCCTTCGATCACGCTGCCAATCGTGGACAGGTCGAACGGGCTGTCTTCGGGCGCGTTGGCGTTGAACGGCACCGACACTTCGAAGGCTTCTTCAATGGCAAAGATGGTTTCGACCAGCCCAAGGCTGTCCAACCCGATATCGGCCAGCTTCATGTCTGGCGAGAGGTCACCGGCCTGCAACAAGGCCTGTTCGGCTATGATCTCGATGACCCGTGTTGCAAGCTCGTCCGACATGTCCGCCGTTGCCTTTCGCCGCTATTCCTTTTCCGCCGCCCGCAGTTTCTGCAATATCCTTGGCAGTCTGCGCAGCGCCTTGTAGGTTTCGATGTGGTCGGCCATTTTCATGGCCGGATAACCCAGGATCGCACGGCCTGCGGGAACGTTGGACAGGATTTTCGTCGCGCCGCCGGCAATGACGCCCGCGCCCAACGTGATGTTGTCCGCCACGCCGACCTGCCCACCCAGCACAGACCCATCCCCCACGACAGCGGATCCGCCCACGGCCACATGCGCGCACAGCAAACAATTGCGTCCGACCCGCGCGTTATGGCCCACCTGCACCAGCGCATCCAGCTTGGTGCCGTCGCCGACCTGCGTCGGCCGGATGGTTCCGGCGTCAACCGAAGAATTCGACCCGACCTCAACATCATCGCCGATCAGTACGCCGCCCAGCGAATGGATCTTGATCCAGGCCTGTTCGTCCGCATCCCCGACATCGCCCAGGGTTTCGCGCACCTCTTCCACCGCGGATTTTTCTGCCGTGACGAAGGAAAACCCATCACCGCCCAAAGACACATTGCTATGCGTCACAAGCCGGTCGCCGATCACGCATCCCGGCGCGATGGCCGTTCCCGCACCCAGCACGGCGTCATTGCCGATCCTGACATCGCGCCCGATCCATGCATTCGGCCCGATCACCGCGCGTGCACCGATGGTGGCGCCTGCATCGACCACGACGTTCGGGCCGATCAAGGCACCGGCGCCAATCGTCGCTTTCGGATCGATGACCGCGGATGGATGAACGGCCGGGACCGTATCGGAGTGGCGCGCCATTTCTCGCGTCAGGCCGGCCATGGCCAACCTTGGACGTGTCGCGAAGATGGCCGCTTTCAAACCGTAGGCGCGCCAATCGAACCCGTCGGCGACGATTGCGGCATGGGCCTGGCCCTGACGCAGCCCATCGGCAAACCGCGCATCCATGGCGACCGCCAGATCGCGCGGGCCCGCCGAAGCCGGTTCGGCCAGCCCTTGCACCGCCAGATCGCCATCACCGTCGAAGCCGAGCCCCAACGCCGATGCCAATTGCCTGATGGTCCGATCCGGCATGCCAACTGCTCCGTCGCCTTTCGGGCGCGACCGGCGCCCTTCGCGATGTCACTTAGCTGCGCAAGCCTTCGATGGCTACCCCGGCGCGGCGCAGTGCCGCGAAAATCTTGCCGTCGCGACCATAGACATCATCGCGGAACTGTATGTCGCCGCGCGCGTCGGTAAAGGCCGTGCGGTAATCAAGATGCACAGGAACCTTCTGATCGAGGTAAAGGTAGCTTTCCTGCCCCGTCGACAAGAGATTGTGGAACGTCGCCTTGGGGTTCGACGACTGTTTCGACAGGATCGCATAGGCGAAATCGAACGGATCGGCCAGGCGGATGCACCCATGGCTGAATGCACGCCGGTCCCGCGCAAACAGGCTCTTGGACGGCGTGTCGTGCAGGTAGATGTTGAACTTGTTGGGGAACATGAACTTTACCAGCCCCAGCGCATTGCCCTGGCTGGGCGGTTCTTTCAGGTCGAACGGAAAGGTGTCGGCGTCAAAGGTTGTGAAGTCTATGCCCGCCCGGCTGACGATGTTGCCGTTTCCATTGATCAGATCCAGATGCGACACGGCGTAAGGGTCCTGCTGCAGCATCGGCAGGTATTCCTTGACGGTGATCGAACGCGGCACGTACCAGCTGGGGTTCAGCACCATGTATTCCATCTGGTCGGAAAATTCCGGGCTGCGCTGGTCATGCACGTTTTGCCCCACGACGGTGCGCGTGGAAAAGGTGACGCGGCCGTTGTCCATGATCGAAGCCCGGAAATCGGCGATGTTGACGTAGACGTGCCGACGACCGCGGTCGATGTTGAGCCAGCGTTCGCGTTCCATTGCGACGACGATCGACGCCAGCCTTTCGGTCGCGGATACGTTGATCGCATTGATCGTGCCCGCGCCGGCCACGCCGTCGGAGTTCAGGCCGTGCGCTTTCTGAAAGGCCATCACGCCTTCCTGCAGCGCCTTGTCAAAGGTCGCGGACGACGAACGGCGCATGAAGCCCATGGCGATCAGCCGGTTGCGCAGCGCAACCACGCCACGGCCTGTCGCGCCCATTTCGTATTTTCCGCCGGGTACCGTCGCCCCCCAGCCGCCACGCGCAATGAGGGCTTCCATTTCGATCTTCTGCTTCATCAGCCGCGTATATTCCTGGGTTTGCGGCGGCAGTTTGCGAAGGAAGGCGGCCGGGGTGGACTGCACGAAGGCATCCAGAATCTGCGCACGGCTCCGACGCGGTGCGCTGCGGGCTATGTCGCCATCAACGCTGGACGGGTTCAGGATGCCAGACTGAACATCCTGCGCGTAGTCCAGAAACAGGGTGGCCAACGCGACTTCGATCTTGCCGAGGTCGCGATCAGAGGTGACCGAGCGCAGGTTCAGTTCAAGGAAACGCGCATCGTAGGCCGATCGCGGCAGGCCGTGATCGGCGGAGGCTTCGATCGCCGACAGCAGGGCTTTGCGGCGATCCCGACCGGCGCGGTCGTTGCCTGTCCAGATCTGGTCATACCCGTTCGCACGGTAAAATTCCGCAAGATCACCGTCGCGCGCCGCCGCTTCGGCGACGGCCTGTTTGAAGGCAACGGATTGCGCCCAGCCTGGCGCGGCCAGCGTCAGGACCAGCAGCGCGGCCAAGGCGACGCGTTGCAGCAAGCGGAAATCGGGGTTCAAGGCACTCATGTTTCACCGGCAGCTTAGATTAGGCATTTCGACGTTTCTAAAGGCAAAATGGTACAAAAATGAGCCCGAACCGTTCACGTTTCCGCCAACAGGCGCAACTGTCACCAAACTGCCACGCCAAAGCATAAAGCTATAGATTGCCGATGCGACCCGAGTTTTGGCAGAAATCCGCCGACTATCAATGAGATGTGCATAATTCTAAGCAACGGTATTGGTTTGTGAGACTGATTGTGCAATCACAGCGTTGCACCTGGGGATGAGGTGACCGTGTTGCGGCGGCAATCCGCACATGGCGAAAATGGCGAAGAACGGTCTTACACATGGGCTCAAGCGATTCTGCTCTGATTACGCGCCGAGGCGTTTTGCGGGCATTTGCGGCAACTGCAGTGGTTGCCGCCCCGACGACATCCAAGGCATTCGGGCTACTGCGTGGCGCAGGCGACTATCGCCGCATCAGCATGTATTCCGGGCGGACAGGTGAAACGCTCGACACGATCTACTGGATCGACGGCAACTACATCCCCGAAGCGTTGAAAGAAGTGAACCACTTCATGCGCGATTGGCGCACGAACCAGGCCAAGACGATGGATGCACGCACCGTCGACATCATGGCCGCTTCCCTTCGCATCATGGATGTTTCGGAACCGTACCTGCTGCTTTCGGGCTATCGGTCCCCCCAAACAAACGCCATGCTGCGGTCGCGTTCCAGTTCGGTCGCGCGCAATTCCCTGCACATGAAAGGTCAGGCGGCTGACCTGCGGTTGAAGTCGCGTTCGGTCAAACAGATGGCCAAGGCCGCGACATCCTGTTCGGCAGGCGGGGTCGGCAGCTACTACGGTTCGAACTTCGTGCATATGGATTGCGGACCGATCCGCACCTGGCGCGGCTGACCGCACAAAACCAACCCTGATACAGCCCGGCCATTTCGCCGGGCTTTTTCATTTCCCATGGGCCAGCCAACCGCTTGCCCCCGTCCCCCATCCCGCGTATTTGATCTGGACGTTTTTGAACCGGCGGGAGCACCAAGATGGCCAAAGGAAAAACCAAGGCATCGAACATCGTTGTCTGGATCATCCTTGCCCTGCTGATCGTGGGGCTGGCCGGGTTCGGCGCCACGAATTTCGGGGGGTCCGTCCAATCGGTCGGCAATGTCGGATCCGCAGAAATCTCCGTGCAACGCTACGCCCGGTCGCTTGACCAGGAATTGCGGAGCATTTCCAACCAGTTGGGACAGCCGGTGACCTTCGCCGAGGCACAGCAATTCAACATTCAGGGCCGGGTCCTGCAACGGCTGCTGGGTGGCGCGGCGATGGAATACGAAGGCGATCGCGTTGGGTTGTCGGTCGGCGACGCCGAAATTGCCCAGCGTATCAAGTCGATGCAGGAATTCGCCGGTATCAGCGGTGATTTCGAACAGGACACGTATGAATTCGTGTTGCAGCAATCGGGCCTGACGCCAAAAACCTTTGAAGAGGAATTGCGGGTCGAAACGGCGGGTTCAATCCTTCAGGCCGGGGTCACGGCCGTTCTGGATATGCCCGCAACCTATCAGAACACGCTGGTGAGTTTTCTGGGCGAAACCCGATCCTTCGGCTGGGTCCTGCTGGATGCCAACACGCTCGACCAACCGGTGAGCGAACCCGACGACGCGACGCTTCGGTCCTATTATGACGACAACCTCGATCAGTTCATGCTGCCGGAAACCCGGGCGATCACCTATGCTTGGCTGTCGCCCGATGATGTCATCGACACGATCGACATCGATGCCGACGCGATCCGCGCGCTCTATGATGAACGGTCCGATGAATACAACACCCCGGAACGCCGCCTGGTCGAACGCCTTGTATTTGCCGACACGGACGCCGCAAATGCCGCGCTGGCCCGGTTGGAAAATGGCGAGGCCACGTTCGAAACCCTGGTGACCGAGCGCGGTCTGGACCTGGAAGATGCGGATATGGGCGATGTCACCCTGTCCGATCTTGGCGCGGCCGGTGACGTCGTTTTTGGCTTGTCCGAACCGGGGATTGCCGGACCGGTCGAAACTCCGCTGGGGCCTGCCCTGTTCCGCGTGAACGCCATCCTGCAACCCCAGCAGACGGCGTTTGAAGATGTGGTCGAAGACTTGCGTAATGAATACGCGAGCGACGCCGCGCGCCGCATGATTGACGATCGCATCGGCGAGTTCGATGATCTTCTGGCCGGCGGCGCGACGTTGGAAGAGCTCGCCCAGGAAACCGGTATGGTTCTGGACAGGATCGACTGGACCGCCAGTTCCGAAGACGGCATTGCCGCCTATGCGGATTTCGCGGCGGCGGCCATGTCCGTGGCGGAAGGGGATTATCCGGAAATCATCCAGCTGGATGATGGCGGCGTCTTTGCGCTACGGCTCGACGCCATAACCGACCCGCGCCCCGAACCATTCGATGACGCGCGCGACCAAGTGGCCGAAGCCTGGATCGCCCAGGAAACCCGGCGACTGCTTCTGGAACAGGCGGCGACTTTGAAAGCGACGC
The DNA here is from genome assembly GCA_050300875.1 of Paracoccaceae bacterium. Classification (GTDB taxonomy): domain Bacteria; phylum Pseudomonadota; class Alphaproteobacteria; order Rhodobacterales; family Rhodobacteraceae; genus CBDCFL01. The sequence goes on from JBNKYL010000024.1 coordinate 8,252, forward strand.
TCGACAATGGTGCCCGGCTGTCTTCGCTGGGCTACATCACAAATGTCGAAACCGGCCTGAAACGGGGCACGTTCATAGATGGCGCACCGCGGACGCTTCTGCAGGATGTCTTTGCGCTTGACGTCGATGCCAGCACGGTGGTCGAGGCAAGCGATGGTGTCATTCTGGCGCAGCTTTCCGCCGTGGAACCGGCTGACCTTGGCGATCCGGAACTTGACGGGTTGGGCGACCGTATCAACGCCGATGCCCGCCAATCCCTGGCCCAGGACATTCTGGAAAGCTATGTCGCCGCGATCCAGAACGAGGCCGGCATTTCGCTCAACCAGGCTGCGTTGAACGCAGTCCATGCGCAGTTTCCCGGCTAATGGCCCTGACCCCTGACTTTGCCGCGTTCGAAGCCGGATTTGACGCCGGGCAGAACCAGCTTGTCTATACACGCCTTGCCGCCGATCTGGACACACCGGTTTCGCTGATGCTGAAACTGACTGACGCGGGCAAGGATTGCTTTCTGCTGGAAAGTGTCACCGGCGGCGAGGTGCGCGGACGCTATTCCATCATCGGCATGAAACCCGACCTGATCTGGAAATGCGACGGGACGCAATCTTCGGTCAACCGCATGGCGCGGTTCGATGACAAGGCGTTCGAACCGCAGGACGGCGATCCGCTCGACAATCTGCGCGCGCTGATCGGCGAAAGCCGGATCGACACGCCCGCTGACCTGCCCGCCGCCAGCGCCGGGCTGTTCGGATACCTCGGCTACGACATGATACGGCTCGTTGAACATCTGCCGAATGTGAACCCCGATACCGTCGGCCTGCCCGATGCGGTGATGATCCGGCCATCGGTTGTCGCCGTTTTGGATGGCGTGAAAGGCGACGTGATCATCTGTTCACCTGCCTGGGTCGGGTCAGGCCTGTCGGCGCGCGCCGCCTACGCGCAGGCTGCCGAACGGGTGATGGACTCGGTTCGCGATCTGGCCCGCCAATCGCG
>JBNKYL010000025.1:0-5699 GCA_050300875.1 Paracoccaceae bacterium
CGCGACCCAGTCCTCGGTCCGGTAATTGATGACATGTGCCGCGCCATTGGCCCGCGCCAATTCGCATTTTTCATCCGTTCCGGCGGTGCCGATCAGTTCGATCCCTTCGGATTTCGCCCATTGGCAGGCGATTAGCCCGACGCCCCCGGCGGCGGCATGGAACAGCACCTTGTCGCCTGCCTTCAGCGGCACGACCCGGTGGAACAGGTATTCCACCGTCATGCCCTGCAACATCACTGCCGCCGCCGTGCCGAAATCCACACCATCGGGGATCGGCACGACATTGGCGGCAGGCATCACGCGGGCCTCTGAATAAGCGCCCGGCGGTTGGCTGGCATAGGCTGCGCGGTCGCCGGGTTTCAGATGGGTCACACCTTCGCCCACGGCTTCGATCACGCCCGCGCCTTCCATGCCCAAGGGATGCGGCAGGTTCATCGGATAAAGCCCGCTGCGCTGGTAGACGTCGATAAAGTTCAATCCGCAGGCATGGTGCCTGATGCGCACCTCGCCCGGCCCCGGATCGCCCAGCGGCCAGTCGACCAGTTTCAACTGATCGGACCCGCCATGTTCTTCGATGATGACGGTTTTCGCGGTTTGTGATGTCATGGGGTGCCCTCCTCGTGCGTCATTCAACAGATCAGACGATTTGGCGTGCGGATGCAATGGTTAGGTTTCGCCCCGCCACCAGGTGCCGGGCTTCAACCGCCGCCTTTTGCCGCGCCGATCCTCCAGCCATTTGGCCAGATGCCGCCAACGGCTGCGCGCCAGCCGCGCCCAGGCCCGGTCGGCCCAAGTGCCGCGTCGATTGAACGGACAGACACGGACACAGATCGCGCAATCGGTCTTCAACTTTGCCCAATAGGCAAAACAGGCCTCGCAATTGGCCGACCATTTGGTGACGCCGCGAATGGTGGACGGGCTGTCGCCCGCCGGTTCCGGCGCGCCCTTGGGCAGCGCCTTGGGCGGACAGGCATCGGCGCAGGCAGTGCAGATGTTGCAGTAGTACTTCATTCCCAATTGGCGCGGCGCATCTGCGGCCAGCGGCATATCTGTGAAGACCTTGGAAAACCGCAGGCGCGGGCCGAATTCCGGGGTCAGAACCGTCTGGTTGCGCCCGTATTCGCCCAACCCCGCCTTGATTGCGTATGGGATCACCAGCGCGGTGTCGTTCATGCTGGCCACGGCCTCGTAGCCCAGATTGCGGATGTAGGCCGCCACCTGCTGCACGATCAGCGCCTCGTGGCTGTATTCGCGGCCCGTCGCGGCGCCCGCCAATGCGGACGGATAGGTTTCAACCAGGTCGAAATCCATCGCATGTCCCATGACGATCACATGGGTCAGGCCATCGGGCAATTCATTCGGCACTGGTGCCATATCCCGCGTGTCGGGCCGGTGCGTGTAATGCCAGCGCGGATCTATTTCCGTGACCCCGACCAGATCGGCGCCAAAGAGACGTGCGACGCGCTTGATCTCGGCGGTTTCGTCCTTGGGGTTGCCCAGCTCTGCCTTTTCGGCCGCCTTGGGCCGGTCGGGCGCAATCGGCGCCTGAAATCCCTCGCGGATGCCCTGCTCTGCCCGACGTTCGGACAGCTGGTCGGATCCGGCCCAGCTGGCATTGCGCAGGGCGAAATCCTTTTGACTGAAGCCCTCGCCCCGGCGCGGGGCCGCATCGATGCGGTAGCTGGCAAAGAACCCGTCCGAATGGTCCGACCGCACCGCCGGGTCCCAAAATGCGCGCGTGAAGATGTCGTTCATCTGGTTGAATGGCTGGAAATCACGGGTGATCTCGAACCCCGCCACCCGATCGCTGTCACCGAACCGCGCCTGCCATTCGGCCCAGGTCTCGTCACTGACAGGTTCGGAATTTGCGGGCCAGGTCATGGGGCCATGATTGCCGGGCGAGCGTGAAGGATGCAATCCCCCCGCCCGCCCGCCTGTATCATTTGACGATGATCTCTGGCCCCATCAGCGTGGTCGGCAACCAAGTCGAGATGATTGGCACATAGGTCACCAGGATCAGGAACACGAACAGCACCGCCAGGAAGGGCAGCGCGGCCCGCACCACCGACATCATCGGCATACCGGCCACGCCCGAGGTCACGAACAGGTTCAGGCCCACCGGCGGTGTGATCATGCCGATTTCCATGTTCACCACCATGATGATGCCCAGATGGATCGGGTCGATCCCCAGCTCGATGGCGATGGGGAAGACCAAGGGCGCCACGATCACGATCAGCCCGGAGGGTTCCATGAACTGCCCGCCGATCAGCAGGATGACGTTCACGATCACCAGGAACATGATCGGCCCAAAGCCTGCCGACAGCATGGCACCCGCGATCTGTTGCGGGATCTGCTCGTCGGTCAGCACGTGCTTCAGGATCAGTGCGTTGGCGATGATGAACATCAGCATAATGGTCAGCTTGCCTGCCTCGAACAGCGTGTCGCGGGTGTCGCGGTGGAAGAAGGCCGTGACCAGCGTCCAGGGTTTTTGCAGCACCGTCGACGGGCCGCCTGCCGTTTCGGCCACGGCGGCAGCCGAAAGGCTGCGTGCACCGGCCTGCGCCTTAAGCGGGCCCATGTCGCGATAGACAAACAACGCCACGATGGCGGCATAGACCGAAGCGACAGCGGCGGCCTCGGTCGGCGTAAACAAGGCATTGGTGATGCCGGGGATGCCGTAGATGCCCACCATGATGATGACGATCAGCATCAGGCCCCAGAACGCATCCCTGAAGCTTGCCCAGACCTCGCCCCAGCCCTGCCATTGGCCCTTGGGCATGTTGCGGATCGTGGCCATGACATAGATGGTCACCATCAGCATGAAGCCCGCTAAAAGGCCGGGGATCACGCCTGCAAGGAACATACGGCCCACCGACACGTCGGTGGCGGATGCATAGACAACCATGACGATGGATGGCGGGATCAGGATGCCCAGCGTGCCAGCGTTGCAGATGACACCTGCGGCGAATTCCTTGGTGTATCCTGCCTGCTTCATCGCGGCGATCACGATCGTGCCGATGGCCACCACGGTAGCGGGGGACGACCCCGACAGCGCCGCGAAGATCATGCAAGCGAACACGCCTGCGATGGCCAGACCGCCGCGCAAATGACCGACGCAGGCAATCGAAAACCGGATGATACGCTTGGCCACGCCGCCCGTCGACATGAAGGACGAGGCGAGGATGAAAAACGGGATCGCCAGCAATGTGTAATGGCCCGCCATGGCCTGGTAGAGCGACTGCGCGATCGACCCCAGCGAGGTGTCGGAAAAGGCCAAGAGGAAGATGATGGACGACAGGCCCAGCGACACCGCGATCGGGACGCCAATCAGCAGAAAGCCGATCACCATGACGAAAAGGATAACGACAGCCATGACCTATTCCTCCCAATTGCCGTCGCGGGCCTCGGCCACGGCTTCCTCGGCTTCGTGACTGACGATCAGGCTGGTGCGGCTGCCGTTGATGATGCCGATGGTCGCCTGGATGACCCGATACAGGATCAGGGCGGCTGAAAACGGCAGGATGAAATACGGGATGACCCGGGGCAGTTTTTCATATTCGTCGCCGTAATTGATGGCGTCTTCCAGCCAGCGGAAAATATCCAGCATCGGCACCTGGTCTGTCACGTAGAATGCGCGGTCACGCACGCCTTCGGTGAACCCCAGCGGGAACCAGCGGCCTTCGGTCGGTTGCAGCGCCGCGAAGGGCGCCCAGTAATCCCAGGCGCCTTTCAGCAGCAACATGGAATAGGCAATGCAACAGGCCGCCGCGATCAACGCCAGAACGCGCTGTCCGCGCGATGGCAAAAGGTTGGTGACCGCGTCCACGCCCAGATGCGACGTGACCTTGAAGCCATATGAAATGCCAAGGAGCACGAGCCAGGCAAACAGGATCAGGGTGACTTCCAGCCCCCAGATCAATGAATCGTTGAACACGTAGCGCAGGATCACGTTGATGAAGGTGACCAGCGTCATCAGTCCCAGGATTACCGCGATCACGGTTTCTTCCAACGAATGGATAAACCGCCCCAATGCGGATTTCGGCTGCCAGCCAGAATGCCCGCTCATTGGCCCCTCCCTGATTTTGAATGAATACTGCCCGACAATCCCCGTTTCGGGCAAGAGAAACGGCGCAGGGGTTGCCCGCGCCGTTTCCAGGGTCGATTACATCGACGCGTTGATTTCCTGAGCGGCGGCGATGTTGTCGGCGCCCACGTCACCTTCGAACTGTTGCCAGACGGGCTTCATCGCGTCGACCCAGGCCTGGCGTTGTTCAGGCGTCAACTGCCGAATCTCGGTCCCGGCTTCGAGGATTTTGCCCTTGGCGTCCTCGTTCACCTGGAAGGCAGCCTGGTTACCAGCCACGGATACCTCGTTCAGGATTGTCAGGAACTGGTCGCGCACATCGGCGTCCAGACCGTCCAGCCAGTCAACCGAGGTCACGACCAGATAGTCGATGATGCCGTGGTTGGTTTCTGTGATGCCGTCCTGAACTTCAAAGAACTTCTGGCCGTAGATGTTCGACCAGGTATTTTCCTGACCGTCCACGACGCCGGTTTGCAGCGCACCGTAGACTTCAGAGAATGCCATCGGCTGCGGGCTGGCATTGATGGCTTCCATCTGGGCCACCAGCACGTCGGACGGCTGAACGCGGAATTTCAGGCCGGCTGCATCGGTCGGCAGCAAGAGCGGCTTGTTGGCCGAGAACTGCTTCATGCCATTATGCCAGAATTCCAGCCCCTGCAGGCCACGGCGGGCCATCGAGCCCTTCATCGCCGTACCGGTTTCGGAGTTCTGGAAGGCGTCGACCGCTTCGATGTTCTTGAACATGAAAGGCAGATCGAAAATGCGGAAGACTTTTGTGAAGGCTTCAAATTTCGAAAGCGACGGTGCCGCAAGTTGCACGTCGCCCTGCAGCATGGCTTCCAGAACCTGGTCGTCATTGTACAGCGTCGAGGACGGGTAGACCTCCATACATGCCGTGCCGTTCATTTCTTCGTTCACGCGGTCGCGCAGGTTGTTGGCGGCAATGCCCTTGGGGGTGTTTTCGTTCACCACGTGCGCAAATTTGATGACGATCTCGCCATCGTCGCACTGGGCAATTGCCTGGCCAGCGCCCATGGTCATGGCCAATGCGGCCGCGGATGTCAGAAGTTTCTTCATGGTTTCCTCCCGGAGTTTCGAATTCCATACTGTGCCCCGTTTTCGGGCAACTGTTCGAAATCATGGGCAGGAAAAGAACCACAGCAAGGAAAATGAAACGCCTCGCCAGATCAGAGACTATTGTTAAGGATTTCTTTCACTTAGCAGTAGCGAGCGTGATCGCCCCAAGGATGCGTGGCTGAATTTCCACACATGCGTTTGCGTTAACTGTGCGAAAATCCGCACAAGCCCACCCCCATCATCCTTCCGAAAATACTCCGGGGGTGCGGGGGCAGCGCCCTCGCCCCTCAGCGAAAATCTTCTGCCCGCAACCCGTGGCGTGTCAGCTTGTCGTAAAACGTCTTGCGCGGCAGCTTCAGCGCCCGCGCGGTTTCGGTGGCATTGCCCCGATGCCGTTCCAGCGCCGCGGCGATAATCGACCGTTCGACCTGCGCCATCTGATCGGCAAGGCCCAGGGTTTGATCACCTGCCACAACCTCGCCCTGGCCCAACGCGAACCGCATGGCCGCGTTCATCAGCGCGCGGGCATTGCCGGGCC
>JBNKYL010000026.1:0-2727 GCA_050300875.1 Paracoccaceae bacterium
AATCGCGGGAACAGCCGAGAAGAATTTCGCGCCGTCTTCCACCGTCATGTCCAGCACGTCGGCGATGGATTTGCCCTTGAACTTTACCTCCAGCGTCTCGCGATTGTAGCGCTGGCCCTTGCAGGTCTCGCAGGTCACGTAGACATCCGGCAGGAAGTGCATTTCGATCTTGATGACCCCGTCCCCCTGGCACGTCTCGCAGCGCCCGCCCTTGACGTTGAAGCTGAACCGCCCCGCCTTGTAGCCGCGCGCCTTGGCCTCCGGCAGACCGGCGAACCAGTCGCGGATCGGCGTGAATGCACCGGTATAGGTCGCCGGATTCGACCGTGGCGTGCGCCCGATGGGCCGCTGGTCGATGTCGATGACCTTGTCCAGATGGTTCAGCCCCTTGATCGTTTCACACGGCGCAGGCGTCTGACGCGCCCCGTTCAGGTTCATCGACGCTGTCTTGAACAGAGTTTCGATGGTCAGCGTCGACTTGCCGCCGCCAGACACCCCTGTCACGCAGACGAATTTGCCCAGCGGGAAATCGGCCGTCACCTCTTTCAGGTTGTTGCCTGTTGCCTTGACCACGGTCAGCTTCTTGCCATTGCCCTTGCGCCGTTGACCGGGCACCGCAATTTCGCGCGTGCCCGCCAGGTATTGGCCGGTGACGGATGCCGGGTCGGCCGTGATCTCTTCGGGCGTGCCCTCTGCCACGATCCGCCCGCCATGCACCCCGGCACCGGGACCGATATCGAACACGTAGTCGGCTTCGCGGATGGCTTCTTCGTCATGTTCGACGACGATCACCGTATTGCCCTGATCGCGCAGGTTTTTCAGCGTCGTCAGCAACCGCCCATTGTCGCGTTGATGCAGCCCAATGGACGGTTCGTCGAGCACATAGAGCACCCCGGTCAGCCCGCTTCCGATCTGGCTGGCCAGCCGGATGCGCTGGCTTTCGCCCCCCGACAAGGTGCCGGAATTGCGCGACAGGGTCAGGTAATCCAGACCCACATTGTTCAGAAACCCCAACCGTTCGCGGATTTCCTTCAGGATCGCACGGGCGATTTCATTTTTCTGCGCGGTCAGGCTTTCAGGCACCGTGTCGATCCAGGCGAACGCCTCTTTGATCGACATCCGCACCACCTGCCCCACATGCAGGCCCGCGATCTTCACGGCCAGCGCTTCGGGCCGCAAACGGTACCCTTCGCAGGTGTGGCAGGGCCGGTTGTTCTGATAACGCTCGAATTCTTCGCGGATCCAGTTGGAATCCGTTTCGCGATAGCGCCGTTCCATATTTGGAATGACGCCTTCGAAACTGCGCGTCACCTGATAGACCCGCCCGCCTTCATCGTAACGAAACGGAATCTCATCCTCGCCCGATCCATACAGGAACACCTGCTGCACATGGTCTGGCAGGTCCTTCCACTTGGCATTTTTGTCGAATTCATAATGCTTGGCGATGGCTTCGATGGTTTGCAGGAAATAGGGCGACTTGCCCTTGCGCCACGGCGCCAACGCCCCGTCATAAACCTTCAGGTTCTGGTCCGGCACCACCAGCCGTTCGTCAAAAAACAGCTCCACCCCCAGCCCGTCGCAATCCGGACAGGCGCCAAACGGCGCGTTGAACGAAAACAGCCGCGGCTCGATTTCAGGGATGGTAAACCCGCTGACCGGACAGGCGAAATTCTCGCTGAAGGTGATGCGTTCCGGCTCACCCTCGGCAGGCGCGGTTTCCAGAATGGCGATGCCGTCGGCCAGGTCCAGCGCCGTGCGGAACGAATCCGCCAGCCGGGTCTCCATGCCTTCGCGCACCACGATCCGGTCCACGACCACGTCGATGTCATGGCGAAACTTCTTGTCCAGCGTCGGCGGCGTGTCCAGTTCATGGAACTCGCCATCCACCTTCACGCGCTGGAACCCCTGCTTGCGCAATTCCAGGAATTCCTTGCGGTACTCGCCCTTGCGGTCGCGCACAATGGGCGCCAACAGATAGGCGCGCATGCCTTCTTCCATGGCCATGACCCGGTCGACCATGTCCTGAACCTGCTGCGCTTCGATCGGCTTGCCGGTGGCCGGCGAATAGGGCGTGCCGACGCGCGCGAACAGCAGACGCAGATAATCGTAGATCTCGGTCACCGTGCCGACGGTGGATCGCGGGTTTTTCGATGTCGTTTTCTGTTCGATGGAAATGGCAGGCGAAAGCCCGGCGATGTGATCCACATCCGGCTTTTCCATCATGTCCAGGAACTGCCGCGCGTAGGCCGACAGCGATTCGACATAACGGCGCTGTCCCTCGGCATAGATCGTGTCGAAAGCCAGCGAGGATTTGCCCGACCCCGACAGCCCGGTAATCACCACAAGCTGATCGCGCGGAATATCGACATCGATATTCTTCAGGTTATGTTCCCGCGCCCCGCGAACCTGGATTTCCTTCAGCTCGGCCATGTTTCCCCCTGGAACAGCTAACCCAGACATAATTCACACTGCCGCCAAGGCCAATCGTTTTTTGGAACATAAAGCGAACATTTGCCGCCGATGGCCAGAAAGCTGTGGAAAAGAATCCGGCCCGACCGAAAAAAATGTGCCGCTTTGTGATGACGTCACATTCAATTCCGTGAATAATACCCTAGATAGGCTCCAGACGCACACGGGAACCACCCAGAACAGGATACATGACTATGTTCAATCTTGACGCCATTCGCGGTGCCTTCGGCACTGCCCCCGCACCGCGGACCGACTACG
>JBNKYL010000027.1:0-6544 GCA_050300875.1 Paracoccaceae bacterium
ATGGGCCAGCCCGCGCCGAGCAGACCCACCCAGATCAGCCCGCCGACGACCACCGCGCCAATGGCAAAGCCGAGGAACACGTAGCCCGGCGCCAGCACTTCCAGCACAGCCAGCGCAATGCCTGCCACGACCCAGACCCAACCTTGTTGCCACCACATCACGAACGTCCTTTCAGTAGGCCGAACGCATCGCCAAAGGCCTCCAAAGCCGATGACGGCAGGATGATCGTCTGCTTGCCTTCGCCCTTACCGACATTGGTCAGTGCCTCGACCTGTTTCAGCGCCACCTGATATTGCGCGGCTTCCAGCCCGTTGTCGGCTATGGCCTTTGCCACGACCTCGGTCGCGTAGGCTTCTGCGTCGGCCTGAATGCGCCGCGCCTTGGCTATCTGCTCGGCGGCATAGAGTTCCGCATCCGCGTTCAATTCCACCGCACGTTTCTGCCCTTCGGCGCGCGTCACCGCAGCCCGGCGTTCGCGTTCGGCGTTCAGCTGCTGCAACATCGCATCGCGGGTTGCCTGATCCAGATTCACGTCCAGGATTTCGGCGCGCGTCACCTCGATCCCCCAGTCATCCACGGCGTTGGCGACCTGTTCCTTGATCCGCTTGATAAGGCCCTGACGGTTCGACTGCACCTCGTCCAGTTCCATTTCGCCGATCCCGGCCCGTACGATGCCGGCAACGGTCGTGGTGATTGCTGCATCCACGTCACGAATTCGATAAACGGTCTTTTCCGGTTCCAGAATGCGGTAGAACACGGAAGTGTCGACCTGCACCAACACGTTGTCGGACGTGATCGCGTCCTGCTTTGTCGTCGGCAACTGGCGTTCCAGAATCGAAACCTTGTGCGCCACTTTATCCAGAAACGGCACGATGAAATTGATGCCCGGTCCCAAAACCGCGCGCAGGCGTCCGAACCGCTCGACCACATGTTTTTCCGATTGCGGCACGATCCTGACACCCAGGAAAATGCACAGGATGATAAAGGCCGCCAATGCCAGAAACACCGCATTCGACCCAATCAAGTCGCTGATCGTATTGTTTAAATCCATTTTTGTCCCTTCCAATTCCAGGCCCATGCCTACCCATCATATGGGCGCTGAAAACGGCGAATTTAAGGATTCATATACCAAATTGAACGGCGCGTCGCAGCCGATAACGCTGGAATCGCTACAGAAATCCGGTGCCGTTGCACATTCCACACCGGGTCGTTTTGGTGCCGAAACACCCACTGCAACCAGTGAAAATGGGGGCACCCGTGACCGCGGTGCCTGTCTGAACGCGCCCGGCCCCCCGGCAGATATTGCATTCGACCCGGCCGGTTCCCCGGCACCGGCTGCAACGACGCGGCGGATTTACGATCTTCTTCTTTGGCGGCGTTCTGTCTTGCATGGCGCATTACCGATGTTGCGCCCCCTTGGCGCCAATTCTACCAAACCCGCCACGCCCCTGTCTTTATTGGCAAAAACATCGGCCATTTCTTGCCAAAGCCGCCCTGCGCACGTTTCGAAAGAACGCCGTTAACGATTTTGGCGGCATATTCATCTGCATCGTTCAAACCACCTGTTTTCAACCATGCTCATTCCCATCGACCAGATAAACACCTCTGCCCTTCCCCGCGATCGCACCACCGTTGCGCAGGCCGCGTTGCAAGAGCTTCAGCATTCCATCGCCGCGAACGGGTTGCGTCACCCTATCGAAGTTTTCGAGTACGACGGCACGTATAACCTGATATCCGGATATCGCAGGCTGACTGCCTTTCAGGCGCTCCACGCCGCGACCCAGGATCCTGCCTTTGCGCGCATCCCCGCCACGGTCCTGAAACCGGTCAATCGCGCGCAGGCGATCCAGCAGATGGTCGAAGAAAACGACCTGCACGAAGGCGTATCACCCTGGGATCACGGCCGTATCATCGTCACAGCCTGTGAGATCGAGGAATTCGACAGCCATGACGGCGCTATTGCCGGACTGTTCCCCTTTGCCAATCGGCAGAAGCGCGGTCGCCTGCGTATGTTGGCCGAAGCGGTCGACGCCCTGTCCGGCTTGCTGGCCGATCCCGAAACGATCAGCCAGAACCGCCTGATACGGCTTGCGACCTGCATGCGGCTTGGGTGGGAGGACCTGATCATCACCGCGCTGACCGAAGCACCCGAACATGATGCGGCCGCGCAATGGGCAATGATCGAACCTGTCTTGCGCGAATCCGAAAACGCCGCGCGCGAGGCGCGCGCCGCGAACAAGCCAATGCGTTTGTGCCGCCCTGGCCCCGGCCTGACAATCCGCCGCGAACGCACCGAACAGGGCTACCTTCTGCACATCACCGGGCCTGACGCGACATCGCAGACCGTGCACAGGATCCTCGATCAGATCGAGGCGATGTTTGCCACGACGGGTTAATCCCGTTCTTCGACCTCGACACGGCGAAAAGGGCCATAGCTGGTCAATATCTCGTTTTCATGCGCCACGGCGCGACGTTCGCTGGCCAGAAACTCCTCGACCGCACGGCGGAAACCGTCATTGGCAATCCAGTGCAAGGAATGGGTTTCCACAGGCAGATAGCCCCGCGCCAATTTGTGCTCGCCTTGTGCGCCGGCCTCGACCCGGGCCAACCCATATTCGATGGCGAAATCGATGGCGCGGTAATAGCACAGCTCGAAATGCAGAAATTCGTGATGGGCGGTGCATCCCCAATAACGGCCATAGAGCGTATCGCGCCCTATGAAATTCAGTGCCCCGGCAAAGGGCACGCCGCCTCGTTCGGCCAGCACCAGCAACACGTCGTCGCGCATCCTCGCCTGCAGTTCGTCAAAAAAAGCGCGCGTCAGATAGGGGCTGCCCCATTTGCGGCTGCCGGTATCCTGATAGAACCGCCAGAACGCGTCCCAATGTTCGGGCTCGATGGCATCGCCCGTCAGCATCCGGACCTGCCCGCCGAAATCGTTGGCCAACCGCCTTTCGCGCCGGATCACCTTGCGCTTGCGGCTGGACAGATCGGCCAGGAAGCCTTCGAAATCCGCATATCCGCGATTTTCCCAGTGAAATTGCTGGCCGATCCGGTGCATCAACCCCATCGCTTCGCCCGCTTCGGCCTCGGCTTCGGTGCAAAAGGTCACATGCGCCGATGACAGATCGTTATTGGCTGCGACCTGCACCATCCCCTGCACCAGCGCCGCCTGTCCGGTCGGCTCATGTTCCGGGCGCACAAGAAAGCGTCGCCCCGTGGCCGGGGTGAAGGGAACAGCGGCCTGCAACTTGGGGTAATACTCACCGCCCGCCCGTTCGAACGCATGGGCCCAGGAATGGTCGAACACGTATTCGCCCTGGCTGTGCGATTTGACGTAGAGCGGCAGTACACCCACCGCTTGCCCGCCGACCCGCGCCACCAATGGGCGCGGCAACCAACCGGTGCCCGTTCCGACCGAACCCGACCGTTCCAAGGCGCTCAGGAACCTGTGCGTGGTGAACGGGTCCGCAGGCGGTCCGCCATCGGCCGTTTCCGGGCAGGCGCAGGCATCCCATTCGGCGGCGTCAATTTCGCCGACCGAATTGTGAACCGTAACCTCGACCTCGCTTGCGTCCATCATCCTGCCCTTCGCCCATCAGGGCCTGTCGGCAAGATAACCTTCGAAGGTGATGTTATCCACGACCTGCCGAGCCTTTTCTTCAACTTCTCGGGACCGCACCGTCCAGCACAGGATCGCCCCGCCATCGCGGCGAATTTCGGCAAGCCGCGGATGATCCAGTTCCTGAACATAGTGGCTGACAAAACTGGCACCGACCCGGTCGTAATCCGAAATCGCCGCGCAGCGGGCAAGATCGTCGGATGAGGCGACCGGATATTCGTCCAAGGTGAAATCGCCCGTAGTCAGGCCGCGCGCCACCTGCGGGGCAAGATCGGCCATGGCCGCGACGGAATGGGGGTTGAACGACATCACCGCCACCGGCCCGCCATAGCCTGAAAGCGCGTGCGCCGTGGCCTGTTCCAGCGGTCCGATATTGTCTGCCGACAGCTTGCCGCTCTGATCCTTGATCTCGATCAGCAACGGCACGCGACCCGCCACCAGCGCCAGCATTTCAGCCAGGGTCGGGATACAGTCATCCGACCCTGTCAACGCGATCTGCCCCAGTTCCGCCGCCGTCAGGTCCCGCACGGCGCCCGAGCGTTCCGTCAGACGGTCCAACACGTCATCATGAAACACCATGGCCTGGCCATCCGCCGACAATTGCAGGTCGCATTCGATCCCGTAGCCCGCGGCCACCGCCGCCCGGAACGCAGATGGCGAATTTTCGATGATCCCGCGCGCGCGGTCATGCAGGGCCCGATGTGCCAGCGGGATAGTACGAAACCGGGGGTCCAGCGCCGTCATTTCAGCCGAAAGATCCCTTCGATTTCGACCGCAACGCCAAAGGGCAGCGACGCGGCGCTGACAGCAGACCGCGCATGACGCCCGGCATCGCCGAAAACCTCGACCATTAGGTCGGACGCGCCGTTGACGACCATCGGCTGTTCGCCGAAATCGCCGGTGGAATTGACGAAACCGGTCAGTTTCATCACCCGATCCAACCGATCCAGATCGCCACCACAGGCCGCGCGCACCTGCGCAATCAGGTAGAGCCCGCAAATGCGCGCCGCCGCCGCCCCCTGTTCGGTGGTGTAATCGTCGCCCAGCTTGCCCGTGATCAGCCCATCGGCGTCACTTGGCACCTGACCGGACACGTAAAGCGTGTTTCCATCCAGCACATAGGGCACGTAATTAGCCGCTGGCGCCGCTGCTTCGGGCAAGTCGATCCCAAGGTCTTTCAACCGCGCCTGATAGGTTCCGGCCATGTCATCCTCCCGTTTCATAATGTTCGGTGCAGGCTATCCAAAGCCCGTCGAAAGGAAAATACGCGAAATGACATGCCGCGGGTTTCGGCCCAGATGCCGGGCCTCGACGCTTTCCTTTCCGTGCGCTTTGTGGCAGGCAGGACGCAAATGAAAACGAAGCAGTTGTGACATGCCGCATATTCGTTCAGGCGCTTACCTAGGGGTGGTTTTTCTGCTTGCCGCGGGCTGCGCGGACCCGGTCACGCGTGGCGATATCCACGACCCGTTCGAACCGACCAACCGCAAGATCCACGGCGCCAACAAGACGCTAGACCGGGCGCTGCTGCGCCCGGCGGCCAATGAATACGGGCATCTCCCGCCGGAGTTACGGCAGGGCGCCAGCAATTTCGCAGATAACCTTTCGGTGCCGGGCACGGTGGTCAACGACCTGCTGCAGTTCCATATCGAGGACGCGATCCACAACACCCTGCGCTTTGCCATCAACACGACTGTTGGGCTCGGCGGGCTCTGGGACCCGGCCAGCAAGGCCGGGATCGAACCGCGCCCGTCCGATTTCGGCGAAACTCTGCATGTCTGGGGCTTCGGCGAGGGCGCCTATGTCGAATTGCCGCTTCTGGGGCCGTCTACCACCCGCGACACGGTTGGCATCGTGGCTGATATCTTCCTGGACCCGATGGGCAATATCCTGCCCGCCGACGCACAATGGTTGATCCCTGCCAGCTTTGTGACCAACAAGCTCAACGATCGCGCCAGCTTCTCGCAAACGGTGGATTCCGTCCTATATGAAAGCGAAGACAGCTACGCGCAGACGCGGCTTTTCTATCTGGAAAGCCGACGGTTCCAACTGGGCGGGGCAGACGAAGCCGAGGATGAGCTTTATGACCTCTACGAAGAAGCACTGGAATAACGGGCCGTCCCGCCGCGCGGCTCTGGCCGGCGGCACCGCGCTGGCCCTATCGGTCCTCGCCGGTCCGGCGGTGGCCTATTCCGTTGATCAGGCCCGGTCGCTGATCGGGAAGGTCATCGACGACATCAATCGCATCATCAATTCGGGCAAATCCGAAGCCGCCATGCTGCGCGATTTCGAAGGCGTCTTCAGCCGCTACGGTGACACCGCCATCATCGGGCAACTGGTGCTGGGCGCCGATGCCCGCACCGCATCCGACCGGCAAAAGGCTGACTTTGCCGAAGCCTTCAAGATCTACATCTCGCATAAATACGGGCGCCGTTTTCGTGAATTCATCGGTGGCAAGATCGAGGTCATCGCTGCCCGCGCGGTCAAATCGTTTTACGAGGTCGATGCGCTTGCCCATCTCGCGGGCCAGTCGCCCTTTGAGATTGGGTTTGTCGTGGCCGACAAGAACGGCAAGTTCATCGACATGAAGATCGAAGGCATTTCGCTGGTCAAGGCCGAGCGGGCCGAGATCGGGGCGATGTTGGACAAGCGCGGGCGCGATCTGGACCGCCTGATCCAGGATCTGAAAAGAATGTGACACGCGCGCGGTTTTCAGAATGAAAATCAAATCGAAATCCAAAGTGGATTTCGATTAGCCGTTGCCCAGAATCGCGCCAAGCAGATCAATCAGGAAATTGTCACTCTGTCCCGGCTGCGGTTGCACCGGTTCGGTCGGAGGCCCACCGCGGGTTTCGAACATGCGCGGACGCGGCAGTTCGGCTTGCCGTATCATCGGCAAGGGCCGCGCGGGCAACAGCGCCT
>JBNKYL010000028.1:0-11718 GCA_050300875.1 Paracoccaceae bacterium
CCTTCGCGCCGCGTATAGCTGCCGGTCATCAGGTTTTCTTCGACCGTCAGGTGTTCGAAAACGTGGCGACCTTCCATCACCTGGATGATCCCCATCTTGACCAGGTCGGACGGGTTCATATTGTCCAGGTTTTGCCCGCGGTACTTTACCGACCCTTTGGTGATCTCGCCGCGTTCGGACCCAAGCAACCCGGAAATGGATTTCAGCGTCGTTGATTTGCCCGCGCCATTGCCACCCAGCAAGGCGGTGATGCCGCCCTTGGGCACCGACAAGGACACGCCCTTCAGAACCAGAATGACGTGATTATAGATCACCTCGATATTGTTGACTTCCAACAATGTCTCTTCGGTCTTGGCAGCGTCCAGCATCGCGGGGCCTTCGTTCATATGTCGCTTGGGTTCGGCCCGCCGCTGGGGCGGGCCGAACGTTTTCAGGTCTTAGTTGCAGCGCTCCGTGATACCGGCTTCGGCGGCATAGGCTGCCGAATCTTCTGCGATCAGCGGATCGACAACCGAACGGTCAGCCGAAATCCAGTCGGTGATGACCGACCAGGTCTTCGACGCCGCGTCCCATTGCTGGATCTTGGCCATGCCCGACCCGCCATGGTTTTCGCAAGTCACGTCAAAAGCCGGGGCAAAGTCGGTCAGACCAGCCGCTGCCATCAGCTCATCGGTGATCTGCAACGATTCCATGCCGTCACGCATCTGCGCGGGTGTGATGTCGGTGACGCCGAACATTTCCTGTGCCTTGCGGATTGCTTCGGTTGTCAGGAAGGCCTGATACAGCCCACGGTTATACAACACATAGCCGTGCTGATCGCCTGCACCGGCGGCTTTGCCAGCGCCATAGACATACTGTTCAAGGTCCGCATAGATCGGATAGTCCGACCCCGGGTTGGCCAGCGTCAGCGCTTTGTAGCCATTGGCCCCATCGCCTGCGGGAAGGGTGTCGTTTTCAGATCCCGACCACCAGACACCGATGAAGTTTTCCATCGGGAAGCGGATGTTCGCGGCTTCCTGAATGGCCACCTGGTTCATCACGCCCCAGCCCCACATCAGGACATAGTCAGGCTTTTCGCGACGGATTTGCAGCCACTGCGACTTCTGTTCCTGACCGGGGTGGTCAACGGGCAGCAGCGACAGTTCATAGCCATGCTTTTCAGCCAGAACTTCCAGCGTGCGGATCGGTTCCTTGCCATAGGCTGAGTTGTGGTAGACCAGCGCAATCTTCTTGCCACTGATATCGCCGCCATTCAGGTCCAGGATGTGGTTGATCGCGATCGACGCGCCATCCCAATAGGTCGCGGGATAGTTGAAGATCCATTCGAACACCTTGCCGTTCGCGGCAGAGGTCCGGCCATAGCCCATCGAGTGAACCGGAATCCCGTCAGCGGATGCTTTGGGAATCAGCTGATACGTGATGCCCGTGGACAGCGGCGAATAGACCAGAGCGCCTTCGCCCTTGGTCGCCTCATAGCATTCCACGCCTTTTTCGGTGTTATAGCCGGTTTCGCATTCGATCATCTTGACCGGAACGCCGCCCACACCACCGTCGCGCTCGTTCAGCAGGGTGATGTAGTCGGCAAAGCCATCCGCCACCGGAATACCGTTCGCGGCATAAGGCCCGGTGCGATAGGACAGTGACGTCACGACGTTTTCCGCAAGCGCCGGGGCGGCTGCGACAACGGCGGCCAGTGCCCAAGTTGCCAGTTTCAGTTTCATGCGATTATTACCTCCCTATTGGTTTCGTTTCGCACGTTTCCAATGGACCTACCTTAGTGCGGGAAGGGCCAGAGTCTCAGTTTTTCTTTGGTTAGGCGCCACAACTGCGCCATGCCATGCGGTTCCAGGATCAGGAACAGGATGATCAGACCGCCTACGATCATGAACTGGAAATGTTCCGACAGGTCCGTGGGCCAGCCCAGCGTGCCCACCAGCAGGTTCTTCAGGATCACCGGCATCAGCACCAGGAACCCGGCACCCAGGAATGACCCAAGGATTGACCCCAGCCCGCCGATGATGACCATGAACAGCACCAAGAACGATTTCTGGATGCCGAAGGCTTCGCCCACCTCGACCGCGCCCAGGTAGACGCTGAAGAACAAGGCACCCGAGACGCCCACGAAAAACGACGATACCGCAAAAGCCGACAGTTTCGCGGTCAGCGGGTTCACCCCGATGATCTCTGCCGCGATATCCATGTCGCGGATCGCCATCCACCGCCGCCCGATCGACCCGCGCGTCAGGTTGCGCGCGATCCAGGCCAGCGCCACGACGAAGACCAGGCAGATCAGGTATTTCGCCCAAGGTTCCGTGAACGGCCCCGTCACCGTGACGCCAAAGACCGAGCGTTCCGGCGCATTGATCTGGCCCGACGCCGAATAGTTGTAAAACCACGGCACCTTGTTGAAGAGCCACACAAGGAAGAACTGCGCCGCCAGTGTCGCCACCGCCAGGTAAAATCCCTTGATCCGCAAGGATGGCAGCCCGAACAGCACACCCACCCCCGCCGTGATCAACCCCGCCAACGGGATATGGATCAGCATCGACACCTCGGGAAAGGACGTCATCAGCTTGTAACAGGCATAGGCCCCCACGGCCATGAACCCGCCCGTGCCCAGCGACACCTGCCCGCAATACCCGGTCAGGATATTCAACCCCAACGCCGCGATGACATAGATCAGGAACGGCACGAACACAGCGTTCGCCCAGTAGTCATTGATAAAGAACGGCACCACCAGAAAGGCGAATGCCAATGCCGTGTAATAGGCCCAGCGGTCGAACCGGATCGGGAAGGTCTGGTTGTCATCCTTGTAGGAGGTCTTGAAATCCCCCGCCTCGCGGTAAAGCATCTACGCGCCCCTTCCTGTTCGCATCGACCGGACCCTGATCCGCATCATTCCACCACGTCCTGATTGACCGGCCCCGCCCCGGAGATCTCCGCCCGGCGGTGAATTTTTTCATACCCGGATGCCCGCGCATTGCGCACCAGCATCATGTATGCCCAGACCCCGATAGCCGCGCCCACCAGCGCAAAGATGCCCGCGACAATCGTACTGCCAGTGCCGCCGCCGCTGGTCATGGCAATGTAGCCAAAGGCCCAGAACCCGGCCCAGGCGACGACATTCAGAATGGCAATCAGTTTGGTCATGGCGCTACACCCTTTCGATGATCTTTTCGCCGAACAGCCCCTGCGGCCGCACCACCAGGAAGGCCAGCGCCAGCACATAGGCGAACCAGTTTTCTGTTGCCCCGCCGATCATCGGACCAATGGCAAATTCGAACAGCTTTTCGCCAACCCCGATGATCAGCCCGCCGACGATGGCGCCGGGGATCGAGGTGAACCCGCCCAACATCAGCACCGGCAGGGCCTTCAACGCGATCAGCGACAGGCTGAACTGCACGCCCGATTTCGCGCCCCACATCATGCCCGCGACCAGCGCCACGAACCCGGCAATGGACCACACCAGCACCCAGATGAACCGCAGGCTGATGCCCACCGACAGAGCCGCTTGGTGGTCATCGGCCACGGCGCGCATCGCCCGGCCCTGCTTGGTGTATTGGCTGAACAGCACCAGCCCCGTCACCAGAAGTGCGGCAATGATCGTCGCCACGATATCGAGGTTGTCGATGAAGAACCCGTAGCCGAACCAGTTATAGGTGACCGTATCGATGGTTTCGTTGATCCCCTGCGGCAGCCCGACATCCAGCGTCTTGATGTCGGCCCCCCACATCACGTCGCCGAACCCTTCCATGAAATAGGCCAACCCGATGGTCGCCATGAACAGGATGATGTCCGGCTGGTTGACCAGATGACGCAGTATGTAGCGTTCGACGACGATCGCCAGCAGCGTCATAACCCCGATGGTCAGCGCAATCGCGATCAGGCTGGGGATATGCCAGCCGAAATGGTGAATATCGGTGCCGAAGACCGCATTGATCAGATGGCTGAACGGCACCTGCCCGTCCATGATCCCCACCAGCGTCAGCGCTGCGAACAGCGCGAACACACCCTGCGCATAATTGAATATCCCCGAGGCCTTGAAGATCAGGACGAAGCCCAGCGCGACCAGCGCATAGAGCACACCGGCCATCAGCCCGTTCAGGGTGACCTCTATCGCGAATAAGAGTTGGTCTGGCATCTCCGTCCCCCTAATCGTGCGACACGCCAAGATAGGCGTCGATCACATCCTGGTTGTTGCGCACTTCTTCCGGGCTGCCGTCACCGATCTTCTTGCCGTAATCCATCACGACGACCCGGTCCGACAGGTCCATCACCACGCCCATGTCATGTTCGATCAGCGCGATGGTGGTGCCGAATTCATCATTCACATCCAGGATAAAGCGGCTCATGTCCTCTTTTTCCTCGACATTCATCCCCGCCATCGGTTCGTCCAGCAGCAGCAGCTTGGGCTCGGCCGCCAGCGCGCGGGCCAGCTCGACCCGCTTTTTCAGGCCATAAGGCAAGCGCGCCACCGGCGTCTTGCGGATCGCCTGAATTTCAAGGAAATCAATGATTTCCTCGACCTTTTCGCGGTTAGCGATCTCTTCGGCCTGCGCCTTGCCAAACCACATCGCCTGTGCGGCCATGCCCGCATTCATATGCGTCAGTCGACCGGTCATGATGTTGTCCAGCACTGACATGCCTTCGAACAAAGCGATGTTCTGAAAGGTCCGGGCGATGCCTTGGGCGGCCACCTGAAAGGGTTTCATCGGCGGGCGCTTGGTACCCCTAAACCAGACCTCGCCTTCCTGCGGCACATAGAACCCGCTGATGACGTTCAGCATCGACGATTTTCCCGCCCCGTTCGGCCCGATGATGGCGCGAATTTCGCCCTCGCGGATGTCGAACGAGATATCGGTGATCGCCTTCACCCCGCCAAATCGCAGGGTGATGTTCTTCATCTCCATCATCACGCCGCCGATCTTGCGGCCATCGGCAGTGGTGTAGCCTTCGGTCGACTGGTCAAGCATATGCCACCCCCATCACCCTTCCTGAAATTCTCCTGCGGGAGGCCAGGATCTTCGTCGAGAATTCTGTCATTCCGCCGCCACCTTCGCCGCGACCGGCACCACAGCCGCATCGCGGATTTCCAGCGTGGCCCTGATCTTGCCCTTGCGCCCGTCTTCGTAGGTCACTTCGGTTTCGGTGTATTGTTCGGATTTGCCGGAATAGAGCGCGTCGATCAGGTCGCCGAACTTCTCTTCGATCACCCCGCGCCGCACCTTGCGCGTGCGTGTCATCTCGCCATCATCGGCATCCAGTTCCTTGTGCAACACCAGGAACCGATGAACCTGGCAGCCCGACAGCATATCGTCTTCTGCGACCGACCGGTTGACCTCTTCGACATGGGACTGGATCGTCGCCAGAACCTGCGGATGGCCCGCCAATTCCTGATAGGACGCATAGGCGATATTGTTGCGCTCGGCCCAATTTCCCACCGCCTGAAGGTCGATGTTGATAAACGCCGTGCACATATCCCGCCCATTGCCGAACACCACGGCTTCAAGGATGTTGGGATAGAATTTCAGCTTGTTTTCCACATATTTGGGGGCGAACATCCGACCGTCGGCCATTTTGCCCACATCCTTGGCGCGGTCGATGATCCGCAAATGGCCGCTGGCTTCTTCGATGAACCCGGCATCGCCCGTGGCCACCCAGCCTTCGGCATCCTTGGTCGATGCGGTGCTGTCCGGATTGCCGTAATATTCCACGAACACACCCGGCGAGCGGTAAAACACTTCGCCGTTATCGGCGATGCGGATTTCCACGCCCGGTCCCGGCACGCCCACCGTATCGGCACGCACCTCGCCATCGGGCTGCAGGGTGATGAACACCGATGCCTCGGTCTGTCCGTAAAGCTGTTTCAGATTGATGCCCAACGACCGGTAAAACTCGAAGATCTCCGGCCCGATCGCCTCGCCCGCCGTATATCCCACGCGGAAATTCGAAAAGCCCAGCGTGTTTTTCAGCGGCCCGTAGACCAGCAGATTGCCCAGCCAATACTTGAACCGGTCGCCGCCACCGACGGGTTTGCCATCAAGAATGTCTCCACCGACCTTGCGGGCATGATCCATGAAGGTCTTGAACAGCCAGCGCTTGAACCGCCCGGCATCTTCCATGCGGATCATCACATTGGTCAGCATGTTTTCGAAGACCCGCGGCGGTGCAAAGAAATAGGTCGGCCCGATTTCTCGCAGATCGGTCATCATCGTGGCATCGCTTTCGGGGCAATTCACGCAGAACCCCGACCAGAACGCCTGCCCGATGGAAAAGATGAAATCGCCCACCCAGGCCATCGGCAGGTAGGCCAGAACTTCTTCGTCCTTGCGCAGGTGGTCGAACTCGACCGAATTCTTTGAACTTTCGATGATATTCCGGTTCGACAGCACCACGCCCTTGGGCCGCCCGGTGGTGCCGGACGTGTACAGCATCACGCAGGTGCTATCCATGGTCAGGGCCGCTTCGCGGTCTGCCAAATCCTTTTCGAAACGCTCATGCGCGGCACGGCCTTCGGCCTCGACATCGGTCATCGAATGCAGGCGGCTGTGATCGTATTTGCGC
This sequence comes from Paracoccaceae bacterium, assembly GCA_050300875.1. Taxonomy (GTDB): domain Bacteria; phylum Pseudomonadota; class Alphaproteobacteria; order Rhodobacterales; family Rhodobacteraceae; genus CBDCFL01. The sequence continues at coordinate 6,565 of JBNKYL010000028.1, forward strand.
AAGCCCCGAGGATCCACATAGATCACATGTTCGATCGTTTTGGCCTGCTCCTGAACCTGCAACACCTTGTCGACCTGTTCCTGATCCCCCACGATCACGAACCGCGCCTCGCAATTGGACAGGACGTATCCCATCTCCTCGGCCACGGCATCCTGATATAGCGGCACCGGCACCGCCCCGCATTTCTGCGCGGCGACCATCGCCCAGTAAAGGCGCGGGCGGTTGCGTCCGATGATCGCGACGTGATCCCCGGCATTCAGCCCCAACGCCAGAAAACCCAGCGCCATGGCACGTACCTCTTCGGCGACCTCCATCCAGGTCCAGGTTTGCCAGATACCGAATTCCTTTTCGCGAAAGGCGGGCTTACCGGCAAAGCGGCTGGCATTACGATCCAGCAACGCAGGTATGGATACCAGATCACGTTCAGCCGTGGCTGCCATCGCAAGTTCCTCCCCTGTCGGCGGCTTACCGGTTGGGTCCGGGTGCTGCCTTGCTGGCAATTTCGTTGCGCCAGACCTGTTGTTCTGGACACATTAGTAATCGCCTTGCGGCGAAAGTAAACATTCCGCAGGACAGAGCAAGCAGAAATAAACGCTCGTTCAATTAGTCGCAGTTTCTTGTCGACGCGTGATCGGCCAATATGCCGCCGATTCAATGGGTCAGGGAAAGCATGGCACAGTTTCATATCCGCGCAGAGGAACGCGCAAACGAACAGCGCGTCCCCGTGACATCCGATGGCGCGGCCGCACTTTTGCAGGCAGGCCATAGTGTTAGCATCGAAGACAGCCCCGATCGCTGCATTTCCGCGGCCGAATATGCCGCGCGCGGGGCGCAAGTCGTTCCAGCAGGCAGCTGGCGCACCGCCCCGGCGGACTCGATCATCCTGGGGCTCAAGGAACTGCCCGATGACGGCACCCCCCTGCCCCATACCCACATCATGTTCGGCCATGCCTTCAAGGGCCAGCATGACGGCCCGGCGCTGCTGAACCGGTTTCGTGCCGGCGGCGGTCGCCTTCTGGACCTCGAATACCTGACGGATTCGAACGGGCGCAGGCAGGCGGCCTTTGGCTACTGGGCGGGTTTTGCGGGGGCGGGCGTCAGCCTTTTTGCCTATGCCGCACAGCGGACCGGTGGCACCTGCCCTGCGGTCAACACCTATGCCAGCGCCGACGCCATGGTGGCAGATGTACAGGCCCGGTTGGGTCAAACCGACGCCCGCGCCATCGTTGTCGGCGCGCTCGGCCGCGTGGGATCCGGCGTGCGTGACATGTGTGCCCGCGCCGGGATTGCCACGACCGATTGGGACATGGCCGAAACCGCCCATGGCGGGCCCTTCCCAGAGGTTCTGGATCACGACATTTTCTTCAATTGCATCCTTGCGACCCCCGGATGCCCGCAATTCGTGCCGCCCGACACCGCGACCCGGCCGCGCGCCCTGCGCCTGATCGGCGATATCGCCTGCGACCCGACATCGGATTACAACCCCGTGCCGGTCTATGACCACGCCACAACATGGGACGCCCCGGTGATCCGCGTGGCCGAAAGCCCGGTGCTCGATGTGATGGCCATCGACAACCTGCCCTCGCTTCTGCCCGCCGAAAGTTCGGTCGATTTCGCAGGCCAGCTCTTGCCATTGCTCATGGATTTCGACACCGATGCGGGCGGCACATGGGCGCGGGCGGCCGCGACCTTCGACACGCATATCGCCAAAGTTTGAAAGGCAACACGACATGACCATCCATTGGTGCGGCACCGGCCTGTCATCCATCCCCGGCCTGAAACGCCTGATCGAACAGGGTCGCGAGGTTCAGGTCTGGAACCGGTCCGTCAACAAGGCGCGCGCGGCGCTGGCCCCGCTGGACGTGGACGTGCAGCCCTTCGACCTGGACGCGCTGGCTGCCGCGCTGAAACCCGGCGACGTGGCTGTGTCCATGCTGCCCGGCGACTGGCACGTGGCCATCGCCAAGGCCTGTATCGCTGCAGGCGCGCATTTCGTGTCATCGTCCTATATTTCGCCGGAAATGCGCGCGCTGGATGACGAGGCTCGCCAATCTGGCGTCGCGCTGGTGAACGAGGTCGGATTGGACCCCGGCATCGACCACCTGATGGCGCATTGGCTGGTCGCCGATTACCTGAAATCGCCCGCCTATGACGCGCATAACACGATCAGCTTCACATCCTATTGCGGCGGGGTTCCGGCAGAACCCAATGCTTTCCGCTATAAGTTCAGCTGGGCACCCGCAGGTGTTTTGAAGGCGCTGAAAAGCCCCTCGAAATCCATCCGGTCGTTTTCGGAACTTTCCGTGGCACGACCTTGGGACGCGATCACCAGCTATGCGGCCCCCCTGCCCACCCCCGAAACGTTCGAGGTCTATCCGAACCGCGACAGCCTGCCTTTCATGGAAGATTACCAATTCGACCGGGCCTGGCCGGTGCGCGATTTCGTGCGCGGCACGCTGCGCCTGAATGGCTGGGCCGATGCTTGGGCGCCGATCTTCGAAGCGCTGGAAAAACTGGACAGCGAAGAAGCCGACGCCTGGATCACCGAAACCTCGGCCCGCCTGCTGGCCGAAAACAGCTATGCCCCCGGCGAAGCCGACCGGGTGATCCTGTGCGTGGCGCTGAAGGCGGAAAAAGACGGCAAACCGGTCTATCACAAGACTTACGTGCTGGACGCCCAGGGCGACGCGCGCGGCTCGGCCATGGCGCGGCTGGTGTCCGGGCCGGTGTCGTTGGCGATCGAGGCCGTGCTGGCCCGGCGCATCCATGCCGGCGTGACCGCGGCTCCGTCAGACCCGGCGCTGGTGGCCGAATGGATGGACTACGTGCAGACCCAATCGCAATACCTGGCGGTCGTTGACCACATGTGATCTGCGGCGCCGCAACGCTTCGAGTCTGGCAACTTCTTGGGATTTTTGGCGTGTCCACGCGTGGACACGCTTTCAGGACCTACCCTTTTCGGTAGATCTCGTCTTCGACATCGCCCATGTCGATGCCCAGCTTTTCCATGCCCTCTTCGAGGTAATCGGCCAGCATCGGCACGCCCAACAGGTAATTCTCGGTCGGCGTGCTGGCTTCTTCCTGCGCGGTTTCGATGGCTTCGGCGATCTCTTCGGGTTCGTAAGTGCCCCGCCCGATCCACATGATCGCCACCAGCTCCGCCTTTTCGTCGGCGTTCAGCCGCCGGATGAAGGCGCGCAATTCCGCCTCGGTCGCATCGCCGCGCCGGGATTCCAGGATCGAATCCGCATCCTGACTGTCGCCTGGCGCGTCCCATGTGCCGACCTTGGCGTCGATCTCGCGCGCGCGGATCGCAATATGCGCGACCTTGCGCGTGGTAATATTGATCATGGCTTTCCCTCCTGTTGCGCATGACCGATCAAGCCCGGCTTTGCTGCATCCAGATATGACATGGATCAAGGTGCTGAGCGCAAGACCTTATTGGCCGGTCAGCTTCACGACGTTCTCCGTATCCGGAGCCAGTTCTTCGAAGTCGAAATTGTCCAGCTTCGCGGCCCGCTTGCCCGCCCGTTCCGCCGCCGTGCCGATCCCTTCCAGGTCGGACCGCGCTTGCGCGAAATGCGTGTCCAGCTTGCCGACCCGCTCCACGACCAGTTCGACGTCGCGGTGCAGAAGCCGCAGCATCTTGCGGATCTCGCCCGCCTGTTCGCGCATGCGCGCATCTTTCAGGATCGACCGCATCGTGTTCAACGTCGCCATGCAAGTCGTGGGCGACACGATCCACACCCGCCGTTCAAACCCTTCGCGCACCAGTTCCGCGAAATTCGAATGCAGTTCGGCGTAGATGGCTTCAGAGGGCAGAAACATCAGCGCCCCGTCCGCCGTTTCGCCCTCGATCAGGTAGCGTTCAGAAATTGCGCGGATATGGGTGCGTACGGATGTCTTGAAGTCACTGACCGCCTGTTTCAACTCCCAGTCATTGCCCGCTGCCCGCAGCTTTTCGTAGGCCTCCAACGGAAATTTCGCATCCACCACGATCGGCCCCGGCGGGTTGGGCAGGTGGATCAGGCAATCCGCCCGTCGCCCATTCGACAGTGTCGCCTGCAATGTGAAACTGTCCGAAGGCAGCGCCTTGGTGACGATGTCGGTCAGCTGGATTTCCCCAAAAGCCCCGCGCGTCTGCTTGTTCGACAGGATGTCCTGCAGCGACAGCACATCACCCGACAGCTTGGTGATGTTTTCCTGCGCCTTGTCGATTGTCGCCAAGCGTTCCTGCAATTCTCCTAGCGACTGCGCGGTGCGAACCGATGTGCCTTCCAGCCGTTCATCCAGCGCCTTGGACACATCGGCCAGCCGCTGTTCCATCAGGTGCAGCATCTTGGTCTGGCTGGTGGCCTGCGCTTCGGACACATGGGTCAGCCCGCCAGTCAGCTGCTGCTGGCCATCCGATAGCGATTGCACCCGGCCGGTCAGCGCGTTCAGCTGCGCCAGCATCGGTCCCATTGCATCGGCAGATGATCCGGCGCGGCGCAGTGTGACGATCAGCAGGATCACGACAAGCAACGCCACCGCACCGCCGATCACACCGGTCACGTGCCAGGGATTGGCGAAATCAATGACGATGGACCCGATCTGCATCATGTGCGACCGAACAGCCGTTCGATATCGGCCAGTTGCAGTTTCACGTAGGTGGGCCGCCCGTGATTGCATTGGCCCGACGATGGCGTCGCTTCCATCTCGCGCAGCAGCGCATTCATTTCCTCGGCGCGCATCCGGCGGCCCGACCGGACCGAGCCGTGGCAAGACATGCGGCTGAGCACCGCGTCGATCCGGCCCTTGAGCGCGCCGCTTTGCTGACCCTCGGACAGTTCGTCGACGATGTCGTTCAACAGCGCGGCTGCATCGACCTGCCCCAGCACCGCCGGGGTTTCACGCACCGCGACCGCGCCACCGCCGAAGGGTTCGACGACCAGCCCAAGCGCAGCCAGATCATCGGCAATCGCCAGGATATCCGCGGCACCGTCCTGCCCCAGTTCGACGATATCGGGTATCAGCAAAGCCTGCCGCGCCACTGCCCGTTCCGAAAACTGCGCCTTCAACCGTTCGTAGACCAGTCGTTCATGCGCGGCGTGTTGGTCGATGATCACCATGCCGTCGCTGGTCTGCGCGATGATGTAATTTTCATGCACCTGC
>JBNKYL010000029.1:0-6202 GCA_050300875.1 Paracoccaceae bacterium
TAGCTGCGGTCGGCGGGGTAGAGAATATACACCACACCTTCGGCCGGTCGCAGGATCTGGGCGGTGATCTGGCCGCCCTGTTCGTATTCCAGGCGCAAGTTGGCGCCGGACTTGATGACGGTTCCGATTTCCGTCCCTTGACCGGGCACGGTGTGCACGGCGGTCGCAGTGTAGGAAAGGTTCTGTGTCGAGTTTTGCGCCCATACCGGCGATGCAGAAATCAGTCCGGCCAGCGTCAAAGCGACGGTCTTGCGCAGGAATGCCAGCATTGGGAAGCCTTTCGATGGGCAGCATGGGGTGGCCCCACCCGGACAGGCCGGGTGGGACACGCGTCGAGTGGTGGCTATTAGCCGTTCGACTCTTCTTCTGCGACCGGAGCCTGCAGGTCGGCAGGGGCGCCCGGAGCAGCCGGAGCCATGGTGCCGTCAGGCTGCTGCTGCATCATCCAAGGAGCCGGGCCATTGTACGGGCCGTATCCCCAAGGGTTGTTGTAGCCATAGCCGTAACCGTTGCCCTGGCCCTGGCCACGGCCTGCGCCTTCTGCCGAACCGGAGAAGCCGAAGTTGAACGAGCCATTGCCGTTTCCGTTGCCGTCAAACGGGCCCATGTCCCAGCCGTTGTTGTAGCCGTTGTTGTTCCAGGGGAACCAGTTGTTGCCGCCCCAGCCGTTGTTGTTCCAGGGACCCCAACCGCCGTTGTTCCACGGACCCCAGCCGTTGTTCCAGCCGTTGTTCCAGCCGTTATAGGGTGCGTAGCCGTAGCCCGGGCCGTAACCGTTATAGCCAGGGCCCCAGTTTTGAGCTTGGGCAGCCGTACCGGCAGCCAGACCAAGAGCGGCAGCAACCGCGGCAGTGATGATTGTCTTACGCATAAGCGTTTCTCCTTTTGTTGTCCCAGGGAGGATGAAATGAACTTGGCACCGGGACCTGCACCAATTTCAGAACCGGTTCCCAACAGCGGGAGCCGGTGAAAGTCTTGCGGCTTACCAAAACCCAAACGGTCCAAAGCCGCTAAACGGACCGAAACCACCGAAACTGTTGTTGAATGGCCAGGAGGAGCTGTTGTTCCCCCAGGTCGGATACGAGCCGTAGCCCTGATAGGGCGCGCTGCCCCAGCCGTAGCCGGGATAGGCGCCATATGGATTGCCATAGGTCAGCCCCGGTACGTAGCCGTATCCGGGCTGATAAAGACCACTGTCATACCCCGTGATCGGCGTGCCGAGCGCGAAGGGCGACACGTAGCCAAGGTATGAATTGGCGGCATTGGGATTCTGCGTCGAACCGACGAAGGGCGAGGACGGAACCGGTGTCGCCAACGCCTGTGGTTCTGCGACGGGCGGAATGATCGGTGCCTGCTGCGACGCAGTCAGCGAGCCGCCATTGCTGAGCGTGCTTTCGAGGTCGGCCGGCGCGTAGTTCGCAGACGGCGCGGGCGCGATCTGCGGTTGCGCGACGGGGGCTTGCACCTGCTGTTTTGGCGCCCAGGGATTACCGCTTTGGGCGGCGGCCAGCGTTGCCGTTTGCATCGCGGCAAGCGCGAAGGATGCGGCGGCAAGTCTGCGGACAGCCCGATATGCGGTCACTTTGTGCATCAACGCTGTCCCCATCCTTGGTTTGGTGCCCAGCCGTAGCCCGGGGCATACGGCCCGTAACCGGACCATTGACCGCGCGGCGCGGCGTAGCCGCCGAAAGACCCGCCAGCGGCGGCCTGACCCTGAAATGTCGTTGCACCACCTGCGGCGGCCTGGCCGGGTTGTTCGGGCACCCAGCCCCAGCCCGGCACGAAGCGCAGTTGCCAGCGCTGCTGTTGCTGCGGACCGAGGTAAACCGGCGCAGGCGCATCCTGACCCTGCTGTACCGCAGGCGCATCGCCGTTCGGCACCATCCAGTAGGGCACAGGCGTGGCCGCATTCGGGAAGGTCATGGCGATGGGCGCCTGAGGCGCAGCAGGCTGTTCAGGTGCCATTGGCATGACCTGAAACGGGCCGGGAATGGGCGCAGCGGGCATGTTCTGGGCAACGGCCGGGGCGCAGGCCAGCAGGGCGGCGGCTGCGAACGGGGCCAGGCCCGGGTTATGGGTGCGAAGGTCAGACATTGCCGTCGATATCCTTCAGCCGGATGCCACGGCGGGCACGGGTGGTCGTGGTCCGCTTGGCGACAGGTTTCTTGGCGGCGGCAGGTTTGGGTGCCTTGGCCGATTTCTTGCTAGTCGCAGCCTTGGCGGTCGCCGTGGCCTTCGGGGCAGCGTTTGCCTTGGTCGCAGGTTTCGCCTTCGACTGGGCTTTGGGCTTTGTTGCGGCGGGCTTTTTGGCTGGCGCTTTTTTCGCTTTGGCAGCCGGGGCCGCTGCGGCGGGCTTGGGTGCTGGTTCGACCTTTGCCTGTTCTGCGGCAGGTTCATCGACGAGAACGGCGGCAGCGGGGGCAGCAGCAACGGGCTGCGGGGCCGGACTGGGCGCGGCGGTCGGGGCTGCAGGTGCCGCGCTGCGCGAGGTCAGGCGGGAAATCAGGTGGCCGAGGCCAGTGCCCAGCAATTCAAAGGCTGCGCCGATCAAACCCAGCAGGCCAATGACCAGCCCACCGGCGCGCTGAACCAGCGAACGTTCGGACACAAGCCGACCCGGCTTTTCCGGGATTTCCTTGTGAAGGCCTGCCGGATCATCATCGGACTTGGGCGAGCCGTCATTGACCAGCGCCTGACGCCAGCTGACGCAGCCCAGCGGAATGACGACCAGGGTCAGCAGCGTGGATACCAAGCCACCCATCATGAGCGAGATCGCCATGCCCTGGAAGATCGGATCGGACAGGATCACCGACGAGCCGATGATAAGCGCCAGCGCAGTGATGATGATCGGCCGCGTCCGGGTCGAACAGGCGTAGATGACAGCTTCGCGCACATCCATACCATCGGCGACGGCATGGCGCGAGAAGTCGACCAGCAGGATCGAATTGCGCACGATGATGCCCGCCAGCGCGATGAAGCCGATCATCGAGGTCGCGGTGAACGAGGCATTGAACAGCCAGTGGCCGGGGATGATGCCGATGAGCGTCAGCGGGATCGGCACCATGACGATGGCAGGCAACGTGAAATTGCCGAATTCCCAGACAACGAGGATATAGATCAGGATCAGCGCCGCGCCGAAGGCCAGGCCCATGTCGCGGAATGTTTCGTAGGTCACCGTCCATTCGCCCGTCCATTCCATGCCTGATTGCAGGCTGTCGGCGGGCGGGCCGGTGAGCGTCGAGGCAACGCGCACGCCATCGGGCGAGGTGTAGCCGTCAAGCAGGTCTTCGACTTCCATGATCGCGTAGATCGGGGCGCCGAGCCGGCCAGCGACTTCGCCGGTCACATATTCGACGGCGCGCAGGTCCTTGTGATAGACGATGTCGTCCACACGGTAGCTTTCGAAATGACCGATTTCGCCCAGCGGCACCATAGTGCCCATGGCGGTCGGCACCGGCAGTTGTTCGAGCCGCCCGAATTCACCGCGCAGCGCGAACGGCATTTGCAGATAGATGAATTTCGGTTCCAGCATCCGTTCGGATTTCACGTCGCCCAGACGGAAGCCGCCCATGGCCATGTCGAGCTGACGGTTCACATCTTCGACCGAGATGCCCAACCGGGACGCTTTTTCGCGATCAACGACGAACTGGAAGCTTGTCTGTTCGGCCTGGATGAAGCTGTCGACATCGACGATGGTGTCTGCTTCGTGGAACAGGCCTTCGATATCGGCGGCGACCTGACGGCGGGTTTCGTTGTCAGGGCCGTAGACCTCGGCCACCATGGTTTGCAGCACCGGCGGTCCGGGGGGCATTTCGATGACCTCGATACGCGCGCCCATCTGGTCGGCGATCGGGGTCAGCAGTTCGCGGGCCTCGACAGCCAGATCATGGCTGGACCGGTCGCGTTCTTCTTTGCCCAGCAACTGCACCTGAATGTCGCCCTGCCAGGCCTCTTCACGCAGGTAGGTGTGGCGCACCAGCCCGTTGAAGTTGAAGGGCGACGCGGTGCCGACATAGGTCTGAACCGCCGTCACTTCGTCCAGCGCCATGACCGCCTGCGCCAGCGCACCGGCCACGTTGGCCGTTTCGGGCAGCGGGGTGCCTTCGGGCATGTTGATGGCGACGTTGAATTCCGGCTTGTTGTCGTTGGGCAGCATCTTCACCGTCACCGAGGTGGTGGCGAACATGGACAGCGACAGGAAGAAGACGAAGAGCAGACCCAGGCCGAATAGCCAGCCAACCAGACGGTTTTCGATCAGCGGCGTCAGCATACGCTGGAAGAAGTTCAGCAGGGCTTCGGCCTGACGATGTTCGCTGTCCTGGCTACGCTGCAGCTTTTCGATCGGCGGACGGATGCGTTGGGCCAGCCAGGGCGTGAACATGAAGGCCGCGAAGAGCGACAGCAGCATGGCGACGGAGCCTAGCGCCGGGATCGGCTGCATATAGGGGCCCATCATGCCGGATACGAAGCCCATGGGCAGCAGGGCCGCGATCACGGTGAAGGTCGCAAGAATGGTCGGGTTGCCGACCTCGCGCACCGCGTCGACGTTGCATTCGGCGGTGCACTTGCCGTCGATCAGCCAGCGGCGGTAGACGTTTTCGACCACGACGATGGCGTCATCCACAAGAATGCCGATCGAGAAGATCAGCGCGAACAGCGACACGCGGTCGATGGTGTAGCCCATCAGCCATGCGGAAAAGACCGTCAGCAAGATCACGACCGGGATGACGATCAGCACGACCGAAGCGGCGCGCCAGCCAAGCGCCAGCCAGATCAGAATGGTGACGGCGCCGGTGACGACGAAGAGCTTGAAGATCAGTTCATTGACCTTCTCATTCGCCGTCTCGCCATAGTTGCGGGTGATCTCGACCTGCACGTTGTCGGGGATCAGGCTGCCTTTGAGTTGGTCGACATAGGCCAGAACTTCTTCGGCGACGGTCACACCGTTGGAACCGGGTTGTTTGGCCACCGCAATCGTCACGGCGGGGGCGCCGACCGGGGCGAGTGTCGCGTTGTCATGGTCCACATGTTCCTGCCCGTGGCCTTCGCCATAGGCCGGACCCGTGTAATAGTTGACCAGGCTAGACACATCGTCGGTGGCCTCAGTGACCAGTGCAACGTCGCGGATATAGACGGGCTGCCCCAGGCTGCCGCCGATCATCAGGTTTTCGATATCGCGGGCCGTGCGCAGGAACGACCCGGTGCGCAGAGTGAAGGACAGCTGACCGGCTTCAGCGTTGCCGACCTCGCGTTCGGCATTCGCGGTGTGAATTGTCTGCGCGATCTGGTCGAGCGTGATGCCGAAACCAGCAAGGCGTTCGGGGAAGACCTCGACCCTGAGCGCTTCGGACCGGCCGCCGACGATGAAGGATTGGGCGGTGCTGTCGACCTCTTTGAGCCGCTGCAACACGTCCAGGCCCAGTGCGCGCAGGGATGCTTCGTCGACCGAATGCGACCACAGGGTCAGGGTGACGACCGGCACATCATCGACGCCCTTGGGCTTGATCAGCGGCTGGCTGACGCCGGGCGGGATCTTGTCGAGGTTGGACTGGATCTTGTCGTTCAGTTTGACCAGTGAGGCGCCGAGTTCTTCGCCGACCTCGAACTGAACGGTCACCATGGCACCGCCCTGGCGTGACATGGAATAAACGTGATCGACGCCCTGGATTTCGGACATCATCCGTTCCAGCGGGTCGGTCGCCAGTGACGCCACCTGTTCGGCGGAGGCACCCTGATAAGAAAAGAAGATATCGACCATCGGCACGGAGATCTGGGGATCTTCCTGCCGGGGGGTCATGGCCAGGCCCAACAGGCCAAGCGCCAGCGTTGCAATCAAGAGCAGCGGCGACAGCGGCGAGTGGATAAACGCCTTGGCCAGCGTCCCGGCCAGCCCAAGCCCGGCCTGCTGGTGCGGTGTGCTATGTCCCTGGTCGCTCATGCTGATCCTCCCCGATCCCGCGCCCTAGTGACCTGAAATCAGGTTGGCTGGTGGGTTGAGGATGACCTGCTCGCCGCCGTCCAGACCGGACACGATGGCGATGCGTCCATCAGGCATTGGATAACCGACGCGCACGACGCGCAGGGACGGTTCGCCATTTTCCAGAACGAACACGGCGGGAAGCGAACCACGGCGGATCAGCGCCTCTTGGGGCACGGATGGCTGGTTGCGCACAGGGATGGAAATGTCGGGGATCGCCACCTC
>JBNKYL010000030.1:0-6186 GCA_050300875.1 Paracoccaceae bacterium
GCTCGTACGTCATTGGAACGATGGATGTTCGCCCCGATGACTGTGCGCTCAGAATACCTCGAACAGTCCCGCCGCACCCTGGCCGCCGCCTACGCACATGGACACGACCCCCCATGTCGCTTTGCGCCGGCGGCCTTCCAACAGTAGGTGCCCGGCCATCCGGGCGCCGGACATGCCGTAGGGGTGGCCAATCGAAATGGCACCGCCATTCACGTTCAGCCGGTCATTGGGAAGCCCCAGCCTGTCGCGGCAATAGATCAGCTGCGACGCGAAAGCTTCGTTGATTTCCCAAATGTCAATGTCATCAAGGGTCAGCCCGTTCCGGTCCAGAAGGCGCGGAATGGCCGCTACCGGGCCAATCCCCATTTCATCCGGTGCAACGCCTGCCACCGCGAATCCGCGCAGGGCACCCAGCGGGGCAAGGTTTCGGCGCACGGCTTCGGCTGCGTCCATCACCACGAGAGCAGCCGCTCCATCCGACAGCTGGCTGGCATTGCCGGCCGTAACCGACTGGCCTTCGCCACGAACCGGCGACAGGCTGGACAGGCCTTCGGCTGTTGTGCCGGGACGGTTGCATTCGTCGTGCCTCAAGCTGACCTCCTCTTCGCGCGTTTCCTGCGTTGTCTTGTCCAGCACCAGTTTGACCGCGTCGACAGGGACGATTTCATCCGCAAAAAAACCGGCGTCCTGAGCCCGCGCGGTGCGCTGCTGGCTTTGCAGCGCATAGGCGTCCTGCGCGTCGCGGCTGACACCGTAACGTTTCGCCACGACCTCTGCCGTGTCCAGCATCGACATGTAATAGGAGTCATCCACGGACGGGTCGCGGTATCGGAACCCGTTCCAATGTTCGTTCTGCACCAACGATATGCTTTCCAGCCCGCCCGCAAGGGCAACATCCACCCCTTCGCAGGCGACCATATGCGACGCTATCGCGATGGCGTTCAGCCCGGATGCGCATTGCCGGTCAACGGTCGCCGCTGCCACGCTGTCGGGCAGGTCCGCGGCCAGCGCCACATGGCGCGCGACATTCACACCCGATGACCCCTGGGTCAACGCCGACCCGAAGATCGCCTCTTCAACTTCCGCGCCACGCAACCCTGCACGCTCCAGTGCTGCTTTGACCGCGGGCGCGGCAAGGCTCGGGGCTTCCAGATTGTTGAACGCTCCGCGATAGGCCTTGCCGATGGGCGTGCGGGCAGTGGATACGATGACGGCATCACGCATTTGTGGGGTCCTTACTTTTCTTCGACACCGCACCAATCGGCGATGAACAAGGCGGTGGCCTTGGTGACGCGGCGCATGCTTTCCAGGTCAACGCGTTCGTTGAAACCGTGGATCGCTTCGGCCTGCGGGCCGTAGACCAGCGCAGGTGTGTCGGCATAAAGCCCGAAGAAGCGTGCGTCGGTGGTGGCGGTGATCGCTTCGCGGCCCAGGCTTTCACCCGTCGCGGTCAAATGGGCGTTTTCCAGTGCCTGAATGGCCGATGCCGCTCTGGCGGAGCTGTCCTGCGACAGGGCGTATCCTTCGGCATGAAAGCCGTGATAAACAATCTCCGGCAGCGAATTGCGCAGAAAATCGTTTTCCCGCGCTATATCAATGATGACCTGTTCGATCTCCGCCTTCGCGTCCGCGATGGACTGGCCCGGAAAAATCCCCATGCGCACGTCGAACACACACCAGGCGGGAACCGAACTGGTCCAGTCGCCGCCTTCGATCTTGCCGATGTTCAGGTTCAGCGCATGGTCCATATGCGCGTAATCGGATGGCCGCCTGTCGGCTTCGTTCCAACGGTGTTCCATGTCGTGCAATGCTTGCATCAGCGGAATGGCAGCTTCGATGGCATTTGCCCCGGTCCCGGCATAGGCGACGTGGGTCGGGCGACCCTTTAGGCGGACCTGAAACCAGATCACGCCGAGCTGCGCAGTCACCAGGTTTTCGGCAAAGGGTTCGGGGATCAGTGCCGCATCGGCCCGGTATCCACGCGCCATACAGGCCAGCGCACCATTGCCGGTGCATTCCTCTTCGACGACCGACTGAAAAAAGACGTCCGCCGCCGGGGCAACATTGCAGGAGGTCAGCGCATCCAGCGCGAACAGGTTCGACGCCAGCCCCGCCTTCATGTCGCCGCCGCCGCGCCCGTAAAGCCAGCCGCCTTCGACGCGCGGTTCAAACGGCGGTGTGTCCCACATATCCAGCGGCCCGGTCGGCACGACGTCTATGTGCCCGTTCAGGATCAGCGACCGGCCTTTCTGTGTTTGCGACCGATGTGTGCCAACGACATTCACCGCGTCTTCATAGGGGCCAAGCACTGGTGAAAAGCCCGGCAAATGCTGAATTTCAGCGACATCGATCTGCCAGCGGTCCAGATCGTATCCGCGTGCTTGCAGCTCGCGGGCCATGAATTCCTGCGCCGATTGTTCGTTTCCGCGAGTCGAGGGATGGGCGGTCAATTCCGACAGGAAAGTGACCTGCCGTTCAAACGCCGCATCAACAGCATCACACAGGAGGGTTTTCATGTCGTCTGGCATTCGCGCACCTCAGAATGTCGGCGGGGGCGCGTCGGACAGGATCAGCCGCGCACCGGTCGCATTGGCGACCTCGGTGGCACTGACGCCTTCCAGCGTTTCGACCAACGCAAAACCCTGTGGGGTCACGTCGATCACCGCCATATCGGTAAAGATCCGCGCCACGCAGCCCCGCGCGGTCAGCGGTAGATCGCATTTCGACTTCAGCTTGGGATTGCCGGCGCGATCGGTGTGTGTCGTCAACACCACGACCCGCCGCGCCTTCTGGGCCAACTCGATACCGCCGCCCAGCCCGGGGCTGAATTTCCCGGGGATCTTCCAGTTTGCCAGATCGCCGTTCGATGCTACCTCGAAAGCCCCCAGCATCGTCAGGTCCAGCCGCCCGGATCGCACCATGGCAAAACTTGTCGCGCTGTCGAAAAAGGCCGATCCCGGCACGGTTGAAACGTAGGTCCCGCCCGCATCGATCAGGTTGCGGTCGGCCTTGTCCGGTGACAACGACGGGCCAATGCCTGTCAGCCCGTTTTCGGTATGCAGGCAGACCGGGAAATCCGCAGGCAGGTGATTGACGACCTTGGTCGGCAGTCCGATGCCAAGGTTGACGACGGTGCCCGGCATGATCTCGCGCGCGGCCCGGGCGATCATGCGGTTCCTAGCGCTGGACAACGGCATATTCCCCGGACAATTCGTCAAGTTCAGTAACGTGATCCACAAAAACGCCGGGCGTGTGCACCGCGTCCGGGGCCAGATCACCCAGGGCCACGACGGTTTCGGCCTCGACGATGACGCAATCGGCTGCGGTGGCCATCAGCGGGTTGAAATTGCGGGCCGTGGCGACATAGGCAAGGTTGCCGAAAGGATCGGCGCAATCGGCGTGGATCAACGCCACATCCGCCCGTAGCCCGGTTTCGACCACATGGGGTTTGCCCGCCACCTCGACGATCTGCTTGCCTGCGGCCAGTTCCGTTCCGATGCCGATATCGCTCAACACGGCACCAATGCCCGCGCCACCGGCCCGGATACGTTCGGCCAGAATGCCCTGAGCGTTGAACTCCACCACGATACGGCCTGCATTCATCAGTGAGATTGCATGGCTGTTGAGCCCCAGATGGGTGGTAATCAGCCGCGCCACCTGCCCTTTCTGCAACAGGTGATCGATGCCCATGTCGGGTTCGTTGGCATCGTTCTTGATGATGGTGAGGTCGCGCGCACCTTGATCGACCAGTGCATGGATCAGCGTCATCGGTGTGCCAGGCACGCCGAAGCCGCCAACCATAACCGTATCGCCATCCTTGATCCGGGCAATTGCGCTGTCCATCGCGCATCGCTTGTCGGGAAGCTTCACGCTGCAACCTCGACGGTCAGCCCCGTTTCCTGGGCGAAGGCATCCAAAGCGTCGCGCAGGATCGCCATCATCTCAACAATCTGTTCCTCGGTGATGATCAGCGGCGGTGCGATCAGGAAATGGTCGCCCGCCAAGCCTCCCCTGGTGCGGCGGGAATAGATGATCAGACCGCGCGCATAGGCAAGTTCAACAAGCCGCGCATGGGCGTTAAGTTCCGGTGGCAGGGGGTCCATGGTTTCGCGGTCCGCCACGAATTCGAAGGCAGTCAGCAAACCCTTGCCGCGCACATGGCCGATGAAGGGATAACGATCCATCAGAGCGTGCAAATGGTCCATCAGGATCTCGCCCATCTGAGCTGCGTTTTCGATCAGCCCCTGTTCTTCGATCTCTTCCAGCACGGCCAGCCCGGCCGAACAGGCCAGCGGGTTGCCGGCATAGGTGAAACCATGCAGGAACCCGCCCGCGTCAAGGACCGGTTCGACCATGCGAGCACCGGCGACGATGGCGCCCAAGGGGGCATAGCCTGCGCCAAATCCCTTGGACATTGCGACGATGTCGGGCGTGATGCCCCAATGTTCGGCGGCCAGGAATTTTCCGGTGCGACCGGCGCCGGTCATCAACTCGTCATAGATCAGGATCACGCCAAACTCGTCGCAGATTTCTCGTACGCGACCGTAGTAGCTGTCGGGTGCAACCAACGCGCCGGTGGATGCGCCGCCAACCGGCTCCATCAGGAAGGCCAGAACTCTTTCGGGGCCTTCTTCGATGATCTTGTCGCGCAGCAGCTCTGCATATTTCAGACCGCGCTGTTCCTCGCTCAGGTTGTCGCGGTCCAGGTAGGTCGCTGGTGCGGCGACCTTGGGCATGCCTTCCATCATCGGCGCAAAGGGTTCGCGCAGCGGGTCATAGCCCGTTAGGTCCAACGCCCCGAAGGTGCAGCCGTGGTAGGATGGGAAACGCGAAATCACCTTGTACCGATCCGCCTGACCTTGCGTCAGTACATATTGACGGGCCAGCTTTACGGCGCTTTCCACAGCTTCGGACCCGCCGGACACGAAAAACACCCGGTCCAACCCGTCGGGCGTCATCGCCACGGTCTTGGCCGCCAGGTCTTCGGACGGATGCGTGCGGAAATGCAGGCGATACCCAAAGGTCGCCTTATCCATCTGCGCCTTCATCTTGGCCAGCACGCGGGGGTTCGAATGGCCGATATTCGACACCATGGCCCCGGAAGACCCGTCAATGTATCGTTTGCCGGTCTCGTCAAACAAATAGATGCCCTCGCCACGGTCCAGGTAGGGACGGGGATTGCGGGACTGATAAAACAGGTAAGAGGGCTCGTCGTTCACGCGGCACCTTCCAGGTGTTTGCGCAGGAACTCGCGCGTCCGCTCTTGGGTCGGGTTCTTGAACAGAATTTCGGGCGGGCCTTCTTCGACGACAACGCCCTTATCCATGAATAGCACCCGGTCGCAAACCGATGCCGCGAAATCCATTTCATGCGTGACGATGATCATGGTCATATGCTCTTCGGCGAGTTTCTTCATGACCAAGTTCACTTCTTCCACCAGCTCCGGGTCAAGCGCGGAAGTTGCCTCGTCAAACAGCATCAGCTTGGGCTTCATCGCCAGCGCACGGGCAATCGCCACGCGCTGTTTCTGCCCGCCGGACAGTTGCGACGGGTAATAGTCGATGCGTTCCAGCATTCCGACCTTGGCCAGCTGTTCTTCGGCCAGTTTGTCGGCGTCAGACTGCGACAGCCCCTTCAGCAGCTTCGGCGCCATGGTTACGTTTTCCCGCGCAGTCATGTGTGGGAACAGGTTGAAATGCTGAAACACCATGCCGACCTGTTGGCGCATTTCGTTGATGTGCTTTTCGTACTGGCGGTGAGGCAACTTCTTGTTCACCTGTACGCCGTCCAGCCAGATTTCGCCGCCCGTCAGCGGGTCCAGATCGTTGATGGCCCGCAACAGGGTAGATTTTCCGGACCCCGACGACCCGATGATGCCGACGATTTGCCCGCGCTGCACGGTCAGGCTGATATCCTTCAGAACCTCTAGCGTGCCAAAGGATTTCTGAGCGTGACGAATTTCGACGAAGTTTGTCTGTTCAGTCATGTCTGGCCTCTTGAGATCAGCGTGAAATTGAAATGCGGCGTTCGATCCGGCGCTGCACCCATTCCATGCCAAGGTTGATGACGTAGTAGAAGGCGGCGGCAAGGATGTAGAATTCGAACGGACGATAGGTCTTGCCAATTGCTCGTTGCGCCGACAGCGTCAGTTCGCTGACCCCGATGACCGATACCAGCGCGCTGTCC
>JBNKYL010000031.1:0-4793 GCA_050300875.1 Paracoccaceae bacterium
CAACAACCCGGTCCAAAGTCACCGACGGCAGGGCAGGCATGGGCAGTCGGTTGGGCAACTCGCCAAAACGCGACTGGATGCTGTCCACGTCCAGCTGCGTCAGGGCGGCAACCGCCGACACCAGCCCCAGGGCCACCAACATTCCGGGGTATTTCGGAAACGCCCGGCGCAGCCCGACGATCAGGATCATCGTGACCACGGCCAGCCCGATGGCCGCCATATTCATGGTGTCGCGCGCCGCCCACAGGGCTTCGACCTTGCCGATGAACTCGGCGGGCAGCGCGTCGCTCGACAAGCCGAAGAAATCCTTCAACTGGCTGGTCGCAATGATGATCCCGATCCCTGCCGTGAATCCCGCCACCACCGGTTCGGGCACATAGCGGATCAGGCTGCCTGCCCGAAATACAGCCGCCACCAACAGGATCAGCCCGGCCATGAACGTGGCCAGCACCAGGCCGTCATAGCCATGATCATGGATCACCGCGTAGACGACGACGATGAACGCCCCCGTCGGCCCACCGATCTGCACCCGGCTGCCGCCCAAGAGCGATATCAGGAACCCCGCAACAATGGCGGTGATCAGGCCGGTTTCGGGCGGTGCACCCGACGCGATGGCAATGGCCAGCGACAATGGCAATGCCACCATCGCCACCGTGATGCCCGCGACGAGGTCGCCTAGAAACAGGGCCCGCGTGTAATCAGGCAGTGTGGTCAGGATTTTAGGTTTCACACGCGAAGGGTTAGCGCCGCACCGCCGACTTGTCGATTGCCGAAACGCGGGATCAGTCCAGCACCGTCAGAATCTCATCTAGCGGCTTCTTGATCGTCGCTTTCAGCGGCACTTTGGCGTCGGGCTTCGGGTGGCCGCAGGCCAGGATCATCACTGGCTTCTCTTCCTCCGGGCGACCCAGCAATTGGGTCAGAAACTTCATCGGTGCGGGCGTATGGGTCAACGTGGCAAGCCCGGCCTGATGCAGCGCCGCGATCAGAAAGCCGCAGGCGATGCCGACGCTTTCAGGCACATAGTAATGCTTGAATTTCTTGCCCTGATCGTCCGTGCCCCAACGCTGGGCAAAGATCACGATCAGCCAGGCCGCATCGGTCAGATGCGGTTTGTCAGCCCCTGTTCCGATTGGTTCCAAGGCGGCCAGCCATTCATCCCCCGCAGCCCCGTCATAAAACCGGCGTTCTCCTTCTTCGGCGGCTTCGCGCATCTGTACCTTGATGGCCGGGTCGGACACGGCCACGAAATGCCAAGGCTGGTGATTGGCACCGCTCGGCGCGGTGCCAGCGGTGCGAACGCAAGTTTCGATCACTTCGCGCGGCACCGGGCGTGGTTCGAAGTCGCGGATCGTTCGACGCGTGGCCATCTCGTTGAAGAAAGCCAATGCGGCGGCCTGCAATTCCTCGTCCGACCGCTTGGGTCGTTTTGGAGCGTCGACCGGCAGATAGCCCGTGCTCACAGACCGGCCTCGCGTTCAATCTGCGCCTTGGACTTGCGCGCCCGCTCGGTGGCCGATTTCAACTGCCCACAGGCGGCCATGATGTCTTCGCCACGCGGCGTGCGGATCGGGCTGGCATAGCCCGCCTTGTATATGATGTCGGCGAACGCGCGGATGCGGTTGTTCGACGACCGTTCATACGGCGCCCCGGGCCATTCGTTGAACGGGATCAGGTTGATCTTGGCCGGAATGCCCGCGATCAGCTTGACCAGCCGCCGCGCATCGTCATCGGTGTCGTTCACGCCCTTGAGCATCACGTATTCAAAGGTGATCCGTTCGGAATTGGACAGCTTGGGATAGGCGCGGAGCGCGTCCAGCAGCGTTTCGATGTTCCAGCGCTTGTTGATCGGCACCAGCTTGTCACGGGTTTCGTCCGTGGTGGCGTGGAAGCTGACCGCCAGCATGCAGCCGATTTCCTCGGCACACCGGGCGATTTCGGGCACGACGCCGGACGTGGACAATGTGATCCGCCGACGCGACAGAGAAATGCCTTCGCCATCCATGGCGATTTTCATTGCGTCGCGGACATTGTCGAAATTGTACAGCGGTTCGCCCATGCCCATGAGCACGATGTTGGAAATCAGCCGGGGCGTTTCGCCAGACCCGACGCCCGGTTCGGGCCATTCGCCCAGATCGTCGCGCGCCACCATGATCTGGCCGACGATTTCCGCCGCCGTCAGGTTGCGCACCAGTTTCTGCGTGCCGGTATGGCAGAACGAACAGGTCAGCGTGCAGCCGACTTGCGATGAAATGCACAAAGTGCCGCGATCGGTTTCGGGGATATAGACCACCTCGACCTCGTGCCCGCCCGCGATCTTCATCAAGTATTTGCGCGTGCCGTCTTCGCTGACCTGCTTGGTCACGACCTCGGGCAACTCGATCACGAAGTTCTCGGCCAGCATGGTACGATAGGGTTTTGCCAGGTTTGTCATCGCGTCGAAGTCGCGCACGCCCCAGAAATAGACCCATTGCCAGATCTGGTTCACCCGCATCTTGGCCTGTTTTTCCGGCGTCCCGGCGGCGATCAGCGCATCACGCAACGCGGGCCGGGTCAGGCCAACGATATTGGGCAGCCCGCCAGCATCCTTGCGGGGGATGGTCAGAACATCCTGAGTGATGGGCGCGGACGCAGTCATGTGAAGCCTCTGCATGAAACAGAGGCGTCACATATAGCAATCGGTGACGCTAATCTAGCCCGCGCAGCGCTTGGCGGCTTCGTCGACGGCGGCGGTGAAGCCCAAGAGCGAAAACGTATCCTTGGTCTGCGTGCCACGCGCAGACCGCGCGGTGACGGTGGCCTTGGCCCCGCGTTTCATGGCCGCGACAATTTTCTTGTCGTCATCGCCCGTGGCGGCCCAGGCCATTTCCGGGTTTGCGCCGGAATCGGTGTTCAGCAGGAACTTGTTGTCATCTACCATCACCTCGACCTGGCTGCCCGGCGCAAAAGGATAGCCGCCGGTGAAAGACACCTGCCCATCCACGCCGCTGGCCGGGATCCAGCTGACGAACATCAGAATTTCGCCGCGCTTCACCGATACGACGCGCCCGTCGCGGGTGTTGACGCTTTCCTTGAACGTGCTGACAGCCCAGCAAGCGCCGTCTTCGACGAAAACGGACCAATCCGTTTCGGCGGCGACACGGTTGGTGGAAGTCTCCTGCGCCTGCGCAACCAACGGCGCGGTCAGAAATGCGATTGCGGCCAAGCCGCCGGTGATCTTGCCCATCATAATACAGCCTCCAGCTGTTCTGCCCCAACCTTTCGCGCTGTCCGTTTCCCGGTTATCGCGCTTCGGTTCATTCAATCTCGACAGGGCCTATGTAACGTGAGATGCCCGGATGGGGAAAGCCCAATTGGCAAGAATCTGCCCGGATCAGGACAAAGGAGGTACGCAATGGCTGACGCGGTTCCAATGATCGAGGTTTGGCGTGGCGACTACCTTGAGGCGATCCACCGCGGCCATGCAGTTGTCTGCGACACGTCCGGGCAGATCGTCCAAGCTTGGGGCGACCCTGACAAGGTGTTCCTGCCCCGGTCCGCCGTCAAGATGATCCAGGCCCTGCCCCTGGTCGAAAGCGGGGCGGCCGATGCGGCGGGGCTGGGACCGGAACGTTTGTCGCTGGCCTGTGCCAGCCATATCGCGGCGCATATTCACACCGACACGGTCGCGACCTGGCTGGGCGAACTGGGGCTGGATGACAGCCACCTGGCCTGTGGCCCGCAGGAACCCCGCGACCGCGAGGCGCGCGATGATCTGATCCGGGCGGGCAAGCCCGTCTGCCGCGTCCACAACAATTGTTCGGGCAAACATACCGGCATGTTGACTTTGGCCAAACATCTGGTCGCCGATCTGGATTACGTGAACCCCAACAACCCGGTTCAGAAAGCGATCGTCGAAGCGTTCGAGGATCTGACCGGCGAACCCATCACCGGCTACGGCATCGACGGCTGTTCGGCCCCCAACTATGCGGTTGGGCTGACCGGTCTGGCCCGCGCCATGGCGTTTTTCGCGGGCGCACGCGAAGGCGGACCGACACGCGAAAAGGCAGCGTTTCGCCTGCATCGGGCGATGGCCACCCATCCCGAAATGGTCAGCGGCAATCGCCATGCCTGCACCGAGCTGATGCGCGCCATGGGCGGCCGGGTGACGATCAAGGGCGGAGCCGAAGGGTCGTATACTGCGATCCTGCCGGATCACGGTCTGGGCATGGCGATAAAGGTCGAAGACGGGTCACAGCGCGGACAGGAATCGGTGGTTGCGGCCCTGCTGGTTCATCTGGGCGTCCTGGATCCCGAAGCAGGTCAGGCACGGCGATGGTACAAGCCGGTCGTGAAAAACTTTGCCGGTCAGGACGTGGGCGATATTCGCCCGGCGGCAGGCTTTCCGACCTAGGCCGCGTCAGCAAAATCCGACTTCGCATAGCCCTGAACATAAAGCAGGGCCGTCAGGTCGCCATGGTTAATGCGGATATTGCATTGCGCCGCGACCGATGGTTTCGCATGCAGCGCAACACCCGACCCGGCCCGCAACAACATACCCAGATCATTGGCGCCGTCACCGACCGCAAGCACGTCTGCCTCGCTGATCCCAAGTCGTGCCGTGACCTCTTGCAGCGCAGCAACCTTGGCGTCCCGGCCAAGGATCGGGCGGCCGACATCGCCGGTCAGTTTGCCATCCTCGGCGAGCAGTGTGTTGGCGCGGTTTTCGTCAAATCCCAGCTTTGCCGCAATGGCGCCGGTAAACATCGTGAACCCGCCGGATACCAGCGCCGCATAGGCGCCGTTCGCCTTCA
>JBNKYL010000032.1:0-7874 GCA_050300875.1 Paracoccaceae bacterium
CAGGAAAGCGCCAAGCGCGCCGTCTGGTACGGAGTCGTCGGTATGGGCCTTGCCGTCTTCGCGACGCTGGTCGTGTTCAACACCGTCAAGAAACGCCTCGACGCTTTGTTTGGTCGCCTGGGTCTTGTTCTCCGCCATGATCTCCTCCGCGCTCCGCGTCAGCCTAACAACCCGTCGCCTTGCCTGCCAAGCCTTGCTTGCGCGCAGGCGCAATCTGCGGGTAGCGTGGCGCCGCAAAGGGAGTATGTGCCATGTTATTGCGGATCGGGGATATCGAGGTTTGGCGCATTCTGGATTGTATTTCGCCGATGAAAGGGCCGGATGAATTCTTCCCCGGCTCAGGCGCGGAAGGTGTGGCAGAGGTCCGCCGTCTGGCCCCGCGCCAGATCTGCCCGGATACCGGCGGCATCCTGATCCCGATACAAGGTTTCCTGATCGTCGACGGGCCACTGGTGGTCCTGGTCGATACCTGTGTCGGCAATGACAAGAATTCCGGCTATCACGATTTCTGGGACAACCGGCAGGATGACCGATTCATGGCCTCGCTGACCGCCGCAGGCGTGACCCCAAGCGATGTTACCCATGTGCTTTGCACCCACCTGCATATCGACCACGTCGGCTGGAACACGCAATTGATCAACGGGCAATGGGTGCCGACCTTCCCCAATGCGCGCTACCTGATAAGCCAGGCCGATAACGACGAATTCAACCACCCCAAGAACATGATCTACACAGAAAGCGTGGCACCGGTGATTGCCGCCGGTCAGGCCGAATTCGTAGGCCCCGAACACGGCATCGGCGATCATATCCGCCTGATCCCGACGCCGGGACATACGCCGGGCCATGTCTCTGTTGAAATCCGGGCGAAGGAGTCCAGCGTCGTCATCACTGGGGACGCACTGCACAGCCCCGCGCAATGCTGGCACCCGGAATGGAAGATGTTCGCCGACCGCGATGCCGATCAGGCGCAGGCGTCGCGCCGCGCCCTGTTGGCCCACGCCGTCGAGCGTAACGCACGGGTGTTGGGCAGCCACTTCCCCCTGCCCTCGGCGGGCCGGGTCCGTGCCAGCGGCGCTGCATTTGAATGGATCGAAGACGAATAACCCTATGCCCCAGATCGTGACCCTGACCCTGAACCCGGCGCTGGACCTGTCCACCCATACGGCACATGTTGAACCCGGCCCGAAAATGCGCTGCGCCGCACCACAGGTCGACCCGGGCGGCGGCGGCGTGAACGTGTCGCGCGCCATTCGCACATTGGGCGGCAAGTCGCTGGCCGTGCTGGCGTTGGGCGGGGCGACGGGCAAAAGACTGGGCGATCTGCTGGATCACGAAGGCATCACCACCTGCCGGTTCGAACTGGGCGACGAAACCCGGTCCAGCCTGGCCGTGACAGAAAACGAAACCGGGGACCAATACCGTTTCGTCTTGCCCGGCCCGGTTTGGACAGCGCGACAGGAACAGGATTTCCTGGCCCTGGTCGCCCGGCTCTTGCGTGCCGGCCAGACGCTGGTCCTTTCAGGCAGCATGCCCGATGGCGTGGGCACGGATTTTCCGGCGCGGCTGGGTGATCTGGGCGCATCCATCGGCGCGCGGCTTGCCATCGATATCTCCGGCCCGGCCCAACGCGCGCTGGCGGACGACCCGCATGGCGTCTGGCTGTTGCGCATGGATGGGTCCGAAGCCCGCGAGCTGTCAGGCAGACCGTTGGCCACGGCGCAGGAAAGCGCCGACTTTGCGCAAGAGTTGGTGGCGCGCGACGTGGCCGAGATCGTCGCCATCGGGCGCGGCGCGGATGGATCGGTTCTGGCCAGCAAGCGTGGCCGCTGGCATTGCCGTTGCGATGTGTCTGACGTGCGGAGCAAGGTCGGTGCGGGCGATAGTTTCACCGCTGCGCTGGTTTTGGCATTCGTGAACGGGGAAGACGAAGCCGAAGCGTTGCGCCACGGCGTTGCCTCCGCCTCGGCCGCCGTCCTGACCGAAGCGACCGAACTTTGCCATGCAGATGACGTGAACCGCCTGCTGGGTCAGGCGGTATTGCATCCGATCTGACGGTCACCGGTCGTGGAAGAAATCATAGACCGTCTGCGCCACACGCTCTGAGATCCCATCAACCGCCTGCAAATCAGACAGCCCGGCCCGGCTGACCGCCTTGGCACTGCCGAAATGGGTCAGAAGCGCGCGCTTGCGCGCAGCCCCCACTCCCGGCACGTCGTCCAAAGGCGTGGCACCAATGGCCTTGGCGCGCTTGGCGCGATGCGTGCCGATGGCAAAACGGTGGGCCTCGTCGCGCAGGCGCTGGATGAAATACAAAACCGGGTCATTCATCTTCAGCGCCATGACCGGCTGGCCGGGGCGATAAAACTCTTCCTTGCCGGCGTTGCGGTCAACCCCCTTGGCCACGCCGACCACAGGCATGTCATCGACGCCCATATCGCCCAGGATTTCCATCACCGCCGAAAGCTGCCCCGCGCCTCCGTCGATCAGCAACAGGTCCGGCCAGGCTTCGCCGGCGCGGTCGGGGCTTTCCTTCAACAGGCGCTTGAACCGTCGCGTCAGCACCTCTTTCATCATACCGAAATCGTCGCCGGGGGTCAGATCATCGCCCTTGATGTTGAATTTGCGGTACTGGCTCTTGATGAAACCGTCCGGCCCCGCCACGATCATCGCGCCTACCGCATGAGCACCCTGAATGTGAGAGTTGTCGTATACCTCGATCCGGCGCGGCGGGCCGTATAGATCGAAGGTTTCGGCCAGCCCGGCCAGCAATTTGCCCTGCGCCGCACTTTCCGACATCCGGCGGCCCAGGCTTTCGCGGGCATTGCGCGCGGCATGTTCGATCAGCTCGGCCTTTTCGCCGCGCTGCGGCACGGCCAGTTCCACTTTGCGCCCGGACTTGACGGATAGCGCATCGGCCAGAAGTTCCGGGTCTTCGACCTGGTGGGACATGAGGATCAGGCGCGGCGGTTCCTTGGTGTCATAGAACTGGGCAAGGAAGGCTTGCAAAACCTCTGCCTCATCCGCGCCCGACCCGGTGCGCGGGTAGAAATCGCGATTGCCCCAGTTCTGATGCGCGCGGATGAAGAACACCTGTACGCAGGCCTGCCCGCCTTCCATGTGCAAGGCGACGACATCGGCCTCGGCCACGCCACGCGGGTTGATGCCCTGGGATTGCTGCACATGGGTCAGCGCGCGTATGCGGTCGCGCAAGGCTGCGGCGCGTTCAAATTCCATCGCTTCGCTGGCGGCATTCATTTCATAGGCCAGAACCGCTTGCATTTCGGTGGTCTTGCCTTGCAGGAACCTTTCGGCATCAGCGACGAGCCTGGCGTAATCCGCCTCGCTGATCCGGCCCACGCAAGGGGCCGAACAACGCTTGATCTGGTGCAGCAGGCAGGGGCGCGTCCGGGCATCGAAGGTCGCGTCCGAACAATTTCGCAAAAGGAAAATCTTTTGCAGGGAGTTCAGCGTCTGGTTAACCGCCCCGGCGCTGGCGAACGGCCCGTAGTAGGCGCCTTTTTCCTTCTTGGCGCCGCGATGTTTCTTGATCTGCGGAAAGGCGTGTTCACGGCTGACCAGAATATTCGGAAACGACTTGTCATCGCGCAGCAGCACATTGTAGCGCGGCTTGAGTTGCTTGATCAGGTTCTGTTCCAGCAACAGCGCCTCGGTTTCTGTTTCCGTGGTCAGAAACATCATGGACGCGGTTTCGTGGATCATCCGCGCGATGCGTGCGGAATGGCCCGTAGGCTTGGCGTAATTCGACACCCGGTTCTTCAGGTTGCGGGCCTTGCCGACATAAAGAACCGCACCCTTGTCATCGAGCATCCGGTAAACGCCGGGCGAACTGTCGAGTTGCCGCAGATAGCCCGAGATAACCTGATGCCCCTGCTTGGCCGTCATACCGTTTTGTCCTGTGTGCTGCCCTTCCGGGGTTTGGGTGATTCCCGGTTCGGCTGCAATCTTATCGAACCCTTCGCAAGAGGAAACCTGTCCACGCATCCTGTGGATAACCATGTTGACAGAAACTGCCGCACGCTAATTTCCCCTTGTTTCACTACCCCAATCTCGGGTTGCCTAATTTTTAGGCAAACTGTTAAGTCGTTGATTTGTAATGTGATTTTTTCCCCTCTATGGCAAATATCTGAAATCATTACGAAAAACATAACGGTTTTGTGACAATGGTAGGGAAAGTGCAAAACTTTCACGGGTGTCGCGGCTGGTGGCGCTAACTGGCCCCTTTGGATTTGGCGGCATTCCAGCCCAGATGCTGCCCGCCATCCACGCACAAGAGCTGCCCGGTGACTGCGGGCGCATCCAGAAAATAGCCCATCGCAGCGTTGATGTCGGCCGGATCGGGACCGCGCTGCAACAGCATCCCTTTGCGGTATTCGGCATATTCTGCGGGGTCATCATCCGGCCCGGGCAGGGTCGGACCCGGCCCGATGGCATTGACGCGAATATCGGGGGCCAGCCCCTGTGCCGCGGTCTGCGTCAGCGCCCAAAGTCCCATCTTGGCGATCGTATAGGTCGAAAACCCAGGCGTCAGTTTGCGCACCCGCTGGTCGACCATATTGATGATCAGGGCCTGCGCCTGTTTCTCGCCGTTCTCGCGTTCCTGCGCCTTGGGCGCCTGTTCGGCAAAATGCTGGGTCAGCACATAGGGGGCACGCAGGTTGCTTTCGATATGCCGGTCCCAGCTTTCGCGGGTCGCCGTTTGCAGGTTGTCATATTCGAAGATCGACGCGTTGTTGACCAGCACCGTCAGCGGTCCGCCCAGTGCCTCCACTGCGCGGCCCACCAGCGCCTGCGACTGTTCCTCGTCCAGCAGGTCGGCCTGCACCAACGCGGCCGTCCGACCCGCTGCTTCGACCGCGCGCGCGGTATCTTCGGCGCCAGAGCGCGAGCTGGCGTAATGCAGCGCCAGGTCGTAGCCGCGCCCGGCCAGATAGATGGCCATGGATTGGCCCAGCCTTGTGCCAGCCCCGGTGACAAGTGCGCGTTTGGTGGTCATGCGGTCTCCCATAGCAGCACGACCAAAACATAGCCGACATAGGCGGCGACAAACAACGCACCCCAGGCCCGCGTCAAGTTGAACCGGCCGAAGACAAAGGGAGCTATCGCCAGGCTCGCCAGCACCATGATGACCACGTCGAACCGTAGAAACTGAGCCGATACAGGGATCGGCCCGAACAGGGCGGCGATGCCGACAATGGCCAGCAGGTTCGCCATGTTCGACCCGATCACATTGCCCAGCGCAACATCGGCCTGCTTGCGCATCGCGGCGGACACGGTCGTGGCCAGTTCCGGCAGCGACGTTCCTACCGCGACCAGCGTCAACCCAATCACCGTTTCCGGCACCGCATAGGCGCGCGCGATGTTGGTGGCCCCGCTGACCAGCAGATCCGCCCCCACCGGCAACCCGATCAGGCCAAGAACAATCAGCAAGGCGATGCGCCATCCCGAAGCCGGGGGATCGACGCCTTCAATCTCTCCATCATCCGCCGCATCGATCGCTACGGCATTGCGCCGATGTTGGCTGGCCGAAAAAATGGCCTGGGCCATAAACAATGCGAACACCGCCGTCAGCGCCAGCCCCCAGCCCCAGGTGATCGGTGAAAAAATCGCGGCCACGACAAAGACCAGCGTCGCCACGAGCATCTGCATGTAGCTGGCGCGTGTGTCGCAATCACCGGTCGCCAGCCCTGCCATCAGCGCCGGAAGACCCAGCACCAACAGGATATTGGCCGTGTTCGACCCCACCACATTGCCAATGGCAATGCCCGGCGCGCCTTCTGACACGGCGGATACCGAGATCAGCAATTCTGGCGCCGACGTGCCGATGGCCACGATGGTCAGGCTGACGATCAGCGCTGGCACACCAAGCCGCAGGCTCAACCCGACCGCGCCGCGCACCAGCGCGTCACCGGCCAGAACCAGGATCACCAGACCCAGAATGACGAAACCGAAATCCAGCATTTAGCCCTGTCGTTTCAGCCGCAGCCGCAGCCGCGCTTGCCGATCTTGTAGCGCCCGCATTTCGGGCATTTTCGCGCCTCCAGCCGTTTCTGCCCTGGAAAGCGCAGCTTGCCGAACATCGCCAGCACGATCATGAAAACCAGAAAAAGTGTGATGACCTTGACCAAGGATCAGATCCCGTACCGCGCGAAGGCCGCGCGCTCTTCGGCCTGGTCGATCACTTCGGCCACCAGCGACGCGCCGATCCGTCCAAGCAGGGGCCTTTTCGGCCCATATTGAACAAATCGCACCTTGTCGCCATAGCGTTTCTTCATTTCGGGGACCAAATGGGCGATGCCGTCTGCCAAACCAAGTTCAACCCCGCGGCTACCGACCCAGAACTCGCCCGTGAACAGTGCCGGGTCATCGGTCAGCTTGGCCCCGCGCCGCGACTTCACATGCGCGATGAAACTGTCATGCATCTGTTCCAGCATCGCCTTCAGCCGCTTCACATCCGCCGGTTTTTCCGGCTGAAACGGGTCCAGCATGGATTTCGACTTGCCCGCCGTATGCACGCGGCGTTCGACCCCGTGGCGGGCGATGAAATCCTGCAACCCAAAGCTCGACGTGATCACCCCGATCGACCCGACGATGGATGTCGCATCGACCATGATCTCGTCCGCCGCGACCGCCAGCCAATAGCCGCCGGATGCGGCCACGTCTTCGACAAAGGCAATCACTGGCACCGATTTTTCATCGGCCAGCCGCCGGATGCGCGAGGCGATCAGCGATGACTGCACAGGCGATCCGCCCGGCGAATTGATGACCAGCGCCACGGCAACCGGTTTGCCGCGCCGGAACGCGCGTTCAATGATCGGGCCCATGGTCTGGTCGTTCAGCGATACGCCCCGGCCACTGGCCGCGATGGCGCCTTGCAGTCGAATCACGGCCACACGCGGGCCGGATCGCCGGAATAGGTCGGTGAATGTCATGGCGGTGATGTAGGCGTTGCCACGGTCGGCGGCAACCACTTGCCCGGCGCTGCATTGCGTTTTCCCGCAAACGGTTGCAGCAATGCTTTGATGGGGCGCAACGGGGACAGGGATGGCACCGGCAAAAGACAGCTACGATGTGGTGATCGTGGGCGGCGCGATGATGGGATCGGCTGCGGCCTGGTTCCTGTCGCACAGCCCCGATTTCGACGGTTCGATCCTGGTCGTCGAACGCGACCCCAGTTACGAATTCGCGTCGACCTCGCACACAAATTCCTGCATCCGGCAGCAGTTTTCGACCGAACTGAATATCCGCATCTCACAATTCACCGCCGAGTTCCTCCGGACTTTGCCCGATCACATGGGACCCGACGCGCCGCAGATCACGATCCAGAATTTCGGGTACCTGTATCTGGCTGGGGATGACGCGACCGCCGCCACGTTGCAGACCAACGCAGTCCTGCAACAGCGTTTGGGCGCGGGCACGGAAATCCTTTCGCCGGACGACATTACGCAGCGCTACCCGTTCTACGACCTGGACGGCATCCGGCTTGGGTCGCTGAATCGTAAGGATGAAGGGTATTGGGGCGGTGCCGTGCTGTTCGACCAATTCGCCCGGCAGGCCCGGCGCGCCGGCGTCGAATACCTGACCGACACCGTCACAGGGCTGGACCTTAATGCGCAGGGCACAGCTGTGGACCGGGTACGCCTAGCATCGGGGGCCAGCGTTGCCTGCGGCCATTTGGTCAACGCATCAGGCCCACGCGCTGCGGCCACAGCGCGAATGGCGGGCATCGACATCCCCGTCGAACCACGCAAGCGTTTCACCTGGATTTTCCGCGCCGAAACCCCGCTGGACCGGCCCTTGCCGCTGACCATCGACCCCACCGGCGTGCATGTGCGCGAACATGGTGGCGGCACCTA
>JBNKYL010000033.1:0-24838 GCA_050300875.1 Paracoccaceae bacterium
GCAGGTATTCGCCGTAATGTTCTTCCATCGCCTTTTCGCGGGCGGCTTCGGCGGCATGGCCGGATGCGGCATGCAAGGTGTGATGGTAATCCAGCGACACGGCGTTGAAGATCAGGTCTTCGATTGTCGGCGCATGGCTGCGGGTGATGGATTCCGTGCAGCCAGTGCATTCCTGGAAACTCAGCCAGATCACCGATAGCCTTGGCGCATTTTCCAGCGCACGGGCAACCTTGGGCGCAAGCGCGGGCGGCAAAGCCATCAGCGACGTCAGTGACGCGCAATATTTCAGGAAGCCGCGCCTGCTTATCCCATGCGCCTTCAGCGTATCCGCCAATACCGGCCGTTCTGCCATCACGTCTCCTCCTTGATCGCTTTGTCGCGGTCGATTGTTTTAGTCGTCGCTTTCCGTCAGCCTCGCCGTCAGCCGGGCCAGCCCGACCTCGGCATCCGCCGCCTGGGTTTTCAGGATCGACGGGAAAAATGTCACCTCGACGAAGCGCGAAAGCGTTTCGCCGCGTGCGTCGAAATGGTCGATGCGCCAAACGCCCGGAATGCCTGTTTCGGCGACATGGCTGTCGCCCAGCGCTGAAATCGTGGCGTGAACCTCACCCGCGCCCAACACCTCGTCCAGCATCCGCTCATCACCGGGACCAAACGGGATCGCACCCAGATCAATCGTTGTCTCTGCGCCACTTGTCAGCAATTCGGCCAATGCCGTTTCGATTTCGCGCAAAACGGGCCGGGCATTGCCGGTACCCAGATGTGACCGAAGCTCATCCAACGCAGTTGTGGCGCGCTTGGGTTGACCCTGTCCCTGTAACATCGTCTCCGCCTCCACCCCGGATAACCTTGGTCGGCACTATCAACGCATTCACGAATTCTGATTGATCCAAGTATGATTCGCTGCCCCGGTTCGGGCATTGACCTGTATCAAGTGCGGTTAGATTTTCCGGTCGAGCCTGGCGAAATTCACGCCATCCAGCGCCGCGCCAGACCCATGACCGCCGCCACCGCCTCGTCCACCGCCGCCGCAACGGCGGGCGTCATCGCCTCGCCCACCTGCATATCCTCGGGCTGCACGCCGACCAATGCACGCCGCTCCGGCACCGCGCCCCGCAGGCGCAACCCGTCCAGCATGTCGTCCAGCCCGATATCATGTGGATTGCGCCCGCGCGTGCGCAGGAAATGGTCCATCTCTGCGCCTTCGAACACCGCGACATCGCCCGGCGCGCCACCCAGATTGGCCGCGTCGATGACGATCATCGCATCCGCATCTTCCATGTCGACCAGCAAGGTCAGCCCCATCGTGCCGCCATCCAGCGCCCGAATGCCCAGAGTGGCCGCATGCTCGTGCCGACCCACCGCCTCGGCCACGCGCACGCCCACTTGTTCGTCCGTCAACAGGATGTTGCCCAGACCCAGGACCAAAATTGTCGCGTTGCCGTTTGCCATGACCATCACCATACTGGACGCGAAAGACCGGGCAAGCCGTTCCGGTGTCGCAACCGACGAGGTATCCCATGTGCCTGGCCGTGCCGATGCAGGTGGAAGAGATCAGCGGGCATCGCGCCCGCTGTACCGCGCTCGGGTCCGAACGCTGGGCTGATCTGACCCTGATGGGCGACGTGCTGCCCAAGGTTGGCGATCATGTTGTGATCCAGCTTGGCTATGTGCAGCGCATCGTCCCCGAAGCCGAAGCGCTGGAAAGCCTACGCCTGTTTCAGGACATCACCGATGCGCTCGATGCCGAGCGCGGTCCCCAAAGCTAGACGGACACGCCTTCCAGCAAGGCCTGCTTTTCGACCTCTGCCTTGTTGCCCGCCAACGTCACGGCACCCCGGCGCATGACCACGAATTCATCGGCCAGCTCATAGGCGAACTCGAAATACTGTTCGACCAGCACGATCGCCATGTCACCCGCAGCGCGCAATTGCCGGATCACATTGCCGATCTGCTGGATGATATTGGGCTGAATGCCCTCGGTCGGTTCATCCAGCAATAAAAGCTTGGGCCGCGTGATCAGCGCGCGGGCGATGGCCAATTGCTGCTGTTGTCCGCCAGACAGATCGCCGCCCCGGCGATGCAGGAAATCCTTCAGGATCGGGAATAGGTCATAGATGTGATCGGGTATCCCGTGTTCCGATTTCGGCAGGCAGGAAAACCCGGTTTCCAGATTCTCCTCGACCGTCAGCAACGGGAATATTTCGCGACCCTGCGGGACATAGCCGACGCCAAGCCGCGCCAATTGATGGGCGGGCACAACGCCCAGGGTCTGTCCATCCAGCTCCACACTGCCGCCCGAACGCGGATGCGCCCCAGCAATGGCCTTGATCAGGCTGGTCTTGCCGACGCCATTGGTGCCCATCACGCAGGTAACTTGCCCCGGTCGAGCGTCCAGCGACACCCCGCGCAGGATCTGTGAGTGGCCGTAGTGAAGATCAAGATCGCGGACTGACAACATCGCTAGCGCCCCAGGTAAACGTCAATGACTTCGCTGTTCGAAGTCACGTGATCCAGACTGCCCTCGGCCAGAACCGATCCTTCATGCAGAACCGTGACCCGGCAATTCAGGCGGCGGATGAATTCCATGTCATGTTCGACCACCACCACCGCGCGGGTCTTGGCCGCTTCGATTAGGATGCTGGTGGTGTGCTCGCGTTCTTCCGGTGTCATGCCAGCAGCCGGTTCGTCGACCAGCAAAAGCCGCGGGTCCTGGGCCAGCAACATGCCGATTTCCAGCCATTGCTTTTGTCCGTGGCTCAACTCGCCCGCCTTGCGTGCCAGTTGCTCGGCCAACCCTATCTCGCCCGCAAGGTCAGCCACCCGGGCGTGATCGTCCACGCTTGGACGGTAAAACAGCACCGCCAGCGGTCCACGATCCTTTTTGAGAGCCATCAACAAATTGTCGCCGACGCTCTGGTCTTCGAAAACAGTCGGACGCTGGAATTTGCGCCCCACGCCTTCCCGGGCGATCTGGGCTTCGGACATGGACAAAAGCGACCGGCTCTTTTCGCCCCAGATCACGCGACCCTCATCGGGTTTGGTCTTGCCGGTGATGATATCCATGAAGGTCGTTTTGCCCGCGCCGTTAGGCCCGATAATCGCGCGCATCTCTGCGGTTCCGATCTCAAAGGACAGGTTATTGATGGCCCTGAACCCGTCAAACGTGACGAAAACGCCGGACACTTCGAGCAGCGTGGTCATTCATTGGCCTCCCGCTCGCGCAGCGATCCTTGATCGGGACCAAGATCTGCGCCATGCCGGTTGGGCGATTGCCGTCCGGTCCAAAGATCGACCAGCCCGCCAATGCCTTTGGGCGCAAACAGCGTGACCAGGACGAAAGACAACCCCAATACGATCAGCCACCAGTCGACCCATTTGATGGTGTAGAAGCCCAGGTTCACATCCGGGGCCTGCCCGCCGGTGAACCAACTGGACACCAGGCTGACGAAGACGGCGCCGATCACTGCCCCATAAAGCCGCCCTCGCCCACCAATGGCGACCCAGACGGCCAAATAGATCGACGCAATGGGCGCGATTTCGGCCGGGTTGATGATGCCCGCCTGCGGGTAATAAAGCGCCCCGGCAATCCCTGCCATCATCGCCGTGACGGTAAAGATGAACAGCTTGTACTGTTCGACCGAATAGCCAAGGAACCGCACCCGCGCCTCGTCATCACGGATGCCGCGAATTACCGATCCAAACTTTCCCGACACAATCCATGCCGCCAGCACATATCCCAGCGCCAGCGCCAACGCGGATGCCCACAAAAACCAGACCGAAATCACCGATTGCGGAAGATGTGTCAGGCCCGGCAGATTTTGAAGGCCGGACAATCCGTTATTGCCGCGCAACCCGCTGTCGTTCTGGAACAGGTAAAGCGACAGGGCCAGCGTCATCGCCTGCGTCAGGATCGACAGGTAAACGCCCGTTACGCGGCTGCGGAAAGCCAGCCAACCAAAGACAAACGCCAGCACTCCCGGAACGGCCACGACCAGCACCAGCTGGATCAGCAGGCTGTCGGCGAACGTCCAGACCAACGGAAATTCGTTCGAACCGACCACACCGAAAATCTGCGTGCCGATGGCGTCAACAATTTCCTGATCGGTTGGCGGGATAGGGGCATCGGCCATCGACCCCACGACGATGTCGCGAGTGCGTTCGTACATCAGCCACATGCCGATCATGTAGCCGCCCAATCCGAAGAAAGCGAAATGGCCAAGGCTCAGGATCCCCGCATAGCCCCAGACCAAGTCCATCGCGACAGCGATCAGGCACAGGCACAGCGTCTTGCCCAGCGTCTTTATGAAGGACGTGCTGATCGCCCCGCTGCCGAAGGCTTCGGACATGAAGGTGACGCCCAGCGTGAACATCGCAAGGATTGCCAGAAAGACCAGAACCGACGGGTTGCGCATGAAAAAGCTCTTGGTCATGGCTCAGTCCCCCGCGGCCCGGCCCTTCAGCGCGATGATCCCGCGCGGCCGGAACTGGATGAAGATGATGATGAAGACGATCATGTAGGTCTGCGCCGCCAGCGTGTTGGACGGGTTCAGCCATTCGATGCCCTTTTGCAGGAAGCCGATCATGGTGGCCCCCGCCAGCGTGCCCCAGATATTGCCGACCCCGCCGACCACCACGGTCATGAAGCTCTGCACGATGTAATCGCTACCCAGCTCAGACGTGACCTTGGCAAACAGCCCGATCGCCACCCCCGCGATCCCGGCAATGCCGGACCCCAGGCCAAAGGTCAGCATGTTCACCCGGTTCGGGTTGATCCCCATCGATGCCGCCATGCGCCGGTTCTGCGTCACGGCCCGCGTTTCCAGACCCAGCCGTGTGCGGTTCATGATGAACAGGAACAGACCCAGAAAAATGAGCGCCAGGACAAAGATTGCCACGCGGATATAACTGATCGACACAACGTCATTTACGACCCACGCCCCGTCCAGCCAAGCAGGCGAAGTCAGCGGGCGGGCCTGCGTGCCGAAAATGTTCTTGGCGAGCTGTTGCAGGGCAATGGAAATCCCGAAGGTGGCCAGCAACGTTTCAAGCGGCCGGTTGTAGAGCCAGCGGATCACCAGCCGTTCCATCGCCACACCTGCCGCAAATGTCACGGCAAAGGCCAGAGGGACCGCCACGATGATCGACGCCGTGTGGTTCGGGATGATCTGCTGCACGACATAGCCCGTATAGGCGCCCATCATGATGAACTCGCCATGCGCCATGTTGATGACCCCCATCACCCCGAAAGTGATGGCCAGCCCGATTGCCGCCAGGAAATAGATCGACGCCAGCGACAGCGCGTCCAGACCGAGGTCAATCGCCTGATTGAGCCCGACACGCGTCGCGATGCTGGACAGCGCGCCATTGGCGGAATCCGTCACGGCTGCAGACGGTTCCAAGTAGACATTCGCAAAACGGTATTCGTCCAGATAACCCGCAACCTCGTCATCGGTCACGGCGGGTTCGACCACGCCGTCGGCAACCAGCGCTGCAAAAGCGCGACCGCGTGCGGCGGTGGTGTCCAATTCGGCCACAGGGACGTCGCCGACATGGCCATCCACGATATGGTCCGCAAGGATTGCCTTCAGACTGACTGCGTCCATCCGCGCAGGCACATCGCCGGCCGCGACCAGCATATCATAGGCCTCGGCCACACCTAGCGCCTCGTCACCGGGGGTGATCTCACCCGCCAGGTTCACGTCGTCAGGGATCGCCCCCTTGAATACCTGCAAACGTGTCTGCACCAACGGGTTCAACGTGGCGCGCACATCAACGCCCAAATCAGTCGACATTTCTTCAATGGCACTGATCCGCGCCGCCTCGTCGGGGTCAAAGGCAATCGTCAACAACCGTTCCAGCCGTTTCTTCTTGGCCAATAGTCCTGCATCGGGCTCGCCATCGATGGACGCGCGCAAGGGCGCCAACGCATCCGCCGCCGGGTCACGTTCCAGCGATATCAGCGCAGCCTGCCGGTTTTCGGGGTTGGGGTCTGTCAGCTGAAACTGCACCAGCGCCGCCGCGATCAGGGCCCGGATGCCGCTGTTGGGTTTCAGCTGCGTCAGATCATCCTTGCCGGCCTGCCCGACAACCTCGCCAGTATCGAAATCATAAAGGTCGTAGCCGCTGCCATTTGGGACGGCGCGGAAAAACAGCCCATCCGCCTCGCGCACCCACATATCCTTGGCCTGCCAGGCCTCCAGTACCGCCTGCGCCTGCGGCAGACCGCTTCCGGAAATCGCGTCAATCGCCGGCTCGATCGTTTTGCGCGAGCTCTTGAGAATGATCGCGCCATGTTCCTGCAAGATGGCTTGCATCGGCGCATCTTGCGCCACTGCCGGGAAGGCCCCGAAAACCACCATCAGAAGCGCCATGATGGCACGTCGCATTTGGACCCATCCCCCGGGGAAAAGGCCCGCGCGTTCCCGCACGGGCCTGATTGTCAGATACCGATCAGTAGTTGGACTCGATTTGCACGCAGGTGCTCGTCGCGGTGTTGTACATGCCGCAGCCAAGGTCCTTCCAATCCGACACCAGCACCGCCGATTCCGGCAGGTAGTCTGTCCAGGCATCGCCCGGCACCGGATCGGTTTCGGAGATGATGTCGAACTGACCATCGGCCAGGATCTCGCCGATCAGCACTGGCTTGGACAGGTGGTGGTTCACGCCCATCACGGCGGTGCCGCCTGTCAGGTTCGGAAACTCCTGTCCCCACATGGCAGACCGCACGGCATCCACATCGGTGGTGCCGGCTTCGGTCGCGGCATTCACCCACATGTTGAAACCGATATAATGGGCTTCCATCGGGTCGTTGGTGACGCGGGCGTCATCGCCGATGAAGTCATGCCAGGCGGCGATGAATTCCGCGTTTTCCGGCGTGTCGGCAGACATGAAGTAGTTCCAGGCGGCTAGGTGACCGACGAGGTTCGACGTGTCGAGGCCCGACAATTCCTCTTCCCCGACCGAGAAGGCGACAACCGGGATGTCATCCGCAGAAATGCCAGCCGCAGCCAGTTCCTTGTAGAACCCGATATTGGCGTCGCCATTAATGGTTGAAATCACGCCAACCTTCTTGCCCTCAGCGCCCAGGGCCACAACATCGGCCACAATCTTGGACCAGTCAGAATGGCCAAAAGGCGTGTAGTTGACGAAGATATCCTCTTCGGCAATGCCCTTCGACTTCAGGTAGCTTTCAAGGATGTTGTTCGTGGTGCGCGGATAAACATAGTCGGTGCCGAGCAGAGCGAATTTTTCGACGCCAAGTTCGTCCAGGTAATAGTCGGTAGCCGGGATCGCCTGCTGGTTCGGCGCGGCGCCGGTGTAGAACACGTTTTTCGAGCTTTCTTCGCCTTCATACTGCACCGGATAGAACAGCAATCCGTTCAGTTCCTCGATCACCGGCAGCACGGATTTCCGCGACACCGACGTCCAGTTGCCGAAGATCACGTCGACCTCGTGAACGGTCAGAAGCTCACGGGCCTTTTCCGCAAAAAGCGGCCAGTCTGACGCAGGGTCGACGACCACCGCTTCCAGCTCGCAGCCAAGCAAGCCGCCCTTGGCGTTCTGCTGATCGACCAGCATCAGCATGGTGTCTTTCAGCGTCGTTTCGGAAATCGCCATCGTGCCCGAAAGCGAATGCAGCACGCCGACCTTGATCGGGCAATCAACGGCAAAGGCCGGGGCCGCCATCGCAGCCAACCCGACGGTGCCGAGTAGTGTCTTTTTCAGAAGTCCCATGATTTTCTCCCGCGGGGACAGGCGCGGGCCTTGCCAGAATGCAAGCCAGACCATACCTCAACCCCCGCAACATAAGTTGCATCCCGTGTGGCGGCTGGTTCGGTTTCCAAGTCTTCCGGTCGCCACACACCTCGACCAACATGTTTCGCAACACCCCGAGGCAGTCACAGGTTTCTGCGCCGCAGCAGGGATAGCAAACATGCCGAACGTCAAACGCGTCGGCTCGCCGAAAATGGCGATTTCGTGGGCGGTTTGGTGGTGGCGTGCTCAATTAATGAGCGAATTGCCGTGGTCTGCCAGCGAATCTCCGGGCAAATTCGTCCATCATTACGGAAAAATGTGGGTCGAGCCTAAACCTCGATCCGTTGGCCCAGGCCCTTTTCCTGCGCCCGTTGCACCGCCTGGCCCGCAACCGCGAGGTCCTGCAAGCCGACGCCGGTGCCATCAAACAAAGTCACCTCGTCAACGGAACGCCGCCCCGGATGCTGGCCCGTGATGACCGCACCCAGCGTGTGAATATCGGCTTCGGCCTTCAGCCCCGCCGCCACCGCGTGTTGCGCCTCTCCCAGCGTCACCGATTGCGCCACCTCATCGGTGAACACCGTGGCGCGGGCCACCAGCGCCGGTTCGACCTCCTGTTTGCCGATGGTGTCGGTGCCCATACAGGCCAGATGGGTGCCTTCCGACACATGGTCCGACATCAGGCTGGCCGCCGGCGACGAGGTGATGGTGATGACAACATCGGCCTCGACCATGCGCGGCAGGTCCACCGCTTCGAAAGGCAAGCCCAACTCTTCGGCCACGGCTCCCAGCTTCGGCAACATCTCAGGATGCAGGTTCCAGGCTATGACCTTTTCGAACTTGCGCACCCGCGCCGCCGCCCGCAACTGAAACGCCGCCTGATGACCCGCGCCCACCATGCCCAGCACCCGCGCATCCGCCCGTGCCAGTCTGTCGATGGAAATCGCACTGGCCGCGGCCGTCCTGAGTGCTGTCAGCAAGTTCCCCCCGACCATCGCAACGGGTCGCCCGGTCTCCGGATCAAAAAGGAACACGCTGGACTGGTGATTGATCATCCCGCGTGCCGCGTTGCCCGGAAAATACCCCCCGGCCTTGACCCCCATGACCTGAGCCACCTGGTCCAGGCCGGATTTGAACCCGTATTGCCGACCTTCGCCCAGCGCCTCCCGGATCACTGGGAAATTGCGCGCCTCATCGCGTGCCATCGCCGCGAAAACGGCCTCGACCGCGCCAAACGCATCCTCGGCTGACACCAGATCGGCGATCAACGCCTCAGGGACGATCATCATCGCGCCCACTCCTTCAGTTCTTCGGCTATCAAAACCCTCGGGGGGCAATGGGGGCAGCGCCCCCTTGCCTCAAAACGCCTTGCCGCGTGCCGATACCGGCCATACAACCTCGACTTTGCCGTCGCGCACGCCGACATACCAGTCGTGGACATTGGCGGTCGGGTCGCAATGCCCCGGCACCAGCCGCAGCTTGTCGCCCACTTTCAACGCGCCATTGGGGTCCTCAATCACGCCATGTTCATCCGAACATTTTATGTATTTGACGTCATCGCGCCCATAGACCACCGGCAGTCCGCTATCGACCGATTGCGCCTTCAGCCCAGCATCCACGATTGCCTTGTCGGCTTTCGTGTGGCTCATCACCTGGGTCAGGATGAACATCGCATTCTCCCATTCCCCCTGGTCGATCCGCTTGCCATCCTTGTCCAGAATGCGCCCGTAATCGGCATCCATGAAAGCATAGGAGCCGCATTGCAATTCGTTGTAAACGCCTGAATTGCTTTCGAAATAATAGGACCCGGTGCCGCCGCCCGACACCAGCTCACACTCAATCCCCTCGGCCTTCAGCCAGTCCACCGCGTCGCGCACCATGGCAATCGCGATATCCAGCTTTTCTTTCCTGCCCTCATAGCTGTCGATATGCTGCATCGCGCCCTGATAGGCTTGGATACCGGTGAATTTCAGGTTCGGGGCAGCTTCGATCGCCTTGGCAATCTCGATCACGGCCGGGGTCGAGTTCACCCCGCACCGCCCCGCACCGCAGTCGATTTCCACGAAGCACTCGATCTCGGTGCCATGCTTGACCGCCGCCGCCGACAGGTCGGCCACATTGGCCACGTCATCGACGCAGACAATCGTCCGCGCCCCCAGCTTCGGCAACCGCGCCAGCCGATCGATCTTGGCCGCGTCCCGCACCTGGTTCGACACCAGCACATCCTTGATCCCGCCGCGCGCGAATACCTCCGCCTCGCTGACCTTCTGGCAGCACACGCCTACTGCGCCACCCAGACGCTCCTGCAACTTCGCCACATCCACGGATTTGTGCATCTTGCCATGTACGCGGTGGCGCATTCCATGTGCGGTAGCATAGTCGCCCATCTTCTTGATATTGCGTTCCAGCGCATCCAGGTCCAGCACAAGGCAGGGCGTCTGAATATCCGCCTCGTCCATACCCGGCTTGGCGGGGATGTCGAAACCGACTTCATATTCGTCGAGATTGGTCATGTCTTTCATTGCATTATCCTCGCTCATTGGGTCCAGGGCAGGCGATCAAGATCGACATTGCCACCAGTGATGATGATCCCCACACGCTTGCCTTTGAAAGCGTCGGGGTGTTTCAGGATGGTCGCCAGCGGTACAGAAGATGACGGTTCGGCCACCACGCGCAGATGCTTCCAGATCAGCTTCATCGCATCCACGATCTCAGCCTCGGACGCCGTGTAGATCTCGCTCACGTGGTTCGACACGAAATGCCAGGTCAGGTCCTTCAACGGCACCAGCAATCCGTCCGCCACCGATTTCGGCGCGTCATCGGCGATGATGTGACCGGCTTTGAAACTGCGATACGCATCGTCGGCCGTTTCCGGCTCCGCCGCGATCACCCGGCATTCAGGGGCCAAATTCGAAAGCGTCAGACAAGTGCCCGAAATCATGCCGCCGCCGCCAATGGGGGCCACGACCGCATCCAGCCCGTCCACCTGCTCGATCAACTCGCGCGAACAGGTGCCCTGGCCCGCAATCACACGCGGGTCGTTATAGGGGTGCACGAAATCACCCCCCGTCGCCGCCTGTACCTGCGCGAATGTCTCTTCACGCGACGTTGTCGACGGCTCGCATTCGGTGATGTTGCCGCCATAGCGACGCACCGTGTCCTTCTTGGCCTGCGGCGCCGTACGCGGCATCACCACGTTGCACGGTATACCCCGCAGCATCGCCGCATAGGACAGGCACGACGCATGGTTGCCCGACGAATGCGTCGCCACGCCCTTGGCCGCCTGCGCATCGTCCAGGCCGAACACCGCATTCGCAGCCCCGCGAACCTTGAACGCACCCGGTTCCTGGAAGTTTTCGCATTTGAAAAACAGCTCTGCGCCCGTCAGTTCGTTAAGGTAATCCGAAACCCTGACCGGCGTGCGCCGGATGTGCGGCTTGATCCGGTCATGGGCCGCCAGCATGTCGTCATAAGTCGGGATGTGCATGTCCGTATCCTTCATCACGCTGCCGCCTTCAGGGCCTGTGCCGTGGTCTTGCGGTAAACTTCCTGCGCGGCCGCGACACCGGACCCCAACGTGACCGGCAGGCCCAGGTCGGCCATGACCATCTCTGCCGTGGCAATACCGGACAGCGCCATGACATCGGTCAGGCTGCCCAGATGCCCGACGCGAAACACCTTGCCCGCGACCGCCCCCAGCCCGGCGCCAAAGGCCACGCCATAAGTTTCGGACGCGTGACGCACCAACTTCGCGCTATCGAACCCTTCGGGCGTGACAATCGCGCTGACCGTGTCCGAATAGATCTCTGGACGTGCCGCGCAAAGCGACAGGCCCCAACCCGCGACCGCCGCCCGCACGCCATCGGCGATCCGCGCATGGCGGGCAAAGACAGCGTCCAAACCTTCGGCCAGCAGCTTGTCGGTCGAATATTTCAGCCCATGCATCAGCCCGACGGCAGGGGTGTAGGGATAGGCATTGGCCGCATAGCCGGCCATCTGGTCGCGCAGGTCGAAAAAAGTGCGCGGCAGCTTTGCGGTTTCGATCCGGGCCATGGCCTTGGGCGAAACGCCCACGATCGCCAGCCCCGGCGGCAGCATGAAGCCCTTTTGCGACCCGGTCACCGCAATATCGACGCCCCAGTCATCCATGCGGAAATCCATCGACGCGATGGAACTGACCCCATCGACATAAAGCAGAGCCGGATGCCCTGCTGTGTCCATCGCCTTGCGCACCCCGGCAATGTCCGATTTCACGCCCGTGGCGGTTTCATTATGCGTCGCCAGAACCGCCTTGATCCGATGCTCACGATCAGCGGTCAGAATTTCCTCGAACCGCTCAACGGGGATCGCGTCCCCCCAAGCGGTTTCGACGATCTCGACATTCAGCCCGTGGCGCTGGCACATATCGATCCATTTCTGCGAAAACAGCCCGTTGCGCGCCGCCAGAACCGTGTCACCCGGCGACAATGTATTGGTGATTGCGGTTTCCCAACCACCAGTACCGGTCGACGGAAACACGAAAACCTCCGCGTCGCGGCTTTTCAGCACCTTCTGCACATTGGCACGCATTGGGTGCAGTATCTCGCCGAACATCGCCGACCGGTGGTCGATGGTCGGCAGATCACAGGCGCGGCGGATATCTTCTGGGATATTCGTCGGGCCGGGAATGAAGACCGGGTTCTGAAACGACATGCGATTCCCTTTCTTTGGGTTCGATGACGAAACTACCCGTGCTCGCAACGTGGAACAATTTTTTCGAAATAATTTTTCATTCTTTGACTTATGCGATAATATGATTTTATATCATAGGGATATAGTTTTTCAAGATTGCCCGCGGAAAACGGAGGTTTCCACATGTCCAAGCTCGGACGCCCCCGTGGCAGGCCAAAGGCCTTCCATGACAAGACCGATCAGAACACGATCCAGTCGCTCGACAGGGCCATGGGCCTTCTGGCGGTGCTGGCTGGCGCATCCGGCCTTACCCTGTCGGAACTTGCCGAAGCCAGCGGGCAGGCGGCGGCGACCGTCTACCGGGCTTTGGTTACCTTGCAACAACATGGCTTCGTCGAATGTGAAGACCCCGGCCAGATCTGGCACATCGGCCCCGGCGCCTTCCGTATCGGATCGGCCTTTCAGCGGCGCATGAAGGTTGTCGAACGTGCCCGCCAACCGATGGATCAGCTGATGCGCGACATTGGCGAAACTGCCAATCTGGGCGTTGAGCAACGCGACGAGGTGCTGTTCCTGTCGCAGGTCGAAACGCACGAAGCGATCCGTGCATTCTTCCCGCCCGGCACGCAATCACCCATGCATGTCTCTGGCATCGGCAAGGCGCTGTTGGCCTGGTTCGATGCGGGCAAGATCAGCGGGATCGTCGCGCGCCGTGGGCTTGACG
This sequence comes from Paracoccaceae bacterium, assembly GCA_050300875.1. Lineage (GTDB taxonomy): Bacteria > Pseudomonadota > Alphaproteobacteria > Rhodobacterales > Rhodobacteraceae > CBDCFL01. The sequence goes on from JBNKYL010000033.1 coordinate 13,154, forward strand.
TCTACACGGACCGAAGCCTGTCCAACGTGGCCGACCTGATGGCTGATCTCAAGGCGACGCGGGCGCGCGGCTATGCCATTGACGATCAGGAAAAGGCCGAAGGCATGCGTTGCGTTGCGGCGCCGATTTTCAACACCTATGGCGAACCGGTGGCCGGGTTGTCAGTATCAGGTCCCGCCTTTCGTATGCCGCTGGATCAGGCCGACAGCATCGGCGCGCAGGTTCGGGACGCCGCCGATCGCGTGACCACCGCAACCGGCGGGCGCAGGCCCGAAGATCGTTGACGCATTGCCGCTTTCGAATATGTTCATGTGAAAATAATCGGGAGGGACAGGCATGATCGACGCCTGGAGGGATATCGCGGTCGAAAGCGCCGCTTTTTACATCGCCTGGGGCGGGCTGCTGATCGGCATCGTCTTTGGCTTTCTGGTCCACCGCACGAATTTCTGCACCATGGGCTCGCTGTCCGACATCCTGTCCTTCGGCGACTGGAACCGTTTCCGCGCCTGGATGCTTGCCATCGGCGTGGCCATTCTGGGCGTCTGGTGGGTTGAAGGGGCAGGGGTCGCGGATATGTCCGTGTCGATGTACCAGACCTCAAGCTTCGGTTGGGGCGGCCACATCGTGGGCGGCTTGCTCTTCGGCTTCGGCATGGTGTTTTCGGGCGGCTGCACCAGCCGCAACCTCGTGCGCGCCGGGTCCGGCGATCTGCGCTCGGCCCTGGTCCTGGTCGTCACCGGAATTTTTGGTTTCATGACCATCGGCGGGCTTCTTGGCCCGCTGCGGGTGGCAATATTCACACCGATGACAACAGAACTGTCGGTGGATGACCAAAGCCTTGGCACCATCGTTGCTGGCATGACCGGCATGGCCGAAACCACGGCGACAACGGCACTGACCCTGATCATCGCCTTGGGGCTGATCGCCTGGTGCTTTGCCAATCCCGGTTTTCGCAAGAGTACGCGCAACATCATCGGCGGCGTCGGCATCGGGCTTTGCGTGGTTGCCGGCTGGTTCCTGACTGGCCTGACCTTTGACGAGTTTGCTGACAACCCGTCCATCGCTTCGCTGACATATGTTCGTCCGATGGGCGAAACCATTGACTACCTGATGCGCTACACCGCCTATGGCGCACCGGGCTTTGGCATTGTCACCGTGTTCGGTGCCCTGATCGGCGGGCTTTTGGGCGCGCTCAGCCAGGGGCGGGTTCACCTGTCAAGTTTCGTGGATGCGTCAGACACGGTGCGCAACATGTTCGGGGCGGCACTGATGGGTATCGGCGGCGTGCTCGCGCTGGGCTGCACAGTGGGGCAGGGGCTGACGGGTGTTTCGACGCTGGCGGTCGGGTCGTTCATCACGCTGTTCGCAATCATCGCGGGCGGCGTGGCCGGGATGAAGGCGATGGAGGCGTTGGCCTAGCCCTGTCCGCGAAACCGGAACGGGCAGGTTGCGGGCGGATCCAGCCCGTCATCGGACAGCGCATACTGGACCCATTCCAGCTCGCCCTTCTGGTAGCTGCCCAATAGCGGAGAATGCGGCAGGTCGTCGTATTTTCCCACCCTCGAACGGATCGCGGCGCGCACCCGGCGCCCTTCCGGTGTGTCGCCCGCCACGATGTCGAAGCGTTCGCGCGGGTTTATGACCAGCGTGAAATGGCGGCCGAGATTGCGGCTGCGCCTGCGGATATGGGCCGGGGTCGACATGTTAACGAATAGCTGTGTCCCGGCGAAGACAAAGGACCAGAACGGGGTTTTGGGGTCGCGGCTGACGTTTTCGGGCCAGGGTGCCGCATCATGGTCGTGCCAGTATTGCAGGGCTTGCCAACCAAACGTGTGATAGTCGTCGGCACGGTCAAACGCGGCGGCGCTGGATGAAAAGATCATCAACAAGGGTCGCGCCGTGTTCGTCTGCCCGTCCCAATCCGCAGATTCGGCCACGTAATCGGCAAGGTCGGCCATGGCATCCGCATAGCCCTCTTCGCCGGGGGCATCGACGAAAGAAAACCGGATCAGCCCGCGCCGGAACGCGTTTTGCGAAAAGGTGCAGGGAAAATTGGATGGCGGGGTCAGCCTGGTGGCCAGATCGGCAAAAGCCGCCTGCCGCCAGTCATCTGGCGGCAGCGTGGCTATGTCGTTCTGGGCCAGCAACGCCATGATAGCCTAGTCTTCGTCTTCTTCCGGAAAGAGCCGGGTCGCCACCTTTAGCGCAATGTCGCGATAGTGCTTGGCATGCAGGCTGTCCGGCATGCTTTCGACGATCGGGGTGCCCGCGTCGGAATTTTCGCGGATCGCCATTTCCAGCGGTATGGCGCCCAGGAAGGGCACGCCGAGCCGCCGCGCGTCTTCCTCAGCACCGCCATGACCAAAGATTTCGGACGGTTTGCCGCAATGCGGGCAGATGAAGGTGGACATGTTTTCGACGATGCCGAAGATCGGAACATCGACATTCTTGAACATCTTCAGCCCTTTGCGAGCGTCGATTAGCGCCAGGTCCTGTGGGGTCGAAACGATGACTGCGCCCTGCAATGGCACCTGCTGGGCCATGGTCAGCTGTGCGTCACCCGTGCCAGGCGGCATGTCGAGAACCAGCACGTCCAGTTCTCCCCAGTCAACCTCGCGCGTCATCTGCATCAGGGCGGTCACGACCATCGGGCCGCGCCAGATCACGGGGCTTTCTTCATCCATGAGGAAGCCCATGGACATGACCCGTAGGCCCATGGTTTCGACCGGGCGGACAACGTCACCGTCCAAGCTTGGACGCCCGGTGATGCCAAGAAGCTTGGGCATTGACGGCCCATAGATGTCGGCATCCAGCAGGCCGACTTTCAGGCCCAGACCTTTCAGCGCCAGCGCCAGATTGACGGCGGTCGTGGATTTGCCGACCCCGCCCTTGCCCGAGGCCACCGCGATGATCGTGCGGATCCCCGGCACGGGGGCGGACATGGGGCGCATGTCGCGGCCCGGTGCGTCGGTCGGGCGCTTTTTCAGGCGCGGCGGTTCGGGGGCTGCGGGGGCCGGCGCGGATTCGCGTTCGGCGGTCAGCACGACCATTAGGTTCTCGATCTCCTTCAGGCTGGCCATGCGCTCCTCGATCAGCGCGCGCAGCGCATCGGCATCGCCGGAATAGCCCGCCGGTATGTTGACGGGGATAATGACCTTGCCACCGTCGACGACGAGCTGATCGCCGACGATCATGCCGGATGTCAGCAAGTCTTCTTTCATACCGGGGGCGGTGATCATCCCCAGCCGGGTCAGGATTACGTTTTTCATGTCAGCCTTTCTGGATTCGGTGGCGCCGGGGCGCAGATATTAGAGTGTGTCGGCCGCGCTTTTGAGCGCATCGGCAAGCCGGCGAGCGGTGTCGGCATCCATGTCGACCTGCGTGATGCGCTTGCCCTCGCGGATGATGAGCCGGGCCATTTTCATGCCGCTGTCAAACTCTGCGCGACGCAATTCGATCTTGCGCTGGTAGGGCAGGTTGAATGCCGCCAGATCGGTGGTGGGTTCAGTCATAGATGATCCCCTGGGTGAAGGCAGTTTCCAAGATCCATTGCCAGTTGCGCGGGGTATCGCGGAAATCGGGTTTGACGTCGAATTCCAGGAACATCTGCCCGCTTTCGCCGGCATGTTTCACCAGTTCCTTAAGCTCGTTAAAGGTGGTGACATCGGGGTGGCCGATGATCAGGTCACTCAGCTGGGCCATTTTGATCCTCTGCAAGTCGTTCGTGAAAGCGCATACGCAGCATGACGCGCGCGGCGTCGTCTTGGTCGTCGAACCCGGTGCGGTTATGCAGCGCGTTGTTGCTGACGATGCCCTGGCCGGGTTGCATGTGCATCCCGATGATGAAGGGATCGTTGCTGCCGAGCCAGTCGCGAAGCCAGGCCGCGGCGGCCAGCGTCGTCGGGTCGTCGCGCCATTCGATCGACCGTGTGCGGGCGGTATAGCGCATTTGCAGGCGGCCCGATACCGGGTCGGGATAGAAGACCGGGCCGATCGAGACAGGACGCAGCTTGCCATTGGGTTCGCGGTTTTCGGGGATGGTCATGGCCTGCGGGTGCATCATGGCAACGACAAAATCGGGGTTTTCGTCGCGCATGCGCAGATAGGCCAGTTCGGGGTCGACAAACTGGTTTTCACCGCCCTTCGCGGCCTGCCTGTGGCAATGCAGGATGAAGCCGCTGACCGGGTTGGAGGCGGGATTGTAATAGCCATCAGTGTGCCAGTTGAGCGGGCGGCTGGTATAGGGGATGTATCCCTTTTGCGCCGGTGCATCAGACGTGCGCAAGGCCACGACGCCGTAGCGTCCGGCGGAACGGTGGGCTTCAGATTGATGGAAGCCGAGTGTTTCGGCGAAAGCGGCGAGCGCCTGGCAATCGGCATCCAGGCCGGGTTCAGGGTGGGCCACCTGATAGACCGCAAAGTTGCAGGTGGCGCAGCGCGCCCGAATTTCGGAGATCGCGGCGGATTCGGGGTGGCGCAGCGAATCCAATTGTACGGCTGGCTGTGCGAAATTGGCCTGACAGGCGGCAATTTTGGCCTCGCGCCACGAAAAATACGACGTGTCGGACGAAACGTCACACCAGTCGAAATTCGCGATTTCCTTTGAATTTGACGCCATCTTCGGCCATTATCCCCGTGTTTCAGGCCCATATTGCGATTGCTGCGGCGCAGCGTGACGATTTTCTGCGGCGCAATATTGTTACTTTCGCGCAAGCAGGTGTTGCCTAATATTCTAACATTCGTAAAATAAGATGTGTAGATGTGAATTCAACGACGCGCGAGTCGTGAGGCCACGTAAGAGGATGTTCATACCGCTGAAACCCTTGGGCGGTATTTGGGCGAAGTGGAAGACGAGCAAGCAGGTCAATCCCGGGAGGGCACTATGAAAGACGACGTGATCAATTCAGCGGACAAGAAGATTCATCCGACTCCGCATCTGGATGAATTGGAAGACGGTCCCTGGCCGAGCTTTGTAACCGGGCTGAAGCGCCTGCGGGACGAAGGGGTGCCGGGCAACCAGGCGATCATGAACGACCTTCTGGGCCAGTTGAACCATTCCTATGAAAACAAGCTGGGCTACTGGAAAGGTGGTACGGTTTCCGTTTTCGGTTATGGCGGCGGCATCATCCCGCGCTTTTCCGAAGTTGCCGACAAATTCCCGGCGTCGAAAGAATTCCACACGCTTCGGGTCATGCCGCCGGCGGGCTATCACTACACAACGGACCTGCTGCGGCAGATGTGTGATATCTGGGAACGTCACGGTTCTGGCCTGATTGCCTTCCACGGCCAGTCCGGCGATATCATGTTCCAGGGCTGCACGACGGAAAACACGCAGAAAGCCTTTGATGAGCTGAACGAGATCGGTTTCGACCTCGGCGGCGCAGGCCCGGCACTGCGGACCGCGATGTCCTGCGTCGGACATGCCCGTTGCGAACAGTCCTGTTTCGACGAAGTGCGTGCGCACCGTTCGATCATCAACAGCCTGCTGGACGAAATGCACCGTCCGTCGCTGCCCTACAAGTTCAAGTTCAAGTTCTCTGGCTGCGCCAATGACTGCGTGAACGCCATCCACCGCGCCGACTTTGCGGTGATCGGCACCTGGCGCGACGAGATCAAGATCAACCAGGAAAAGGTCAAGGAACACGTCGCCGAAAAAGGCCGCAAGTACACGATCGACACGGTGGTTTCGATGTGCCCGACCCGTGCGATTTCGCTGAACGACGACGACACGATCGAGATCGACAACAAGTCCTGCGTGCGCTGCATGCACTGCATCAACGTCATGACCAAGGCTCTTTCGCCCGGCGATGACCGCGGTGTGTCGATCATGATCGGCGGCAAGCGCGCGCTGAAGATCGGTGACCTGATGGGAATCATGGTCAAGCCGTTCATGAAGCTGGAGACGGACGAAGATTTCGAAGCGCTGGAAGAGTTTGCCAGCGAAGTGGTCGAATTCTTTGCCGACAACGCATTGGAACATGAACGCGTCGGCGAAACCATCGACCGGATCGGCCTGCCGGCCTTCCTGGAAGCGCTGGACATCGATCCCGACCCGAACATGGTCAACCACCCGCGGACGTCCTGCTACGTGCGCACCGATGACTTCGACGAAGAAGCCGCCAAGTGGTTTGATCGCCAGGCCGCTCAGTCGGCAGCCGAATAACTGCCGGACAAAGGGAGACAGAAAACATGAACGATCAGGCAAATCCGCCCCGCGTCCCGGACGAAGTCGGCGTACCGGACCCATTCCAGTACATGCACCCGGTGATGAAGGCCAACTATGGCAACTGGGATTATCATGACCGTCCGCGCGTCGGCGTGCTGCGTCACGTGTCAAAGTCGGGGGATGAAATCTTTACCGTCCGCGCCGGCACGCAGCGCCAGATGGACGTGTTCACGATCCGCAAGCTGGCCGATATCGGTGACCAGTTTGCCGATGGTCACGTGCGTTTCACAACGCGCTCGAACATCGAATACATGGTTGCCGACGAAGGCAAGGTCGCGGCATTGATCAATGCGCTGGAAGAAAACGGGTTCCCCGTTGGCGGCACGGGCGCTTCCGTGTCGATGATCAGCCACACGCAGGGCTGGCTGCATTGCGACATTCCCGGCACGGATGCGTCGGGCGTGGTCAAGGGCATGATGGACATGCTGCACAAGGAATTCGTGCAGGAAAAGATGCCCAACCGCCTGCGCATCACCACCAGCTGCTGCCAGATCAACTGCGGCGGTCAGGGCGATATTGCCATCAACGTGCAATACACCAAGCCGCCGAAGATCAACCATGACCTGGTGGCCAACGTTTGCGAACGTCCCGCCGTTGTGGCCCGCTGCCCGGTTGCGGCGATCCGCCCGGCCATGGTGAACGGCAAGCCGTCACTGGAAGTGGACGAAAAGAAATGCGTCTGCTGCGGTGCCTGCTATCCGCCGTGCCCGCCGATGCAGATCAACGGTGAAGACAGCACCAAAATCGCCATCTGGGTAGGCGGCAAGCATTCGAACGCCCGTTCGAAGCCGACCTTCCACAAGCTGGCCGTCGCCAACCTTCCCAACAACGCGCCGCATTGGCCCGAGGTCAAGGAAGCCGTGCGCCGCATCGTCGAAGCCTACAAGCACGATGCCAAGCATTGGGAACGGATGGGCGAATGGATCGACCGGATCGGTTGGAAGCGTTTCTTCGAAATGACCGACCTGGCGTTCACCAAGCATCACCTCGACACTTGGACCGGCGCACGCAAGTCCATGAATATGTCGGCCCATATCCACTTCTAACCGGGGGCACGGAGCAGTGAAGTTCGGAGTATTGGTCAGCGAGGGGCCTTACACCCACGAGGCCGCTGACACGGCCTATAATTTCGTCAAAACGGCCCTGGCCAAGGGACATGAGGTTCCGCGCGTGTTCTTCTATCACGACGGGGTCAATGTCTCGACCCGCCTGTCGGTTCCGCCGCAGGACGAGCGCCACATCCAGAATAACTGGACGGCACTGGCCAAGGAACACGGGATCGACCTGGTGGTTTGCATCGCCGCAGCCCAGCGCCGCGGGTTGCTCGACGAAAACGAAGCCAACCGGCAAGGCAAGGATGCCAACAACATTGCCGAAGGCTTCCGGATTTCGGGTCTGGGTCAATTGATCGAAATGGGGATCCAGACGGACCGTCTGGTGACGTTCGGGGACTAGGGGGTAGCGATGTCTGACATTAAGAAGTTCCTCTATGTGAACCGCAAGGCGCCCTATGGCACGATCTATGCGCTGGAAAGCCTGGAGGTGGTGCTGATCGGTGCGGCCTTTGACCAGGACGTGTCGCTTGCCTTCCTGGATGACGGCGTGTTCCAGCTGACCAAGGGCCAGAATACAGATGCGCTGGGCGTTAAGAACTTTTCGCCCACGTTCCGCGCGCTGGGCGATTACGACGTGACCAAGCTATACGTCGAAAAGGAGTCGCTGGAAGAGCGCGGTTTGAGCGAGGATGATCTGCAAGAGATCACCTATGAGGACGAGGATGACGACTGGGCCGAAAAGCCTTCGATCCGCGTGGTCAGCCGGGCCGAAATGGCTGGCATAATGGCCGATCAGGACGTTGTCCTGAGTTTCTGAGGGGGAAGAAATGTCAACACTTCATACTGTCAATAAATCCCCCTTCACCAATGGTGCGCTGCTGAGCTGTCTGAAACATTGCCAGCCCGGCGACGCCGTCTTGTTGATCGAAGACGGGGTCTATGGCGCGATGGTTGGGACCGCCGTGGCCGGGGAGGTTGCGGCCAGCACGAGCACCGTTTCGCTGTACGTGCTGGAAGGCGACGCGCAGGCGCGCGGCGTGGCCGATGGCAAGATGATGGGCGAAGCCAAGCCCGTCGGTTATGATGGGTTCGTGGATCTGGTCGCCGAACACGACCGGACCCAGGCCTGGCTTTGAAAACTGGCCCGGATTTGGGGTCTGAGTATCGAGAGAGGAACTACCAATGTCTTACAATGTAAACGGTCAGACGATCGAACATGACGAAGAAGGCTACATCACCAATCTGTCCGATTGGAACCTTGATCTGGCCAAGGAGATTGCAAAGGTCGAAAACATCGACATGACTGACGAGCACTGGGCCGTCGTCAATTTCCTGCGGGAATACTATGACGAATACCAGATCGCCCCGGCCGTTCGTGTCCTGATCAAGGCGATCAAAAAGGAAATGGGCCCCGACGTCGGCAACAACAAGTACATGTACGAGCTGTTCCCCTATGGCCCGGCAAAGCAAGCCTGTAAGATCGCTGGCCTGCCGAAGCCGACCGGCTGCGTGTAATCTATCTAAGCCTTTGATTTTCAAGGGTTGAAGGGAAACGGACGGGAGGAGTCTGCGTGCTTGGTATCATCTATGGATTGCTGTTCTATGCGGCGACCCTGCTGCTGGTCGTTGGCGTTGCCGCCAAGATCCGCAAATATGCACGCACGCCGGCCCCGTTGAAAATTCCGACCACGCCGGCGCCGAAAACCGGTTTTGGCGTGGTCCTGCGGATGTTCCGCGAGGTCGTGTTTTTCGAAAGCCTGTTCAAATCGAACAAGTGGATCTGGCTGTTCGGCTGGATGTTCCACATGGCGCTGTGGTTGGTACTGGCGCGGCACTTGCGGTATTTCATCGATCCGGTCTGGTCCTGGGTGGTCATCATCCAACCTTTTGGAACCTATGCGGCCTTTGCCATGATCGTCGGGCTTCTAGGTCTGTGGGCGCGGCGGATATTCGTCGAACGCATCCGCTATATTTCCAGTCCGTCCGATCACCTGATGCTGGCGCTTTTGGTGGCCATCGGGGTGTCGGGCGCGATGACGCGGTTCGTGGCGCATACCGATATCGTGGCGGTCAAGGCCTTCATGCGCGGGTTGATGCGGTTCAGGATCGGCGACCTGCCGGCGGACCCGATCCTGCTGATCCATCTGGCATTGGTCATCGTGCTGATGATCATCTTCCCGATTTCGAAACTGCTGCACGCACCGGGCGTGTTCTTTAGCCCGTCGCGCAACCAGATCGATAACAGCCGCGAAAAGCGCCATCTTGCCCCCTGGGCCGCTGAACTGGAGAGATAGCCATGGCAGACGGCACCAACGACGTCCCAGAGCTGAAGTTTCCGCTGGAAATTCCTTGCCTGAAACACGGTGCGATGGAAGGGACCAAGCCCTTTGTCGCCGCGCCGGAACATCAGGCGAAGGTCGGGTTTCCGGGCGAATTGGTGCCGGACTGGAAAGAAAAAGCGCTGGCCAAGATGGAAGAACTGGCCACGAAGAACCGCGCTTTCCAAGTCTATCTGGATATCTGCGTCAAATGCGGGGCCTGCACGGACAAATGCCATTACTTCCTGGGCACGTCCGACCCGAAAAACATGCCAGTCGCACGGCAGGATTTGCTGCGGTCGGTCTATCGCCGCTATTTCACCTTTGCGGGTAAGCATTTCCCCTGGCTGGTTGGTGCGCGTGATCTGACCGAAGAGGTTCTGAACGAGTGGTATTCGTACTACCACCAGTGTTCGGAGTGCCGGCGTTGTTCGGTGTTCTGCCCCTATGGCATCGACACCGCCGAAATCACCATGGCGGCGCGTGAGATTCTGGACAGCGTCGGGGTCGGGCAGAAGTATTCCAACGAGATCATCGGCAAGGTCAAAGATGTCGGCAACAACCTGGGGCTGAACCCCAAGGCGCTGCGCGCGACGCTGGAGGACCTGGAAGAGGATATCGAAGACGACACGGGCGTATCGGTTCGCATCCCGCTGGATGAAAAGGGTGCCGACATTCTGTTGATCACGCCGTCGGCCGATTTCTTCGCCGAACCGCATATCGACGGGCTGATCGGTTACGCCAAGGTGTTCCACGAGGCGGGCGTGAGTTGGACGATCAGTTCCTATGCCTCGGAGGCCGCAAATTTCGGGCTGTTCATCGGGTCATACGAGAATATGCGCGAAATCAGTCTGCGTATCCGCAAGGCGGCGCAGGATCTGGGCGTGAAGCGCATCGTCTTTGGTGAATGCGGCCATGCCTGGCGCGTGGCCTATTCATATCTGAACACACTTGCCGGGCCGTTTGACTTCCTAGATCAGAACTATCCGATCCCTCAGCATATACTGGAATTCACCTGGGGTGAGATCCAGAAAGGCACGCTGAACCTTGATCCGTCCAAGAATGACCATATCCGCCTGACCTACCACGACAGCTGCAACGTGGCCCGTGCGTCTGGCATGGGCGACGAACCGGGCGGGCAGTTCGAGATCCCGCGCAATGTCATCAAGGCGGTCTGCAACAACTATTTCGACATGGAACGCGACACCATCAAGGAAAGCACGTTGTGCTGCGGTGGCGGCGGCGGGTTGCTGACCGATGACCTGATGGACCTGCGCGTCAAGGGCGCGAGCCCGCGTATGACCGCGTTGAAGGATGTGACAGAACAACATGGCGTGACCCACATGGCCGCCATCTGCGCGATCTGCAAAACCCAGTTTTCCAAGGTCATGCCGAAATACGGCTATGACATGGACAGCATCCTTTCCATTCACCAGCTGGTCAGCAATGCGATCATTCTGACCGGTCAGGAAACCGAAGACGACGAAGAGTAAAGCGGCGTGATCCGCACGCAAATGGGAGTGTTCCGATGAACGACATGACAACGGGCAAGAAGGCGACCTTCCGCCGGTTTGCGGAAGGTGAAACCGCCGAAGATTGGGATCTGGAAGAAAAGATCTTCAACGGGGACCATTCGCATAAGTGTCCGACCTATGTGCACAAGACGCCACCCTGTCAGGGTGCGTGCCCTTCGGGTCATGAAATTCGTGGCTGGCTGGCGATCGCGCGCGGCATGGACAAGCCGCCTGTCGAAGGCATGGCCTGGCAGGAATATGCATTTCACCGCATGTCCGAAGCCAACCCGTTTCCGGCGACGATGGGCCGGGTGTGCCCCGCGCCATGTGAAGCCGGGTGCAACCGGAACGAGGTTGATGACTACGTTGGCATCAACGCAGTCGAACAGTATGTCGGCGACTGGGCCAATGAAAATAGCGTTGGTCATGGCGAGGTCGGGGCCGATACCGGCAAGAAGATTGCCGTGATTGGTGGCGGGCCCGCCGGGTTGTCGGCGGCCTATTTCCTGCGCCGCGATGGCCATGCCGTGACCCTGTTCGAAGCGCATGACAAGCTGGGCGGCATGATGCGG
>JBNKYL010000034.1:0-2085 GCA_050300875.1 Paracoccaceae bacterium
GCACGTGCCCCAGCAACTGACCTTTGACCTGCCCGTGCGCACCGCGTTGGGACGCGACGAGTTTTTCATCGCGCCCGCCAATGCCGCGGCTCTTGCCGCGTTGGATGGCGAATGGGCCATGAACCGGCTGTTGCTGACGGGTCCCAAAGGCTGCGGCAAGACGCACCTGGCGAGCATCTGGGCCGCCGAACAGGGTGGCGCTTTGATATCGGCATCCGACCTGCCCGACCGCCTGCCATCCTTTCTGGATATACCGGACCTGCCGATCGCCATCGAGGATATCGACCGCCTGGCGGGTGACCCGCGTGGTGAAGAGGCGCTTTTTCACATCATCAACGCGCGACCGGCGCCCGCCGGACGGCTTTTGTTGACCGCCGGCACCCTGCCCCCGCAATGTGGCTTCACCCTGCCCGACCTGGTCAGCCGCCTCATGGGCACACAAGGAGCTGCAATGGACCCGCCCGACGACGCGCTGCTGGCTGCGGTGTTCGTGAAACTCTTTGGTGATCGCCAGCTGACCCCGGACCCGAAACTGATCGCCTATCTGTTGACCCGGACAGAACGCAGTTTTGCCGGGGCGCAGTCACTGGTGGCGCAACTGGATCGGGCCGCGCTGACAAGCAAAAAGAAGCTGACCGCCGATCTGGCCCGGCGGGTTCTGGACAAACCTGCCCCGCCCACCGCATGATGAACGCGGATCAATTCCGGATAGGTTCTGATGAGTTACGCCGATTTCCTGAACGGGCCATATGCGACGCCCGTCGACATGCCCGAGCCCATGCGGACCGGGCCACAGCGATTTTTCAACCGCGAATTGTCCTGGCTGGCCTTCAACTGGCGCGTGTTGGACGAAGCGGGCAACACCCGTGTGCCGTTGCTGGAACGGCTGCGGTTTCTGTCGATTTCGGCAACCAACCTGGACGAGTTTTACACAGTCCGCGTGGCCGGCCTGCGCGAACTGTCACGTGCGGGCAATACCATGCCCGCCGCCGATGGCCTGACGCCCGCCGAGCAGCTGGTTCTGATCAACACCAATGCGCGCGAGCTGATGCAGCGTCAGCAGGAAGTCTGGCAGGAATTGCGCGACGAGCTGGATGCCGAAGGGATCGTGATCTGCGCATTGGAGCGGCTGAACAAGGCCGATCATGGATTTCTGGAAACGATGTTTATCGAACAGGTCTTTCCGGTCCTGTCACCACTGGCCATCGACCCGGCCCATCCCTTCCCGTTCATTCCGAATACCGGCTTTGCGCTGGCCCTTGCCCTGCAACGCAGGGAAGACAAGCGCGCCTTGCGGGCCCTGTTGCCGGTGCCGCAGCAGATTGACCGGTTCGTCGAGTTGCCGGGGGACGGCGCGACACGGCGGTTCCTGCCGCTTGAAGACATGCTGCTGTTGCACCTCGACAAGCTGTTTCCGGGTTACAAGGTCAAGGGGCATTGCGCCTTCCGCGTGTTGCGCGACAGCGACCTAGAAGTCGAAGACGAGGCCGAAGATCTTGTCCGTGAATTCGAAACCGCGCTGAAACGGCGGCGCCGGGGCGAAGTTGTGCGCCTGAAAATTACCGCCGATGCCCCGCGCGAATTGCGTGACACGATCATGCGCGAATTGCACGTGGATGAAGAAGAGGTCGTCGAAGTGCGCGGACTGATCGGCATGTCCGATCTTGGGGCGCTGGTTCTGGAAGACCGGACCGACTTGCTATGGCAATCCTTCACACCGCGCGTGCCGGAACGTGTGCAAGACCATGACGGCGACATGTTCGCGGCCATTCGGCAAAAGGACATCCTGCTGCATCACCCTTACGAAACTTTCGATCTGGTGGTGCGTTTCCTGCATCAGGCCGCGGCAGACCCCGATGTTCTGGCCATCAAGCAGACGCTTTACCGCACCTCGCGCGACAGCCCGATCGTGGCAGCGCTGTGCGAGGCTGCCGAAAACGGGAAATCGGTGACCGCGCTGGTCGAACTGAAAGCGCGGTTCGACGAGGCCGCCAATATCCGCCAGTCCCGACGGCTGGAACGCGCGGGCGCGCATGTGGTTTACGGCTTCATCCATTACAAGACCCACGCCAAGATCAGCACCGT
>JBNKYL010000035.1:0-6499 GCA_050300875.1 Paracoccaceae bacterium
GTCATGCCGCTTGCTGGCGTCACCGCATCATTCATGACGGTCGGAATTGCCTATGCGCTGGTCTTCTGGGCAAGCGTCCGGTTCGTGCGACCGGATCTGACCACCGGCGCCTGATCGGACGTTCACCATTGTTTAACCACGCTGGTCCAGTTTTGCCGCGAAAGCGTGGAGGACGGCCATGGATGGCACACAAGGCACGGTTGAGATTGCCGCCCCCAAGGATGACAGCGCCATCATCGACTGGCTGCGGCTGATCCGGTCGCGTCGCGTCGGGCCGGGCACATTCATGCGATTGATGTCCGAACATGGCGATGCGCGCGCGGCGTTGGCGGAACTTCCCAAAGTCGCGGGCGCTGCCGGGGTCGAGGATTACGAACCCTGTCCCGAAGGCGTGGCCGTGGCCGAGCTGAAGGCAGGCCGCATGGCCGGGGCGCGGCTGTTGTTCGTGGGTTCGCCGGAATATCCGGCCGCGTTGACCGACCTTGCCGATGCGCCGCCGTTGCTGTGGGCCCTGGGCCAGACCGACCTGCTGGCGCGACCGGCCATTGGCATTGTCGGCGCGCGAAATGCGTCCAGCCTTGGCCTGCGCATGGCGCGAAAGCTCGCCGGTGACCTTGGACGGCGGGGCGAGGTGGTGGTGTCCGGCCTTGCGCGCGGTTTGGATGCGGCGGCGCATGAAGGTGCAATTGACACTGGCACCATCGCGGTGATGCCGGGCGGGGTCGATGTCGTCTATCCCAAGGAAAACGCGGTCCTGGCCCAGCAGATCCAGGACAAGGGGCTGCGCCTATCCGAAAACCCACCGGGCGCCCTGCCCCAGGCCCGCCATTTCGCCCAGCGCAACCGGCTGATTTCGGGGCTGGCCCGGGCGCTGGTCGTGATCGAGGCCGCCGCCAAGTCCGGCAGCCTGATCACCGCGCGCGCCGCACTTGATCAGGGGCGCGAGGTGCTGGCCGTTCCCGGTCATCCCTTTGACGCACGCGCTTCGGGCTGCAACATGCTGATCCGGGATGGCGCGACGCTGATCCGATCCGCTGATGACGTGATGGAGGCACTGGACGGCGGGCAAGGCCCGGCAGAGGCCCTGCCGCTGCCCATCCCAACGCCTGCCGGGCGGGCCGAAGACAATGACCAGCAACTGCGCCACCAGATCATAGGCACGCTTCGGCTGGGTCCGATCACGGAAGACCAGTTGATCCGCGACCTGAATTTGCCTGCCGCGATCGTGTCGCCGTCCGTCAGCCGATTGGAGATTGACGGACGACTTTCGCGGCGACCAGGCGGGGTTCTGGCGACGCCGTAATGCGCGCCAATTTTCTGCCCTGATTTACGTGCATTGACATTCCACCATGTGCCACCACATCTGTGCGCGCCAATAAGAGCAGAAGCCCCGGAAAGAATTTCATGCCCGTCGTCGTCGTCGAATCCCCGGCTAAGGCCAAGACAATAAACAAATATCTCGGCAAGGACTACATCGTCCTTGCGTCCTATGGGCATGTCCGCGACTTGCCGCCCAAGGACGGATCGGTCGATCCCGAAAATGGATTCGACATGAAATGGGAGATCGCGCGCGACAGCCAGAAACATGTCAAAGCCATTGCCGATGCGCTGAAGGACGACAATGAACTGATCCTCGCCACCGACCCGGATCGCGAAGGCGAAGCGATCAGTTGGCACCTGCAGGAAGCCCTGTCGAAGCGCAAGGCGATCAAGAAGGACACGCCAGTATCGCGCGTCGTGTTCAACGCCATCACCAAGTCCGCCGTGACCGAGGCGATGAAGAACCCGCGCCAGGTCGACGAACCGCTGGTCGAGGCTTATCTGGCCCGCCGGGCGTTGGATTATCTGGTGGGCTTCAACCTGTCCCCGGTGCTGTGGCGCAAACTGCCAGGCGCGAAATCGGCGGGACGGGTGCAGTCTGTCTGCCTGCGCATCATCGTCGAACGGGAAATGGAAATCGAAGCCTTCAAGGCACAGGAATACTGGTCGGTGACAGCTGTTCTGGCGACGCCACGAGGCCAGGAATACGAGGCGAGGCTGACGGTTCTGGGCGGCAAGAAGCTGGACCGGATGGACATCAAGGATGGCACCGCCGCCGAACTGGCCGTTCAGGCGGTGACAAGCCGCGATCTGGCGGTGAAATCGGTCGAGGCCAAGCCCGCCAATCGGAACCCGTCGGCCCCCTTCATGACATCCACCCTGCAACAGGAAGCCAGCCGCAAGTTCGGCTTTGGCGCGCGTCAGACCATGTCGACCGCGCAGCGGCTATATGAGGCCGGGTACATCACCTATATGCGGACCGATGGCATCGACATGGCGCCCGAAGCGGTGATGGCCGCGCGCGATGCGATCACGGACCGGTTCGGGGCGGATTATCTGCCGTCCAGCCCACGCATGTACAAGAACAAGGCCAAGAATGCGCAGGAAGCGCATGAATGCATCCGGCCCACGGACATGAACGCCTCGCCCGACAAGCTGAAGCTGCGCGAAGACGATCAGCGCAAGCTTTATGATCTGATCTGGAAGCGCACGATTGCGTCGCAAATGGCGGCGGCACGGCTGGAACGGACCACGGTCGATGTGGGCAGTGCCGATGGACAGGTGGAAATGCGTGCCACGGGACAGGTGGTGATGTTTGACGGATTCATGGCCGTCTATACCGAGGGCCGCGATGACAGCGCCAGCGACGAGGATGACAAGCGCCTGCCCCAGATCATGGAAGGCGAAGCGGCCGCCAAGAAATCGGTAACGCCCGAACAGCATTTCACCCAGCCGCCGCCCCGTTACACCGAAGCGACGCTGGTAAAGCGGATGGAAGAGCTGGGGATCGGGCGGCCATCGACCTATGCCTCGATCGTCACTACGATCCAGGATCGCGGCTATGTCACCAAGGACAAGAACCGGCTGATCCCGGAAGACAAGGGCCGGTTGGTCACGATCTTCCTGACCAATTATTTCCGCAAATACGTGGGCTACGAATTCACTGCCGATCTGGAAGACCAGTTGGACGAGGTGTCGGCCGGCGATCGCGACTACAAGGAAGTGCTGTCCAGGTTCTGGCGCGATTTCACGGCCGCCATCGCCGAAACCGCCGATCTGCGGATTTCCGAAGTGCTGGACAAGATCGACGAGGTTCTGGAACCGCATCTGTTCCCGCCCAAGGCCGACGGGTCCGATCCACGGATTTGCCCAAAGTGTGGCGCCGGGCGGCTGTCGCTGAAAACGGCGCGATCCGGCGGGGCCTTCATCGGTTGTTCAAACTACCCCGAATGCCGGTACACGAAATCACTGGGCGGTGAGGATCAGGAAGGCGAAGATCGCAGCCTTGGCGAAGACGGCGGCGATGAGATCTTCCTGAAATCCGGGCGTTTTGGGCCCTACGTCCAGCGTGGTGAGGTCACCACCGAAAATCCAAAGCCGGCGCGCGCCAGCCTGCCCAAGGGCTGGGAAGCCGGTGACATGGACCTTGAAAAGGCGCTGATGCTGCTGAACCTGCCGCGCGAAATTGGGCCCCATCCCGAAGACGGCGAACTGGTCGAGGCAGGGATCGGGCGCTATGGGCCATATGTCAAACATGGCCGGGTCTACGCCAACCTGCCCGAAGTCGCCGAAGTGTTCGAGATCGGCATGAACCGTGCCGTCGAAGTGCTGGCGCAAAAGGCAGCCAAGGGCGGGCGCGGCACAAGGGCTGCGGCCAAGCCGCTGAAGGAACTGGGCGATCATCCTGATGGTGGGCCTGTCAACGTGATGGATGGCCGGTACGGACCCTACGTCAAATGGGCCAAGGTCAACGCGACACTGCCCAAGGGTGTGGAACCGGCGGATGTGACGATGGAAATGGCCATCGAACTGATCACCGAAAAGGCTTCGAAGAAGGGCGGCGGGCGCAAAAAGAGCTAGGTCTGGCGGCGAAAAGGGGGGCAGGCATGAACAAGAACCGGGTCATTATCGCCGGGGGCGGCATAGGTGGGCTTTCTCTGGCGCTGACATTGCACCAGATTGGCGTGCCTTGCACGGTCTACGAATCCGTGCGCGAGCTGAAACCATTGGGTGTGGGGATCAACCTGCAACCAAACGCCGTGCGCGAATTGTTCGACATGGGGTTTACAGCCGCCGATCTTGACCAGGTCGGCGTGCCGGCGCGCGAATGGGCCCTGGTGGGGCTGAATGGCAACGACATTTATGCCGAACCGCGCGGGTTGGAGGCGGGCTACAACTGGCCGCAATACGCCGTCCATCGCGGGCAGTTCCACATGGCGCTGTATCATCGCATGATCGAACTGGCTGGACCGCAAAGCGTGCAACTGGGCCGCCGCGTCGCCGGCTACAGCAACAACGCAGATGGCACCGTGACCGCCCGGATCGAGGCGCGCGATGGAACGATCATCGAAGACACGGCTGCCCTGTTGATCGGGGCCGACGGCATTCATTCGGCAATCCGCGAACAAATGCACCCCGACCAGCCGCCTGTCCATTGGGGCGGTGCGGTGATGTGGCGTGGCACGACTTGGGCCAAACCGATCCGCACGGGGTCATCTTTTATTGGCCTTGGCACACATCAGCATCGCATGGTGATCTACCCGATTTCACATCCTGATCCACAATCGGGCCTGGCCATGATCAACTGGATCGCCGAGGTCACGTTCCCCGAAACGCAAGCGCTGGACCGCGACCGATGGTTCGACAAGGTTGGCATCGACAGCTTCGCCCACCATTTCGATGGCTGGACCTATGACTGGCTGGATGTGCCCGCGCTGATCCGGGGCGCGGATGTGGCATATGAAAACCCGATGATCGACCGCGACCCCGTTTCCACTTGGGTAGATGGTGCCGTCGCCCTGATGGGTGATGCCGCGCACGCCATGTATCCCACCGGATCAAACGGCGCGAGCCAGGCCATTGTCGACGCCCGGACATTGGGCGCGATGTTCCTGCGACACGGTGTTTCGCGCGATGCGATCAATGCCTATAACGATGCGCTTTGCGGGCCCATATCCGAACTGATCCTGCGCAATCGCGGCGCGGGGCCTTTCGGGTTGCTGAATATGGTCGATGAACGCTGTGGCGGGATCTTCGACAATATCGACGACGTGATTTCGGCTGCCGAGCGCGACACATTCATGGCCGGATACAAGGCGGCGGCAGGTTTCGCCATCGACCGGCTGAACGCTGCCAACCCGACAATTGCCCAAGGTGCACGGGTCGCCGGCTGATTTCGCCTGATGCTGCAGTGCAGCGATTGACTTTGCCGCCTTGCACGGGCAGTTTCGCGCAAACGTGATTTCCGGGAGTTTTCGATGAAGAAAGTTTATGGCTCCGCTGCCGAGGCGTTGGACGGAATCCTTCATGACGGGATGCTGATCGCGGCCGGTGGGTTTGGCCTTTGCGGCATTCCCGAACTGTTGATCCAGGCGATCGTGGATAGTGGCGTCAAGGATTTGACCGTTGCGTCCAACAATGCCGGCGTTGACGGATTCGGGTTGGGCAAATTGCTGGATACCCGCCAGATCAAGAAGATGATGTCGTCTTATGTGGGCGAAAACGCCGAATTCATGCGGCAATATCTGGCGGGTGAGCTGGAGCTGGAATTCAACCCACAAGGCACGCTGGCCGAACGCATGCGCGCGGCGGGCCATGGCATCCCGGCCTTCTATACTCGCACAGGCGTTGGCACGGTGATTGCCGAAGGCAAGGAAGAAAAGGTGTTCAACGGCGAAACCTACATCATGGAAGAAGGCATCTTTGCCGATCTTTCCATCGTGAAGGCCTGGAAAGCCGACGAAACCGGCAACGCGATCTTCCGCAAGACGGCCCGCAACTTCAACCCACCCGCGGCGATGTGCGGCAAGATCTGCGTGATGGAAGTCGAGGAAATCGTGCCGACCGGCAGCCTTGACCCCGACCACATCCACCTGCCCGGCATATATGTGCATCGCCTGATCCAGGGCGAACATGAAAAGCGCATTGAACAGCGCACAGTACGTCCGGCGGCCTGACATGCAGGATCACTTGGTCGACAGTGAAGAAGTGCAAAAGATATCGGCGCGCACTGAAGCCTATTTGCATATCGCTCGCCGCATCGTCGTGGACCAGTTCGGCCCCGAGGCCGGGCATGATCATATTCTGACCATAGCGCAGGTCGCCCATACGATGGCGACACTTGAAAACGCTGAAATCATGGCGCGGGCACACGACGCCATGACCAAACTTTTGGGAAAGGAGTGAGGTCGATGCCCTGGGACAGGAACCAGATGGCCGAACGGGCCGCAAAGGAACTGCAAGACGGCATGTATGTGAACCTTGGCATCGGCATCCCGACGCTGGTGTCAAACTACATCCCCGAAGGCGTCAACGTGACCCTGCAATCTGAAAACGGGATGCTGGGCATGGGCCCCTTCCCCTTCGAGGGCGAAGAGGACCCTGACCTGATCAATGCCGGCAAGCAGACTATTACCGAACTGCCCCGCACCGCCTACTTCGACAGCGCCACCTCCTTCGG
>JBNKYL010000036.1:0-6081 GCA_050300875.1 Paracoccaceae bacterium
CCGATCTCGAACCGGCTGGCCACGATCGAATAGCTGGCCTTGGTGTCCTCGATCGTGTCGTGCAGCAGCGCGGTCACGATGGTCGCGTCATCCAGCCGCTGTTCGGTCAGGATGGCGGCGACTTCGACCGGATGCGTGAAATAGGGTTCGCCCGAACGCCGGAACTGGCCTTCGTGCATGACGCGCCCATAGTCATAGGCGCGCCGGATCAGGTCTTCGTTGGTATTCGGATTGTAGTTGCGGACCAGTGCGATCAGGTCTTCGACGTCGATCATTCAGCCCGCATCCCTGGCCCCATCCGGGGCGCGTTATCAGTCCCGGCCTTGCGCTTCCATCAGGGCGCGCAGCAGGTTTTCTTCGGACATGTCGTCTTCGGCCGGCTTGTCGTGCTCGGCGCCCATCAGCAGGGCCATCGCGTCCTCTTCGGGTTCGTCCACCTCGATCTGGGTCTGCAGGCTTTCGATCATCCGTTCACGCAATTCGGCGGCACCCTGGGTTTCGTCGGCAATCTCGCGCAGCGCCACGACCGGGTTCTTGTCATTGTCGCGATCAATGGTGATCGGCGAGCCGGTGGAAATTTCGCGCGCACGATGGGCGGCAAGCATGACAAGCTCAAACCGGTTGGGAACTTTGTCAACGCAATCTTCTACCGTCACACGGGCCATATTCTTGCTCCAGTCCAGACATGGGAGGTTCGAGGCGTCTTACTATTGGCTTGCATCAGGAAATACAAGCGCTCTGTTGGGCTGTCACACCGTGAAAACGGGCTGAATCGCCTGCTTTTCGGCGATCGGCAGCGCATCCAGCATCTCTGCCACGGTCAGGTCCAGCACCGGATGGCGCCAATCAGGCGCAAAATCGGCGACGGGAATCAGCACGAATGCCCGGTCCTGCATACGCGGATGCGGCAGGATCAGGTCGGTCGGCGTCTGTTCCTGTTGCTGGGAAAAATCCAGCCCGCGCCAAAATTCGAAACCCGGGCGATCGGGCAAAACCACGTCGCCCGCCGCAATCAGGTCGATATCGACCGGCCGCGCCTGCCAGCGGCCATGTCGCGTGCGCCCGAAAACCCGTTCGATGTCATTGCAAATTGCCAGCAGGTCCTGCGGTGTCCCGTCAAATGACACCTCGCAGGCGGCATTGATGTAGTCAGGGCCCGCCCCTGCGGGCACGCATGGGGTCCGGTACAAACCGCTTGCGTGATTAACGCGAACACCGCGCGCGGCCAATTCGGCCAATGCCTGGCGGATTGTCACGTCAGGTTCGCCGAAATGTGACGGCATGTTCCCGCCGAGAGCTAAAATGGCAATCATTCGCCTATCTTTTTGGTCAGGTCTGGGGCAAGATCATCTAAACTGGCTTGTTCAGTTTGATCAGATATATATTTATGCATGCGTCTCGCCAAACCATTTTGGCTTTTATCACTCACGGACCACTCAGGCGAGGCGATTGAGAAAGGAATGTATAATGTTTTATCGTGACGAACGGCTCGCGCTGTTCATTGACGGATCGAACCTCTATGCGGCCGCAAAGTCGCTGGGCTTCGACATCGACTACAAACTGCTCAGGCAGGAATTCATGCGCCGCGGCAAGATGCTGCGCGCGTTCTACTACACTGCCCTGCTGGAAAACGACGACTATTCGCCGATTCGTCCGCTGGTCGACTGGCTGCATTACAATGGCTTTTCGATGGTGACGAAACCGGCCAAGGAGTACACCGACAGCCAGGGTCGCCGTAAGGTCAAAGGCAACATGGATATCGAACTGACCGTCGATGCCATGCAGATGGCCGACCATGTCGATCATATCGTGCTGTTTTCCGGTGATGGCGATTTCCGCCCGCTGATCGAAGCGGTGCAACGCAAGGGCGTGCGGGTGTCAGTCGTGTCGACGATCCGCAGCCAGCCGCCGATGATCGCCGACGAACTGCGCCGCCAGGCCGATAATTTCATCGAACTGGACGAGCTGAAAGACGTCATCGGCCGCCCGCCGCGCGAACCGCGCGACGATTATGACCGCGCCGATAACATGGCTGACGCAGACAACTGATCTGTACAAACGGGGATGCAAATGTGACCGGCCCTTTGGCCGGTCACATTCGTTTTGAAGCCCCCTTTCGGGCTGGACCTGCCCGATCCGCTTGCATAGGTCTGGTCGCAAGCGGAGTTGCCAGATGACCAAACCAGCCCTGACACTGTACCTTGCCGCCCCGCGCGGGTTCTGCGCCGGTGTGGACCGGGCCATTCGCATCGTCGAAATGGCGCTGGAAAAGTGGGGTGCCCCGGTCTTTGTCCGCCACGAGATCGTGCACAACAAATACGTCGTCGACGGGCTCAAAGCCAAAGGCGCCGTGTTCGTCGAAGAGTTGACGGACTGTCCTGACGACCGCCCCGTGGTGTTTTCCGCGCACGGCGTGCCGAGATCCGTCCCCGCCGAGGCCGCCCGGCGCGACATGGTCTATGTCGACGCCACCTGCCCGCTGGTTTCCAAGGTCCATATCGAAGCCGCGCGCCACCACGACAACGGGCTCCAAATGGTGATGATCGGCCATGCAGGTCACCCTGAAACCATCGGCACGATGGGCCAGTTGCCCGACGGCGAGGTATTGCTGGTCGAAACCGCCGACGATGTGGCCGGGCTGAACGTTCGTGATCCCGAACGGCTGGCCTACATCACCCAGACGACCCTGTCGGTCGATGACACGGCGGGCGTCGTGGCCGCCCTTCAGGCGCGCTTCCCCTCCATCGTCGGCCCGCATAAGGAAGACATCTGCTACGCCACCACCAACCGGCAGGAAGCGGTCAAGGCCATTGCGCCCAGGATCGACGCGCTGCTGGTGATCGGTGCGCCAAATTCGTCCAACTCCAAACGTCTGGTCGAGGTCGGTCGCGCCGCCGGATGCGCCTATGCCCAACTGGTTCAGCGCGCCGATGACATCGATTGGCGCGCGCTTGCAGGTGCCAAGGCCGTGGGTATCACCGCCGGTGCGTCCGCACCCGAGGTCTTGGTCGATGAAGTCATCGACGCCTTCCACGCCCGCCATGATGTGACCCTGCAAGTCGTGGAAACGGCGCAGGAAAATGTTGAATTCAAAGTCCCCCGCGTGTTGCGCGAACCGGCATGACCATTGATCAGGAAACCATCGCCGTCTATGATGCCATGTCGCATGACTACTTACGGCGTGCTGCCGACCGTGTCGAAGACGGCTTTGCCGATTTCATCGCCCACCTGCCGCAGGAGGCGTTGGTGCTGGACCTTGGCTGCGGCACCGGCAATTCATCGCTGCATTTCCTGAATGCCGGGTTCCGTGTCGACGCCACCGACGCCACCCCGGCCATGGTCAGCCGCGCGCAAGAGGCGGGCGTTCCCGCCCGGCTGGCCCGGTTCGACGAACTGGACGCGGTGGCGACCTATGACGGCATCTGGGCCAGCTATTCCCTGCTGCATGTGCCACGCGCGGATATGCCCGCCAACCTGACCCGCATATCCCGCGCCCTGAAGCCGGGCGGCTGGCTGCATCTCGGGTTGAAAATGGGCGAAGGCGAACATCGGGACCGTCTGGGGCGGCTTTACACCTATTATGGCGAAGATGAGCTGGACAGCTTGCTGACCGATGGCGGGTTTGCACCCGGCGATCGCGAGATTAGCCGCGGCACGGGGTTGGATGGCACCGATTACGCCGGTATCTGGGTCCACGCGCAAAAACCGCAAGAGGTAGGTCCGTGATCAGCCTGCAATTCCTACTGACCGCACTGGTCGTGGTCGTGGCCCCCGGCACAGGGGTCGTCTACACGCTGGCCGTCGGGTTGGGGCGCGGGCGGCTTGCTTCGGCCTGGGCCGCGCTTGGATGCACTTTCGGGATCGTGCCACACCTGGCCGCCGCCATCCTGGGCCTGGCGGCGGTGCTGCACACGAGCGCGGTGCTTTTCAACGTGGTTAAATTCTCAGGCGTCGCCTATCTTCTCTGGCTCGCCTGGCAGGCGCTGCGTTCGGGCGGCGCGCTGTCGGTCAGCGGCGACATGGCGCCCGAAAGCAGGGCGCGCATCGCCCGGCGCGGCGCTTTGATCAACATCCTGAACCCGAAACTTTCGATCTTCTTCCTGGCGCTCCTGCCGCCCTTCCTGTCAGGCAATCCGGCAAGCGCCACCGCCGAAATGCTGATCTTGGGCGGCGTGTTCATGGGCATGACGCTGGGCGTCTTCCTTATGTATGGCATCTTTGCCGCCGCCGCGCGCGACTTCATCCTGACATCGGATCGCGTCATGGCCTGGCTCAACCGCAGCTTCGCCGCGATTTTCGCGCTTCTGGCCGGGCGCCTGGCCCTTGAACGCGCCTGATGCCTGATCTTTTCGCCTATACGGACGGTGCCTGTTCCGGCAATCCCGGCCCCGGCGGCTGGGGCGCCTTGTTGATCGCGCGCGACGGTGACCGTGTGCTGAAAACTCGCGAACTCAATGGCGGCGAAGCGGAAACGACGAATAACCGTATGGAACTCCTGGCCGCAATCTCGGCGCTGAACGCGCTGGACCGAGCCAGTACAATCACGGTCGTAACCGACAGCGTTTATGTCAAGAACGGCGTCACGCAATGGATCCACAACTGGAAGCGCAATGGCTGGCGCACGGCAGACCGCAAGCCGGTAAAGAATGTCGAGCTTTGGCAGGCGCTGGATGATGCGCAGGCACGACACACCGTCACGTGGGAATGGATCAAGGGCCATGCAGGCCACCCTGAAAACGAACGTGCAGATGAATTAGCCCGCGCAGGAATGGCGCCTTTCAAGCCCCAAAAGCCTGATCCGGAAGCGTGATGTTAACCTGTTGAAATAGTACAAATGCTGCGCAGCATTTTCTGCGCAGCATGATCACGATTTGGGCCCGTATTTTCCCCAAAGCCAGATCAGCAGCATCGCACCCAGAATGGCCCCGACAAACCCGGCGGCCCAACCCGTCAGCGCCAGCAAGGTGCGCAACACCATGCCCCCGATCAGCGCGCCGCCGATGCCAAAGGCGATGGTCTGGACCAGGTCCATATCCTTTTTCATGAAACGGCTGGCGATGAACCCCGCAGCTGCGCCCACGATCAGCAACCAGATCACATACATGATGCACCCCTTTCTGCGCCAAATATGGGGGCCAGGCACGACGACTGCAACGCCCCCTACTCTGGCCTTCAAAATACCTTCGGGTGTGAGGCCGCAAGGAAGAGGGGCAGACAGCCCCCTAAATCCGCTCTGGCAACTCCATGCCACGCAGAATTTCTTCCGCGCTCATCGCCCGTTTTCCTTGTCGCTGGGCTTCCAGGACCTCAACGGCACCCTCACCGCAAGCAATTGTAAACCCATGCAAAACCTGCCCCGGCGCACCCTGCGCCGCCACGACACGTGACCGCAGGAACTTCACCCGTTCCCCACCGATCATCGCCCAGGCGCCCGGAAAAGGCGACAGCCCCCGGATCAGCCGATCCACCTCTGCTGCAGTCCGCGTCCAGTCCACCTGCGCCTCGGACTTGTCGATCTTTTCGGCATAGGTCACGCCATCTGCAGGCTGTGCCACCGCCGTCATTCCATCCAGCCGGCCCAACACATCGACGATCAATGCCGCCCCCATTTCCGACAGCCTGTCATGCAACTCGCCGGTGGTCTCGTCGACCCCGATCCGCGTCGCGCGGCAGTCCAGAACCGGCCCGGTATCCAACCCGGCCTCCATCTGCATGATGCAAACCCCGGTTTGATCGTCTCCGGCCATGATCGCCCTATGGATCGGCGCCGCCCCGCGCCAACGCGGCAGCAGCGAGGCGTGGATGTTCAAGCACCCCAATCGCGGCGCATCCAGCACGGCCTGCGGCAGGATCAATCCATAAGCCACCACAACGGCGATATCGGCATCCAATGCGGCAAGTGCAGCATGTTCGGTCTCGCTGCGCAGCGAAACAGGATGGCGAACCGGCAATCCCAGCGCTTCAGCACGCGCCTGAACCGGCGATGGCCGGTCCTTCTTGCCCCGCCCGGCGGGCCGGGGCGGTTGACAATAGACCGCAGCAATCTCATGGCCTGCGTCGACCAACGCGTTCAGCACCGGC
>JBNKYL010000037.1:0-4422 GCA_050300875.1 Paracoccaceae bacterium
GCTGGGCGAAGGTGCCGAATTCCGAGGCGCTTCCAGCCCCCATGCTTGCGGCGTCGACCATGCCGATCGTCCAGTCGGCGTTGAAGCCTACGAAGACGGCGGCAAGACCGACGAGCGAGTGCATGATCGCCACCAGTTCCGGCATCTGCGTCATCTCGACTTTGGTCGCCAGTTGATAACCAACCGCACCGCCCAGACCGATCAGCAAGACCGACAGGATACCCAGGCCGGAACCTGGTCCGACCAGTGTTGCAACGACCGCCAGCGCCATGCCGACGATGCCGTACCAGACCGCGCGCTTGGCGCTTTCCTGCCCGGACAGACCGCCAAGGGACAGGATGAACAGGATTGCCGCGACGATGTAAGCGGCGGTTGTGAAACCGTATTCCATGTGCCCGGCCCCCCTTTACGATTTCTGGAACATGGCGAGCATGCGCCGGGTGACAAGGAAACCGCCGAAGATGTTGATCCCGGCCATGAAGACCGACACGGCAGCAAGGATCATCACCAGAGACGAACCTGATCCGATCTGCATCAGCGCGCCCAGAATGATGATCGACGAAATGGCGTTGGTGACGGCCATCAGCGGCGTGTGCAGCGAATGCGCGACACCCCAGATGACCTGGAAGCCCACGAATACAGCCAGCACGAAGACGATAAAGTGCTGCATGAAACTGGCCGGCGCGATCATGCCCACGCCCAGCATCAATAGCCCGCCAATGGTCAGCAAGGTCACCTGGCTGCGCGTCTGCGCCTTGAACGCCGCCACTTCCTGCGCACGTTTTTCCTCCGGCGTCAGTTCCTTGACCTCGGCCTTTTTCTGCACGGCGATCGCCTGCACTTTCGGCGGCGGCGGTGGGAAGGTGATGTCGCCTTCGAAGGTCACCGTGGCGCCCCGGATCACGTCATCTTCCATGTTGTGATTGATCTTGCCGTCCTTGTCGGGGGTCAGATCGGTCATCATGTGGCGGATGTTGTTGCCGTACAGGTTTGACGCCTGCGTGGCCATCCGGCTGGGGAAGTCCGTGTAACCCACGATGGTCACGCCGTTCTTGGTGACGATCTTTTCGTCCGCCTTGGTCAGTTCGCAGTTGCCGCCACGTTCGGCAGCAAGGTCGACGATGACGGACCCGGGCTTCATCATCTCGACCATGTCCTTGGTCCACAGAACCGGCGCGGGCCGGTTGGGGATCAGCGCGGTGGTGATGACGATGTCGATGTCAGGCGCCAGTTCGCGGAATTTCTTGAGCTGGGCTTCGCGGAATTCCGGGCTCGAAGGGGCGGCATAGCCGCCGGTCGCAGCGCCGTCCTGCTGGGCCTCCTCGAAGTCGAGATAAACAAATTCTGCGCCCATGGATTCGATCTGTTCGGCCACTTCCGGCCGCACGTCGAAGGCGTAGGTGATCGCGCCCAGTGAGGTCGAAGTGCCGATGGCGGCAAGTCCTGCCACACCGGCACCGACGATCAGCACCTTGGCCGGTGGCACCTTGCCCGCGGCGGTCACCTGACCGGTGAAGAAACGGCCAAAGTTGTTGCCCGCCTCGATCACCGCGCGATAGCCGGCAATGTTCGCCATCGACGACAGTGCGTCCATCTTTTGCGCCCGGCTGATGCGCGGAACCATTTCCATGGCGATCACATTCGCGCCCGCGGCCTTGGCAGCCTCCAGGCCCGCTTCATTCCCGCCGGGATTGAAGAACGAAATCAGCGTCTGCCCCTTGCGAAGCCGTTTCAGCTCCGCCGCGTCGGGCTGGCGCACTTTGGCGACGATATCGCAATCCTTCCACAGGGCTGCGGCCGTCTTGATGACCTTGACCCCGGCGGCTTCGTAGTCGGCGTCGGCATAGCCAGCAGCCTTTCCGGCGCCAGACTGGATCGCGCATTCATAACCGAGTTTCTGCAGGAAACCGGCGCTTTCGGGCGTCATAGCCACCCTGTTTTCGCCGGGAAAGACCTCTTTGGGCGTTCCGATCTTCAAAACTCTTGTCCCCTTTGTTCCGGGCTTGCAGCCCCGTTCGCGTCACATGGGTTTATCCAGCCTAAACACATTCGGCAACTTGCATAATTGTCTCACATCCAACGACGCGTCACCCGCGCCCAATCTTCAAAGCCTTCGCCAAAGGCGGATCTGAGCCGCATCTCCTCGCCTTCGATGAACCGCGTCTCGATCAGACGCTTGAATAGCCAAATGCCGGGAATGGCAAGAACGACGCCGAACCAGATGACAAACGCGGTCAACACCAGCGCGTCGCCAAGGTAGATCGGGTTGCGTGACAGCCGGAAGATGCCGCTGCGGACCAGCGCATCGGGGTTGCGATGCGGAATGAAGGTGGTGCGCGCGCGCGTCATCTCCCAGACCGCGAGCCCCATCAGAAGCACGCCCACGATGAACAGCACCACGGCCACCGGCCCCTGCCAGGCGAAAGACACGGTCAGGCCAGGCAGAATCTGCGCCAACACCCAGGTCACCGCCAGAAACAGCGCCAGCCAGACCGGTGGCATGTCCATCCATTTCATCATTCGGGATTGTACCCCGCTGTTCGCAGCCAGCCTTCATAACCTGATTGCATGACCAGCACATTCGTATGTCCCATCACGCGCGCCGCAAAGACCGCCTGCGACGACCGCACGCCAGTGTTGCAGAACACAACGACCGTGCCCTGATCCGGGATCTCGTCCAGCCGCGACGGGATTTCGCGCCAGTCGATATTGATCGCCCCCGGGATCGTACCCGCCGCGTGATCGGCGGCGCTGCGCGCATCGACGAAAAAAACCTGATCGAAAACGTCCTTGGTCAACTGTGCGGGCAGGATGATGCCTTCGGTTTCCGTGGCAAAATCCATGTAGCCGATGATTTCATCGCGCAAGTCCTGGGCGTTTGCCGGAACAGCGACGGCGGCGGTGACCATCGCGGCAATGACGAATGATTTCATCTGCGCCTCCCTTTGCGATCAGGGTGTTCGAAACGAATTTGGAAGTCCAGCCCTTGCGTCTAACAAGCTTTCCCGCCAGCTTGCGCCAAAACTTTGGAAGGGGTGTATATGGCGGATGGTGAGCTGAACGGACGGCATGCGCTGGTCACAGGCGGCGGCACAGGGATCGGGCTTGCCATCGCGCAGGCGCTGGCGGGCGCAGGAGCGCAAGTCACGATTACCGGTCGCCGGGCCGACGTGTTGAAAGATGCCTCCGGGCCGGGCCTGCATCCGCTGGTCATGGATGTCACAGACGAAGCGTCCGTCGTGGACGGGATCGCGGGCGCCATCGCTGCCAGGGGGCCGGTGACGATCTGCGTCGCCAATGCGGGGATCGCCGAAGGCAAGGCGGTACACAAATCTACATTGGACGACTGGCGGCGCATCCTGGCAACCAACCTTGACGGCTCCTTCCTGACCATTCGCGCCTGTCTTGACGGAATGGTCGCCGAAGGCTGGGGCCGTGTCATCGCCATTTCGTCGATCGCTGGGGTCAAGGGGTTGAAGGGGGCCGCCGCCTATACCGCGTCCAAGCATGGACAGTTGGGCCTGATCCGGGCACTGGCGGCGGATTACGCGGGCAAGGGCCTGACCTTCAACGCGATCTGTCCGGGCTATGTCGACACGGACATCGTCGCCCGCAATATCGACAACATTTCAGCCCGTGCCGGGATCAGCCGCGAAGAAGCCCGCGACATCATGGTGCATACGAATGTGCATAGGCGCCTGATCCAGACCGTCGAGGTCGCTGAAGCCGCGCTATGGCTCTGCGCGGACCGGTCCGGCAGCGTGAACGGCCAGGCGATCCAGATTGCCGGCGGGGAAGTCTGATGGATTTCGCAGCCACCAAGGCGATGTTCGACCTGCCCGAAGGGGTGATCTACCTCGACGGCAATTCCCTGGGCCCCCTGCCCAGGACAGCGGCGGATCGGGTCGTGCGCACGGTGCAGGGTGAATGGGGCGAAATGCTGATCACCGCGTGGAACCGCGCGGGCTGGATGGACCTGCCGCGCGCCCTGGGCGACCGGATCGGGCGACTGATCGGGGCGGAAGCTGGCAGCGTCGTGCTGGGCGACACGTTGTCGATCAAGGTCTATCAGGCGCTGGCCTCGGCCTTGGAATTGCGGCCCGACCGCAAGGTCATCCTGTCCGACAGCGGCAATTTCCCTTCCGACCTTTACATGGCACAGGGGCTCATCGCGTCGCTGGGTCAGGGCCATGAATTGCGGGTCGTCGCACCAGAAGAAGTGGCCGACCACATCACCGAAGAGGTCGCGGTGACGATGATCACCGAGGTCGATTACCGCACAGGACGCAAACATGACATGGCGGCGCTGACTGCCAAGGCGCATGAAGTCGGCGCATTGACGATCTGGGATCTTGCCCATTCTGCCGGTGCAGTTCAGGTCGATCTGGCCGGTGTCGGTGCCGATTTCGCCGTGGGCTGCAC
>JBNKYL010000038.1:0-7766 GCA_050300875.1 Paracoccaceae bacterium
ACCCCGATCCCTATTACCAGCAGGGCGGCGACATGGTGCGCATGGGCGGGCTTGGCTACACGATTGACGTGACCAAGCCGCAGGGCGAGCGGATGTCGAATATCACTCTGCTGAAAACCGGCGAGGCGCTGGACCCGGCGAAAACCTATGTCGTGGCGGGGTGGGCGTCGGTGAACGAAGGCACCGAAGGGCCGCCGATCTGGGATGTGGTTGAAAGCTATATCCGCCGCAAAGGCACGGTCGAAGTGAAGCCGAATACATCCGTGAAGGTGGTTGGCGCGTAGGGGGGGCCGTCGCACTGAAAACGTCGGGGGCCAAATATCCCAAAACGGGACCCGCGCGCGCCAGTCGCCGCGGGTTTCTGGCCGGTTCGCTGGCCTTGCCTGCGGCGGCTGCGAGTGCCGGGCCCGATCCGCTGATCACTGAATTGCAGCCCTGGTCGCGCGGTTTGGGCGAGGGCGTGGATGCGACGCCCTACGGAATGCCGATCCGGTTCGAGGGCGACGTGGTGCGTCGCACCGTCGATTGGCTGACCAATGATCCCTATAGCGGGGTGAATTTTACGCCCATTCATGCGCTGGATGGGACGATCACGCCGCAGGGCTGCGCGTTTGAACGGCACCATTCCGGGGCGATCGAACTGGCCAA
This sequence comes from Paracoccaceae bacterium, assembly GCA_050300875.1. GTDB lineage: Bacteria > Pseudomonadota > Alphaproteobacteria > Rhodobacterales > Rhodobacteraceae > CBDCFL01. The sequence goes on from JBNKYL010000038.1 coordinate 649, forward strand.
GTCGGAATATCGGCTGATGGTGCATGGGGCGGTGGGCACGCCACTGGTGTTCACCTATGCCGATCTGGAACGGTTTCCGCGCGTCACCCGCACCGCGTTTTGCGAATGTGCGGCCAATGGCGGGATGGAATGGGGCGGGGCGCAATTGAACGGGGCGCAGTTCACCCATGGCATGATCCACAACATGGAATACGTGGGCGTTCCGTTGCGTGCGCTTCTGGAGGAAGCCGGGGCGGATTTGTCCATGCCCTGGATCTATGTCGAGGGCCATGACGCGGCGGGCAATGGCCGGTCGATCCCGATGGACAAGGCGCTGGACGATTGCATCGTCGCCTTCAAGGCGAATGGTGAGGCGCTGCGCATGGAACATGGCTATCCCGCGCGGCTGGTGGTGCCGGGCTGGGAAGGCAACGTGTGGATCAAGTGGCTGCGCCGGATCGAGGTGATGGCCGCGCCGGTCGAGGCACGCGAGGAAACGTCGAAATACACCGATCTGCTGCCAAATGGACGTGCGCGGAAATGGACCTGGGTGATGGACGCGAAATCTGTCATCACCAGCCCTAGCCCCCAGATGCCAATTGCGCATGGGACCGGGCCGCTGGCGGTCAGCGGGCTGGCCTGGTCGGGGCATGGGCGGATCACGGGCGTCGATGTGTCGACCGATGGCGGGGCGAACTGGGCACCAGCGCGGTTGGCGGGAGCACCGGGCGACAAAACGGTGGTGCGGTTCTATTTCGACATGGATTGGGACGGGTCCGAGATGCTTCTGCAATCTCGGGCGCGGGATGAAAGCGGTTACGTGCAACCCACCAAGGCGGCGCTGGTGTCCAAGCGTGGACGGGCGTCGGTATATCACAACAATGCAATACAGACCTGGCTGATCCGGTCGGACGGAAGTGCGGAAAATGTCGAACTTTCGTAGGCTGATCATACTGATTTGGGCGCTGCTTGTCGCCGCGCCGGCGCTGGCCGAAAGGTCGGGGCTGGGGCGAGTGGCTCTGCCCGCCGAACTGGCGGCCTGGGACACTGATATTGGGCCAGGGGGCGTGGGATTGCCTCATGGGTCCGGCGGCGTGGACGAGGGCGAGGCGGTGTTCGCCGAGATGTGCGCCGGCTGTCATGGTGATTTCGCCGAAGGGCTGAACGACATGACGCGGCTGGCCGGTGGGGTCGGGTCGATGGGGACGCCGCAGGCGGTGAAATCCGTCGGCAGTTACTGGCCCTATCTGACCACGGTGTTCGACTATACGCGCCGCACGATGCCCTTGGGCGATGCCGGTACGTTGAGCGCGGACGATACCTACGCGGTTATGGCCTTTATCCTCTATTCCAACGATCTGGTGGATGACGGCTTTATCCTGTCGCAGGACAATCTGGCCGACTTCGAGATGCCGAATGCGGACGGGTTCGTGCCCGATGACCGGGCCGATACAGAATATCCGGACTGGTCGGTTCCGCCCTGCATGTCTGATTGCCGGGAGGTGCCGCGTATTTTGAGCCGCGCGTCGGCGCTGGACGTGACGCCGGACGAGGCGGATGCGGACGGGCAGGACCACGTTCCGGATTGAACGTGTGGCGCGCTCCGGGCGCGCCGGTTTGCCACCTTCCCCAGTGATATCGAACAAGGAACAATCCAAACATGCTGCGCACTGCTGTATTGATGCTGGCCCTGGCTGCCAGCCCTGCCGCCGCCCAGACATTCGGCGACGCCGACGAAGGCGAAAAGGTGTTTCGAAAATGCCGGTCCTGTCACCAGATCGGTGAGGGCGCCACCGACCGCACCGGCCCGCATCTGAACGGGATATTCGGGCGTAGGGCCGGGGCGCATGAAGGTTTCCGGTATTCGGATGACATGCTGATGATGGGGGCCGACGGGCTGACCTGGGAACTGGATACGCTCGACGCCTACTTGACCAACCCCAAATCGCTGGTGTCGCGGACGCGGATGAAATTCGCCGGTATCAAGGATGAAGAAGACCGCGCCAACCTGCTGGCCTATTTGCGGACGTTTTCGGACAACCCGCGCGATATTCCCGAAGCGTCACCAACGGCCACCCCGCATGAGGTGACACTGGCGCCCGAGGTTCTGGCGCTCGAAGGCGACGTTGCCTATGGGGAATACCTTTCGTCGGAATGCACGACCTGCCACCAGACCACCGGGGCGGATGACGGCATTCCGTCGATCATCGGCTGGCTGCCGGATGATTTCGTGATCGCCATGCATGCCTACAAGAAACAGCTGCGCCCGCATCCGGTGATGCAGATGATGGCCGGGCGGCTGTCAAACGAAGAAATCGCGGCCCTGGCCGCGTATTTTGAGACGCTGGGCGACTAGCGGATTTTACCAAGGAGGAGAACTAAATGAAACTGAACAGACGTACATTCATGGGGGCAGGCGTTGCCGCAACGGCGAGTTTGTCGGCACCCATGGTCAAGGCGGCTGGGCACGGAATGCCCAAGGTCGTGGTGATCGGCGGCGGGGCAGGGGGTGCAACAGCAGCCCGCTATATCGCCAAGGATTCGGGTGGTGCGATCGACGTCACGCTGGTTGAGCCCACGCGCACCTATTACACCTGCTTCTTTTCCAACCTGTACCTTGGCGGGTTCCGTACCATCGACTCGCTGGCCCATTCCTATGGCACCCTTGCATCCGAATACGGGATCAACGTCGTGCACGACTGGGCCGTTGGCATTGATCGCGACGCCAAAACGGTGACTTTGGCCGGTGGCTCGACGCTGAGCTACGACAAGCTGATTCTGTCGCCGGGCATCGATTTCGTCGATGGCGCGGTGCCGGGTTGGGATGTGACCAAGCAGAACAAGATGCCCCATGCTTACAAGGCCGGGTCGCAGACCGAATTGCTGAAAGCGCAGATCATGGCGATGCCGCAGGGTGGCACATTCGCCATGGTGGCCCCGCCCAACCCCTATCGCTGCCCGCCCGGGCCCTATGAACGGATTTCGATGGTGGCGCATCTGCTGAAGGAAAATAACCCGACGGCGAAGATCCTGATCGCGGATCCGAAGGAGAAGTTTTCCAAACAGGGGTTGTTCGAAGAAGGTTGGGGCAAACATTACCCCGGCATGATCGAACGGATCGGCCCGGATTTCGGGGGCGGCAATGTCAGCGTCGATGCCGACGCGATGACCGTCGATATCGACGGCACCGTGGAAAACGTGGATGTCTGCAACGTCATCCCGGCGATGAAAGCGGGGCGCATCTGCGAAATCGCTGGTATCACGGATGGCAACTGGGCGCCGGTCAATGCGGCCGACATGTCGTCGAAGATTGACCCGAGCATCCATGTTCTGGGCGACGCGTCGGCACAAGGCGACATGCCGAAATCGGGCTTCTCGGCCAACAGCCAGGCCAAGGTTTGCGCCATGGCGGTGCGCGGCGAGCTGACTGGTTCGACCGTTTTCCCGGCGCGATTCAGCAATACCTGCTGGTCGCTGGTGGCCACCGATGACGGCATCAAGGTGGGCGCGTCCTATGAGGCGACGGAAGAAAAGATCGCATCGACCGGCGGGTTCGTCAGCCAGACCGGCGAAGACGCGGCGTTGCGCAAGGCGACCTTCGAAGAAAGCCTTGGCTGGTATGCGGGCATCACTGCCGACATGTTCGGCTAGACCCATCTGAAAACGGCTGGCCCAATGATTGATCTGAATCATTGGGTCAACCCATGGCGCATTGTAGGCTGAGCCTGTTTAGGGAGGACCTGAAATGCGCAAGATCTTACTTGCAACCATTCTATCCGTGGCCCCGGCGTTGGCTTATGCTGAAGGCGGATCGACCACCTATGCCTTTGACGGCACGTTCGAAGACGCAACATTTGCCGTCGAAAACGCGATTATCGGGCAAGGGCTGGTGATCGACTATGTCAGCCATACTGGCGAAATGCTGAACCGTACCGGGGCTGACGTGGGATCCGACGTGGTCATTTTCGACGCTGCGGATGTCTTTCTGTTCTGTTCGGCGGCCCTGTCGCGAAAGGTGATGGAAGCGGATGCTTCGAACATCGCATTTTGCCCCTATGGGATATTCGTCACTGCCAAGGATGGCGCTGTCACAGTCGGCTATCGCAACCTGCCGGACGGGCCCATGCAAGAAGTTCAAAACCTGCTGGACGGCATCGCACGCGAGGCTGTGGACAACTGACGCAAATTTCATGCGTAGAACGTTTGCGTCTTAACAGGATGTAAACTCGTGCTGGGGCATGACTTGTTCCTGACCTTGCTTGGCATCCTGCCAGGCGATGAAGATCAAGGGAATAGACATGACGCCACCGGCACCGGTCGAAAGCCAAAGGCATGCAGCCGATGCCATGTCGCCGCGCGAACGTGAAGCGCGTACGATGGAGGCGCTGCCGTTGACCCCGGCCGCCTTCGCGCCATATGGCGATGTATTCCAGGCCGAAGGCGAACCAGACAGGATAATCAATCGCGGGCGCTGCGCCAGGTTTGACACCGGTGCGCGGCTGGATCTTGGGGGGCGTTTGGCTTCGATCAGCCTGCTGCGGGCCGAGCCCCGCGAAATGCCCTATCAGCTGAACATGGTCGAGCGTCCGGCAACAGGCAGTCACGCCTATCTGCCCATGGCCCATGAACATTACCTGGTGATGGTCTGCCGCGATAATCATGGTCTGCCAGATCGGCCGGTGGCCTTTCTGGCTGGGCCCGAACAAGGGATCCACTACCACAATGCGACCTGGCGTTCAGTCCTTACGCCCATCACCGAGCCAGGACTGTTTGCGCTAATCGAAGCTGCCGGTCCAACACCGGAAATGCAAGAATTCTGGTTCGAAAAGCCATATTTCGTGCGGCTTGCTGGTTAAGGCAGTCGCTAGCCGTAGCTGGCCACCGCCATGCCCGCCAGCGCAGCCACGTTGATCAACCCGCGCACAGTGATGGCGGGCGTCACGATATGGGCCCGGTTGGCCATGCCCATCATGATCGGCCCGACCTCCAGCCCGTGGGCAATGGATTTCAACAAGTTGCGCGTGGCGCCCGCGGCGTCCGAATTGGCATAGACGAGCACATTCGCGCGTTCGGTCATACGGCTGGACGGGAAATGGCGCAGTCGCACCTCGGGGTTTAGGGCCGAGTCCGTTTGCATTTCGCCTTCGTAGTCGAAATCGCGGGGCATGGAATCGAGGATCTGCATGGCGCCGCGCATCACCCGGCCCGATCGGCTGTCGAGATTGCCGAATTGGGACGTCGAACAGATTGCGATATGCGGTTCGATCCCGAAACGTCGCACGTGGCGGGCTGCGGCGATCACGCATTCGGCCACCTGATCGGAGGTCGGTTCGGCGTTGATATGCGTGTCGGCGATGAAAAGCGGCCCCTGATCCAGCAAGATCAGTGACATCGATCCGATCGGTTCGCGCCCGTCGGTAGCCAGCACTTCGCGCACATATCGCAGATGCCAAAGATATTGCCCCAATGTTCCGCAGATCATCGCGTCAGCCTCGCCTCGATGGACGGCGACTGCAGCGATGGCTGTCGAGTTGGTGCGCAGGATGGTCTTGGCCATGTCGGTGGTCACACCTTGGCGTTCCATCAGGCGGTGATAGGCGCCCCAATATTCGGGGTAGCGCGCATCGCTTTCGGGGTTCACGAGTTCAAAGTCGCGCCCCGGCAATATCGTCAGGCCTGCACGCTCAATGCGCTGGCCGACAACTTCGGGCCGGCCGATCAGGATCGGGGCCTGCATGCCGTCTTCGACAATGGCCTGCGTGGCGCGCAGCACGCGGTCCTGTTCGCCTTCGGCAAAGATGATGCGGCGGCGCGCGGTGCGGGCGGCTGCGAAGACCGGGCGCATGACCAGCCGGGTCTTGAAAACCTGCGCTTCCAACCCGGCCTTGTAGGCATCAAGGTCGATGTCGCGCGTGGCCACACCGCTTTCGACGGCGGCCTTGGCGACAGCATGGGCGATGACCGGCAACAAGCGCGGGTCGAAAGGTTTGGGGATCAGGTATTCGGGCCCGAACGCCAGTTTTTCGCCCTGATAGGCCGCGCCGACCTCGGCCGAAGTGGTTTCGCGGGCGATCGCGGCAATGGCCTCAACGCAGGCGAGTTTCATCGCTTCGTTGATTTCGGTTGCGCCGGCATCCAGCGCGCCGCGGAAGATGAAGGGGAAGCACAGGACGTTGTTGACCTGGTTTGGGTAATCCGAGCGGCCCGTGGCGATCAGTGCATTGGGCGCTGCCTTGCGGGCCTCTTCCGGCATGATTTCTGGCACGGGGTTGGCGAGCGCAAAGATGATCGGGTTTTCCGACATCTTTTCAACCATTTCGGCAGTCAGCAGGCCGGGGCCGGATACGCCAAGGAACAGGTCGCAGCCTTCCATCGCCTCCATCACCGATCGTTTGGGCGTGTCTTGCGCGAACTCGGCCTTTTCGGCGGACAGGTCGTTGCGGCTTTTGTGGACCACGCCCTTGCTGTCGAGCATCAGGATGTTGTCGTGCTTGACGCCCATGGACATGAGCATTTTCAGGCAGGCGATCCCGGCGGCGCCTGCGCCAAGAGCCACGACCTTGATATCCTCGATCTTTTTGCCTGCAACGATCAGGGCGTTATGCGCGGCGGCGGCGGCGACGATGGCGGTGCCGTGCTGGTCGTCATGGAAGACCGGGATATTCATCCTTTCCTTGCACAGCCGTTCGACGATGAAGCATTCGGGCGCTTTGATGTCTTCGAGGTTGACCGCACCAAAAGTCGGTTCCAGCCGCGCAACGAGGTCGGCGAGCTTTTCGGGGTCAGGTTCGTTCACTTCGATGTCGAAGCAATCGATGCCGGCAAATTTCTTGAACAGGACCGCCTTGCCTTCCATCACGGGTTTGGATGCCTGCGCGCCGATATTGCCAAGGCCCAGAACGGCAGTGCCGTTCGAGATCACCGCGACAAGGTTGCGCTTGGCCGTATAGCGGCTGGCATCCATCGGGTTGGCGTGGATTTCCATGCAGGCCTCGGCCACACCGGGGGAATAGGCCAGCGACAGGTCGCGGCCCGTGGCCATCGGTTTGGTGGCCCGGATTTCCAGTTTTCCGGGCTGCGGAAATTCGTGATAGTCGAGCGCGGCCTGCCGCGCATTCGCAGAACCGCTGTCATCTGCA
>JBNKYL010000039.1:0-23067 GCA_050300875.1 Paracoccaceae bacterium
GCAGGGGGTTCATCTTCAGGTCGGACAGCGCGCAGTGATTGGCAAGGGAGCCCGAGAACAGTGCTTTGCCGTCGCGGATGGTGGCGAGCCGGCCCATGACCTCGACTCCCTGCGATTGCAGGCGGTTGAGGTCCATGAAACGGCGGGCATGGGAGCCCACCAGTTGCAGGGACGGGACACGGCGGGCGCGGTCGATATCGTCGACGTCGCCTGCCGTCATGTCGTGGACGCGGGTCACGTCCATCCACCATTGGATGTCGCGGCCCCGGTAATGGCGCGGCACGCGGATATGTTCGCCAGCCGACAGGACAACATCATGCCCGGCGGCACGAATTTCGGCGGCCAGTTGCACGCCGGTCGCCGATGCGCCCACCACCAGCACGCCGCCGGGGGCGAGCTGCGCGGGGGTGCGATAGTCGAGCGGGGTCAGCTGGTCGATGCGGTCGGGCACCGCATCGGCAAAGCCGGGAACGCCGGCGCGGTTGCAGGCGCCAGTGGCCAGGATCAGGTTGCGCGCCACCCAGTCGCCACGATCGGTGGCAATGCGGTATCCGGCGGCATCGGACGCGACGGACAGCACCGTGGTGCGGGTTTCGACGGGGGCGGCGGAACGATGGGCGAAATCGGCCAAGAAACCGGCGCACTCGGTGGCGGACATGAACCCGTCGGGATCGGCGCCCCGATAGGCATGGCCCGGCAAGCGGGTCTGCCAGTTTGGGGTCAGCAGCGTCAGGCTGTCCCAGCGTTCATTGCGCCAGGAATTGGCGATCTCGCCACGTTCCAGGATGACATGGGGGATGCCTGCATCGGACAGGCAGCGGCTGGCGGCCAACCCGGCCTGACCTGCGCCAATGATAAGGGTATGGATCTGTTTCATGGGTCTTGTCCTTGCCGGGTGATTGGCCCGGGCGCGAACGCCCGGGCGGTGGGGTTGGGATCAGCCGAGCGCGACCGAAACGTTGGTCGGGTTGGTGATGATGTCGAACACGGCGGACCGTTTCTGCGACTGCGCCACCAGCGCCTTGATGTCATCCTCGGACGCATCGGCGTCGATTTCGAACAGCACGCGGATGGCCGAGAACCCGTTGCGGATATCCGGGTCCATGCCCAGGATGCCCTGCACGTCAATGTCACCTTCGACGGTGGCGCGCACCGCGTTCAGCTGAATGCCGCGATGCTGGGCCACGGAGGCCACGCCACCGGTCAGGCAGCTGGCAAGTGCGGCCAGGACAATCTCCGGCGGGGTGGGCGCACGGTCGGCGGCGGCGAAGACCTCCGGGTGATCGCTTTCGATCGTGTAGGTCTTCTTGCGGGCGTGGTCTTCGCCAAGGCCGAAGTAGCTGTTCAGCCGGTTGATCGAATAGGTGCCTTCGATCCAGTCGCAGGCCGAACGGAAGGTGAAGCCAGCCGCCTGGGGCATCTGTTCGAATGCGCCGCGTGCGCCGATGAGGGCTTCGGTGTTGACGCCGTTATTGACGGTTTTGGTGATGGTGGTTTGCATTTTGATTTCCTTTGTTTGTGGGTTTGGTTGGTCAGTTGGTTGGGGTTGCGCCGACGCCGCTATCGCAGCGTCAGCATGTGGGCGGGTTGCAGATGCCGGACGGGATGGCCGGGCTTCTGGTTCCCTTCACGGATCAGGCGGTCGCCTGCCGAGAATTGGTGCCGGATACGGCGGAACAGGTTGGGTTTCGGGTTGTTCATTGTCAGTTTCCTCAGTTCATTTCAGGATTGCGTGCGGTGATCAGCCAGGATGAGCTGTCCATCCAAAGCCCGCCTTCGCGTTCGATGACGCCTTCGAACAGATCGGCCAGCGCCATGACGATTTCCACGCGGCGGGCTTCGCCCAGCGCACCGGCGGTGCGGTAGGTTTCGCCAGCCGGGCCGATGGCCAGCTGGAACATCACCGCGTCTTCGATGTCGCGGCCGACATTCACCTTGGCGTCGATCCGGTGGAACGCGATGTCGGTGTACCCGGCAGCTTCCATCTTGGCGCGGGTCGTTGGCTCATCCGCCATGGAAAACGGGCCTGGGCCACAGGTCTGCGCATTTTCATCCGGGGCGGGCAGGAATTGCCGAACCACGTCGCGCGCATCGGTGAGCCATGGGTTGTCGTCGCGGGTGCGCCAGACAATATGCGCCAGGCGACCGCCTGGTTTCAGCGACTTGCGGATCGCTCGCAACCCGGCCACCGGATTGGCGAAAAACATCGTGCCGAACCGCGAAAAGGCCATGTCATACTTCGCTTCGCCCAGGTCATGTTCGGCGTCGCAATTCTTGAAGCCGACATTGTGGACGAACATGCATTCGGGTCGGTGCCGGGCGATGGCCAGGAAGTCATCGCAGCAATCTACGCCGGTTACGCGACCTTTGGGGCCGGTGCGCATGGCCAAAGCCACGGCGGTGTCGCCAAAGCCGCAACCGATATCGACGATCTTGTCGCCTTCGCGCACGTCCAGCATCGGCATGACGGCAGCGCTATGGCGCGACAACCCACCTTCCAGGATGTGCTGATACTTCACGAATTTAGGGGCCAGCGTGTCATTCCAGAACTCGACGAGTTCGGATGGCGGCTGTTTGGCGGTGGTCAGGTTCAGGGCGGATTGCATTGTCATCTCGGTTCTCCGGTTGTTGGGGTGGCTGGCTGTCCGATTAGGACAGCCAGTAGGACGGAACGTCCCAGCCAAAGCGGCGGTGTTCGGCGATGGCATCGGACTGGCGAATGCCGTGGTCCATCAGCTGGTCCGCATCCTTGCGGCGCAGCGCGCGCCGTTGGCTGAAAGGGTTCGACGGTGTCCAGTTTGGACCCGCGAGGCGCGTGAAGATGTTGGTTTTCATTCCGTTTCCACTTCGTCATTTCGTTGTGCCGACTTGTCGTCAGCCGATGACCAGGTGGATACGCGGGCCGGGTGGGCGAAAATACTTCACGCCCGAAAGCAAACAGCTACAAAAACACGAGCAAAGCGCTACAGTTTGTGAAGTTTGCCGGTTTCCGGTCGGTATCCCCGAACCCCGGCCACCTGTCCGGACCGTCGGGAGGGGTCCGTTCCGGTCAGGCAGCGCGGGGGTCGGTATCTGCGTCATCTGTTATCCTTTCGATCCACCGGACCATCCGGCGATGACAAAGGGATAGGTGAGGAAACACTTGCGGGCTTGGGGCTGCTCTGGGTATTGCTTGGGGATTATCTGAGGAATTTCGGGGGAACGAATTTCTTGGAATTTCGCTTTGACGAATTCAGTCTGGATCTGGACCGTGGCGAGCTGCGGCATGGAGGCGAAGCTGTCGCCACCGAACCGCTGGCCTTTGCGCTGTTGACCCATCTGGTCGAAAACGCCGGGATCCTGATTTCCAAGGATGAACTGGTCGAACGGGTCTGGGATGGGCGGTTTATTTCCGATGCCGCGATTTCGACCGTGATCAAGTCCGCCCGCCGCGCCCTTGGCGACGATGGCACGGCGCAGCGATACATTCGTACCGTCCATGGCCGTGGCTTTCGCTTCGTCGGGGCCGTGACATTGCACACGCCTGCCGGGGCTGCAGCGCCCCCGTCGGAACCCGAAACCGACCGCAAGGGATCGGCGCCGACGCTGGCGGTCCTGCCCTTTGGTTTGATCGGGGACGGCAACGGACGGCAGGCCATTGCCGATGGCTTATCTTCTGAACTGATCGCCACGCTGGCGCGTCTGCGGTGGCTGAAAGTTATCGCGCGCGGGTCAAGCTTTCGGTTTCGCGGGCCCGAATTCGACATTCCTGAAATTCGCACGGCGCTGGGCGCCACCTATATCCTGACCGGCGAAGTCGAACTGACCGGCCAGCGTGCGGCAGTGAATTTCGAACTGATCGACAGCCGGACAGAACAGGTGATCTGGGCCGACCGCGTCGCCGGCCCACTGGACGAAGTCCATCGCCTGCGCGAGGATATCGTCATCCTCGTCACATCCGCGCTAGAGGTTCACATCCCCCAAAACGAGGCCCGGCTGGCGCGAATGCAAAGCCCGGATTCGCTGGATGCCTGGGCATTTTACCATACCGGGTTGCAGCACGTTTACCGGTCCAACAAGGCCGACAATGCGCTGGCGACGAATTACTTCCGCCGCGCGGTGGAATTGGACCCGACCTTCGCACGTGCCTATGGGGCGCTGTCCTTCGCCAATTTTCAGTCGGCCTTTCTGCGTTATGAAGGCGACCGGGACAGGACAATCAGCGATGCAAAGCGCAATGCCGAACGTGGGCTGGAACTGGACCCGCTGGACCCGTTCGTCAATTTCAACTTCGGACGCGCGCATTGGCTGGAAGGCGACCCGCAATCCAGCCTTGGATGGCTGGAACAGGCGACAATCCTCAGCCCGAGCTTCGCGCAAGGGCTTTATGCCAGGGGATGGGCCGAGGTCATGGAAGGTGAAGGACGCGCGTCACTTGAACATGTGACGCGGGCAACAGAACTTAGCCCGCTTGACCCGATGCTCTACGCGATGCTGTCGTGCAAGGGCATCGCCTATATGAACATAGGTGATTTCGAACAGGCATCCGACTGGGCCGCGCGCGGTGCGCGAAAGCCCGGCGCGCATTTCCTGATCAAGGCGGTTGCGGCGGCGGCAAATGAACTGGGTGGGCAGGCCGAAAAGGCCGCGTATTGGCGCGACCAGTCTTTCGCGGCCCGCCCGGACGCATCAGTGCAAATGTTCTTCACCGCTTTTCCGTTTCGAGACGAAGCATTTCGTCAGAAGCTTCAAGCCGCGCTGGTGCGGTTGGGTTATCCCGAAACCTGACCAATTCGGCGTGATATTGATGGCTGCAAAACCCGTGCCGGTATGGTACACTTTATGAAGTTTGCCGCCGAGGGTTGAAGATGAATTACAACCAGTTCTGTCCGATCGCGAAAGCCGCTGAAATCCTTGGCGAACGCTGGACCATTCTGATCCTGCGCGAGGTTCTTATGGGCGGCCGCCGGTTCAACACCCTGCAACGCGGTTTGGGCGATGTCTCCCCGGCCCTTTTGACCAAGCGGCTCAAGCAGCTGGAAGAACAGAACATGCTGATCCGGCGCAAGATCCCCGGCCAGAAAGGTTACGAATACTTCCCGACCGAAGCCTGCGAAGCGCTGTTGCCGGTGCTGTTCGCGCTGGGCGAATGGGGGATCATCTGGGCCAAGAACACCATACTCGACAAGGATTTCGACGCCGAATTCCTGATGCTCTACCTCGAACGCAGCATCGACCGCGACAAGATCAAGGGTCAGCAGACAGTCATCAAGTTCCGCTTCAGCGATCTGATCGAACAGCGCGACTGGTGGCTGGTCGTCAAGCCCGAAAACGCCGAAGTCTGCCTTAAGGATCCCGGCCGCGACGTAGACATCTATTTCAACTGTTCGGTGCGCACCATGTCCGAGATTTGGATGGGCGACCGCACCTATCGCGATGCGATGAGCCAGGGCGATCTGATGGTGGATGGCGACCCCGCCCTGATGCGCAACGTCACGCAATGGCTGCGACCCAGCCTATTTGCGGATTCGCCCCGTACAATCCCGAACAAGCTGGCCGCCCAATAGAACTGCGCCCTTCTTCGCGTGATCTTGCCACAGGACAGTTGACGGGCGGGTGATCCGTTGGTCTTTTGTCGCCATTCCACAAACCCGGATCAACCGGGTCGTTCATCAGTACGACTGACAAGGGAGCCACCAATGAAAATGTTCAAGACAATTGCCGTCGTCGCGACAATGGCCGCATCGCCGGCGTTCGCGCAGATGTCGCTTTCAATCGCCACCGGCGGCACGGGTGGGGTGTATTACCCCATGGGCGGCGGTCTTGCCGAAGTGATCAACAACCACGTCGATGGCTACACCGCCACTGCCGAGGTCACGGGTGCCTCGGTGGAAAACATGGGGCTGGTGGCCACCGGTGATGCCGATCTGGCCATTGGCCTGGCCGACACCGTGTATCAGGCCCAGACCGGCACGGGCCGGTTCGATGGCCAGCAACTGGAAATGATCCGTGGCGTTGCCTCGCTTTACGCCAACATGATCCAGATCGTGACCCTGGCCGACAGCGGCATCACCTCGCTGGATGACCTTAAAGGCAAGCGCGTGTCGATCGGCGCGCCGGGGTCCGGTACGGAAGTCAACGCCGAACAGGTACTGTCAGCCAACGGCATCAGCTATGACGATATCGACGAACAGCGGCTGAACTTCAACGAGACTGCGGATGCGCTGGCCAATGGTGACATCGACGCCGGGTTCTGGAGCGTCGGCGCGCCGACATCGTCTATCCTGAACCTGGCCACGACCAATTCGATCCATATCATCGAACTGACCGACGACCAGATCGCCGCCGCGCAGAGCATGCAGCCGCTGTTTGCGAAGACCTCGCTGGCCGGTGGCGTCTATGCCGGGGTCGATGACGGCGTGACGGTGCTGGGCGTGCCAAACGTGCTAGTCGCGTCGTCCGAAATGTCCGATGATCTGGCCTATGCGATCACCAAGGCGATGTACGACAATATCGCCGACATGCAGGCCGTGCATCCAGCGGCGAACCAGACCACGGTGGACTTCACCCTGGCTGCGACGCCGATCCCGCTGCATCCTGGCGCGATCCGCTACTATGAAGAAATCGGCGCAACGATCCCGGATCGGCTGCGTCCGTGACGACAAGGTTTGGAGGGGCGCTCATTGCGCCCTTCCTCTTTCTGATCCCTGCCATGAGTTCCGCCGAAACCCTGACCGCCACGCGGCTGTCCGACGGTGCGGTGATCGCGTCGGCCAATGTAGCCGATGGCGACGGCTGGTGCATCCTGTGGCGGCATTCGGTGCAGGGGTTTGAAGTCTCTGACTGCTACCTGAACAAGGGCGGCAGCATGATTCTGGACCGGTCCCATCTGCCCGACTTTGCCGCCGGGCTGGATCATATTCCGGGCCGTGGCGTACAGTTGTCCGATGGGCAGGGCGGGTATTGGATCGTCGACCTGAACGAAGCCGTGCCAGGAAATGCCTACATACTGCGGCCCGGCAGCATGGCGGTGGATCACCGCTTGCAAGCGCAGGGGCAGATTGTGTCGCTTTCCGCACAAGCCGAACATATGCGCGTGCGCATCGCGCTGGAACCGGACGAAGGCCAATGACAGACGCTACCGCCGAAACCCCGACACAGCCTTGGCCCGTCTTGCGGCTGATCACCATGATCGGAATCGCGCTGTCGCTGTTTCAGCTTTATGCCGCCGGGATCAAACCGTTGGGACTGTTCTATCAACGGCCTATTCACCTGGGTTTCATCTTGGTCCTGTGCTTCCTGATCTATCCCGCCACCGGACCCGACCGCCCGCGCGGGGTGATCGGCTGGCTGATCGACGCGCCGCTGATCGCGGGCGGTATTCTGGTGGGCCTTTGGGTGCCGATCAATATCGACACCATCGCCAATTCGATCTTCCCGCGCGGCATCGACGTGACCATTGGCGTCATCAGCATACTGGTCGTGCTGGAAGCCGCGCGCCGTGCCGTAGGCCCGATCATGACAGTGATCGGCGCAGTCTTTGTGATCTACGCATTTGCCGGATCGCGCGGCGAATTGCCGTGGCTGGCCGACTGGATGCCTGGCATTCTGAACCATCGCGGCTATTCCATCGAACGCGTGGCGAGCCAGCTGACCTTGGGTGCCGAGGGCCTGTTCGGTATCCCGCTGGGCGTCGCCGCGACCTTCATCTTTGTCTTTGTCCTGTTCGGTGCCTTTTTGGAAGTCACCGGCGCGGGCAAGTTCTTCATCGACCTCGCCTATGCCGCCACCGGCCGCCAGCGCGGTGGCCCGGCCAAGGCGGCGGTGCTGGCCAGCGCCGGCATGGGGTCGATTTCCGGGTCGGCCATCGCCAATGTCGTGACCACCGGCGCCTTTACCATCCCGCTGATGAAAAAGCTCGGCTACCGCCCAGCACAAGCCGGCGGTATCGAGGCTGCCGCGTCCACGGGTGGACAGATAATGCCGCCCTTGATGGGCGCGGGCGCTTTTCTGATGAGCGAATTCACGCAGGTGCCATATGTCCACATCGTGCTTGTGTCGATCTTCCCGGCCTTTCTGTATTTCGGGTCGGTCTATCTGCTGGTCCATATCGCGGCCGTCAAACTGGCGCTGAAAGGCATCGCTGAAAGCGACTTGCCCAAGGTCAGAGACGTGATGCGCGAAGGCTGGCATTTCCTGCTGCCGCTGGTGGTGCTGATGTACGCGCTGATCGCCGGATATTCGCCGATGCGGGTGGGTTTCTTTGCCGTGATGTCGGTGGTTGGCGTGGCCGGATTGCGGGCCTTCATCACCTTCTTAGGCGACCGTCCACGCGTGGACAGCTTCCTGTCCATGCTTGGACGCGGCTTGAAGCTGACGCTCGATGCGCTGGAACTGGGCGCACGAAACGCCGTCGCGGTGTCGATGGCCTGCGCGGTGGCGGGTATCATCGTGGGTGTGGTCGGGCTGACGGGGCTGGGCCTGAAGTTTTCAGCCATGATGCTGGCCTTTTCGGGCGGCAACATGGTGCTGGCGCTGATCCTGGTTATCCTGGCCAGTCTGATCTTGGGCATGGGCCTGCCGGTGACCGCATCCTATATCGTGCTGGTCATTCTGGTCGGCCCGGCGCTGACACAGGAATTCGGCGTGCCGGTCCTGATCGCGCATCTGGTCGTATTCTGGTATTCGCAGGACAGCAACGTAACACCTCCCGTGGCGCTGGCGGGTTTCGCAGGCGCGGCGATCGCCCGATCACAACCGATGGAAACGAGTTTCCAGGCATGGAAATACGCCAAAGGCCTTTACCTGATCCCGCTGTTCATGGTGTTCAACGAACCGATCATCATCGGCGGACCGGTGCCTTTGGTCATTTGGAACGGGCTGCTTGCGATCATTGCCCTGGCGTCTTTCGCGGCGCTGCTGGAAGGTTACCTGTTCGCGCCGATCGCCATGTGGCAACGACTGGTCATGATCCCGGCGATCATCGCGGTGTTCTGGCCAGACCTGACGATCGAAGCGGCGGGCGCGGCGACATTGCTGGTCATTCTGGGATTGAACTGGATGGCAGGTGAACGGGCGGAACCGGCCTGATCAGCTGAATATCCTGTCCGCGATATGTTCGGCGTCAGCCAGCGCATCCATGTCGATGCCATGGGCGATGCCTCGTTCACCCAGCAAGTCCGCCAGCTTGCGCGTGTCAAGATTTCCAGGCGCGCCCGGCGCATAGGCGCAACCGCCCAGGCCAGCCACCGAACTGTCGAAAACGCGCAGGCCCCGGTCCAGCGCCAGTTCGACCAGCGCCAGCGCTCGGCCATGCGTGTCGTGGAAATGCCCGGCCAGAAGATTGGGCGCAACCCGGGGCAGCAGCACATCCAGAAGCCGCGCCAGCGTGTCTTGCGTGCCCGCCCCGATCGTATCGCCCAGCGACACCTGGTAGCACCCGAGGTCCAGCAATCGCAGGCAGCCATCCAGCACGGCCTTTGGTGGGGTCGGCCCGTCATAGGGGCAGGCAATCACGGTCGAAAGGTACCCGCGCACCGGCAGCCCGGCGCAGCGGGCGCGGTCCAGGATCGGGGCAAAGCGGCCGAAACTCTCAGCTATGGAACAGTTCAGGTTCGCCCGGCTGAACCCTTCCGACGCGGATGCGAATATGGCGACCTCATCCGCACCGGCCGCGATGGCGGCATCCAGCCCGCGTAGGTTCGGCACCAGCGCCGCGTGTGTCACGCCGGTTTGCCGCATGATCCCCGCCATCACCGCCGCCCCATCGGCCATCTGCGGCACCCAACGCGGACTTACAAAGCTGGCGGCCTCGATCTTGCGCAGACCCGTGCGACCCAGCGCATCGATCAACGCAACCTTGGTTGCCGTCGGAACCGCCCGGTCAAGGCTCTGCAACCCGTCGCGCGGGCCGACCTCAAATATCGTGACCGTTTCGGTCATTCGCCTTTCAGGACCTGCCGGGCACGGGCAACGCTGATATCACCTGCCTCGACAATCGCCCGCGCGACCCGGTCGATATCCGCGCCGGTCGCACCAGCCGTGATCGCGATGTTGCGGGCATGCAGGGTCATATGCCCGCGCTGGATGCCTTCGGTCGACAGCGCCCGGATCGCAGCCATGTTCTGTGCCAGCCCGACGGCGGCCACGACCTCGGCCAACTCGGTCGCGCGGCCAACCTGCATCATCGCCAGCGCAGCGCGGGCGGCAGGATGCGTCTTGGTCGCCCCGCCGACAAGGCCAAGCGCCAGCGGCAACTCGATGGTGCCGACAAGCCGCCCGCCACCGCCGATTTCCCAACGGGTCAGCGACGTATAGCGCCCCGTCCGCGCGGCATAGGCATGGGCGCCCGCTTCGATCGCGCGCCAGTCGTTGCCGGTGGCCACGACCACGGGGTCGATGCCGTTCATGATGCCCTTGTTGTGGGTTGCGGCGCGATAGGGGTCGACGATGGCCAGTGCGCAGGCTTCGACCATGCCCCGCGCGACATCTGTCCCATCATAATCCGCAGTGGTCAGGGTTTCGGGTCGCAATTCGACCCGCGCCCGCACCAGCCGCTTGTCTGCCAGGTTCGACAGGATGCGCAGTCGCACCTTGCCCCCGGTGATGCGTTCGACATCGGGGGCCAGCCGTTCGGCCATGGTGTTGACCGTATTGGCCCCCATCGCGTCGCGCACGTCGACAATCAGGTGCATCACGACCATCGGGCCGACCGGCGTGTCGGGGAAGATATGCACCTCGACATCGCGACACCCGCCGCCAAGACCCACCAGCACCGGATCGACGGCATTGGCGGCCTCGATCAGCTCGCCACGTGCAGACAGGATGCGGTGGCGCGCGCCTTCCGGGTCCGAAAGTCCAAGCACCTGCACCTGCGCCCGCATCAACGGTGCGGTGCTGTCGGCATGAAATCCGCCATTGTCACGCGCGATCCGCGCCATGAAGGACGCTGCCGCCACCACAGACGGTTCCTCGACCGCCATCGGCACAAGGTAATCGCGCCCGTTCACCGTGAAATTGGTGGCGACGCCAAGTGGCAATTCGAACTTGCCGATGACGTTTTCGATCATCCCATTGGCCACTGTCATTGGCAGCACATCGACCCCGGACAATGCCGCCAGCGCTTCGCCGTTCAAACCGGCTCGGTCCCCCACCGCGGCCAGACGATCCGCAGGCGACATCGCACGCATGCTCTCTATCCGTGACCCCATACCCATTTCCCCTTTGACGGCACGCAGTTCTGCGAAACCTGACAACAAGTGGCCTTCAACGAAAGGAAAAACGTAACCCGTGCGCACGCCGATGGCAGGTATCAGTGGCTCCGGTCAGATCTTGGCCGCGACCAAGTTGGCCTTGTACTCTTCGATCATCGTCAGGCAATATTCGGGGTCATCGAGCTTTTCCGCCAGCGCAAGCGCGACCTTTACTAGGAACACATCGACATCGTTTTCCGCCACCGCATCCATGCCATTGGCCAGCGCTTCATAAACGGATTCAAGTTCTTCTTCGGTCATGACAATACCCTTCCGGCCTGGAGTATTGCACCGATCGCGTCGGCCGCACGGGCGGGATTCTGCTTGCGGCAGCGGCAGGCAAAACAGGTCGGGCAGGTCCGGTTCGCGCCCCTTGCCGAACAAAATCGATGCAAACCATGGTCCCCGTCGATCCCCAACAAACCCATTGTGCGTCACCACGTCAAGGAACATCGCGTCAGACACGCGCCCGGTCCGGGCCAGCATAGCAAGCCTTGACGCGCTTCGGTCACGCCCGCACTGTCGGCTCATGCCAGAAAGGGGCCGCCTGATGTCCGATTTCCTGACCCATATCCAAGCCGAGCTGGACCAGATCGCCGCCGACGGCCTGTTCAAGCGCGAACGTCCGATCACCGGGCCGCAGGGCGGGCGGATCGACGTGGATTTCAACGGCCACCATGACGGGGTCATCAACCTGTGCGCCAACAACTACCTTGGCCTTGCCGACGATCCGCGCCTGATCGCCGCGGCCAAGCAGGCGATGGACGTCCACGGCTACGGCATGGCGTCCGTCCGGTTCATTTGCGGCACTGCCGATCTGCACCGCGCGTTGGAACAACGGCTGGCGGCTTTCCTTGGCAAGGATGATGCGATCCTTTTCGCGGCCTGCTTCGACGCCAACGGCGGGCTGTTCGAACCGCTGCTGGGGCCAGAGGACGCCATCGTTTCCGACGCATTGAACCACGCCTCGATCATTGACGGCATCAGGCTGTGCAAAGCGAAACGCTATCGCTACGCCAATTCGGACATGGATGATCTGGAAGGCCAGCTAAAGGCCGCGCGCGCCGACGGTGCGCGGCACATCATGATCGCAACGGATGGTGTGTTTTCCATGGATGGCTACCTTGCAAACCTGCCCGACATCACCCGATTGGCTACTGAATACGGCGCGCAGGTAATGGTGGATGATTGCCACGCAACCGGGTTCATGGGGCCAAAGGGGCAGGGCACGCCTGCGCATTTCGGCGTGTATGTGGATATTCTGACCGGCACGTTGGGCAAGGCCCTTGGCGGCGCACTGGGCGGCTACGTCGCCGGACCCCAGCCTGTCATCGACCTGCTGCGCCAACGCGCGCGCCCCTACCTGTTTTCCAATGCCCTGCCGCCCGCGATCACTGCTGCGGGGATTACCGCGATCGACATCGTCGAAACCGGCGACGATCTGCGCGCGCGGCTTTTCGACAATGCGCGCTATTGGCGTGCCGGGCTGGAAGCAGCAGGCTTCACGCTTCTGCCGGGCGAACAACCCATCATCCCTGTCATGCTGGGCGAGGCGCAAAGGGCACAAGACCTCGCTGCGGCGCTTTTCGAACGCGGGGTCTATGTGTCCGGCTTCTTCTTCCCGGTCGTCCCGCGCGGTCAGGCACGCATCAGGACTCAGATGAACGCCGCACTCGACCGCGAAACACTGGATCAGGCGCTGGCCGCTTTCAAGGAAGCAGGTGAGGAAGTTGGATGCATCTGACCGACCACGACATTGATGCGGCACTGTTGGCGGTTGTTCCGACCGAAAACGTCAAAGTTGCACTTGCTATCCTAAGGGCTGCTGAATTGCCTGGTCTGGGCGCACCAAGTGAGGACATAGTCGAGCGCTTTGCTGAGAGAACAGTCGCGCTCGTCGAATGCGGCGAACTTGTGGGTCACGGCCTTCTCGATAGGTGGTGCCACAGCGAGGTGAAAAGAAAATGTCCGGTAACATGATGAAGGCTTTGGAAAAGTCCAAACCCGAAATCGGGCTTTGGCCCATCGAAGCCCCGGTGCCGGAAATCGGGCCCGATGACGTTCTGATCAAGGTCAACAAGACCGGCATCTGCGGCACCGATGTGCATATCTGGAACTGGGATGACTGGTCCCAGCGCACCGTGCCGGTGCCGATGATCACGGGCCATGAGTTTGCTGGCGAGATTGTGGAACTCGGTCGGCATGTGACCGACCTGGCGATCGGCCAGCGTGTCAGCGGCGAAGGCCACCTGATCGGGCGGCATTCCCGGCAGTCGCGGGCGGGAAAGTTTCACCTGGACCCCGAAACCAAGGGGATCGGGGTGAATGTGCAGGGCGCATTCGCGCAATACCTGCGCCTGCCTGCCTTCAACGTCATCGAATTGCCCGACGCGGTGCCCGATGACATCGGCGCGATCCTTGATCCGCTGGGCAATGCCGTCCACACCGCCCTCAGCTTCGATCTCGTGGGCGAAGACGTGCTGATTACCGGCGCTGGCCCCATCGGCATCATGGCCGCCGCCGTCGCCCAGCATGTCGGCGCGCGCCATGTGGTCATCACAGATGTGAACCCCTACCGCCTGCAACTGGCCGAACAGGTCACCGAAGTGGTGCCGGTGAACGTGGCACGGGAAGACCTGCGCGACGTGATGGCGCGCCTCGGGATGAAACAGGGGTTTGACGTGGGCATGGAAATGTCTGGCAATCAGGCCGCGCTGGACCAGATGGTCGAAGCCATGGTGATGGGCGGGCGCATCGCCATGCTGGGCATCCCGCCGGGCAAATCCCCCGTCGACTGGACCCGTATCGTCTTCAAGGCCATCACCATCAAGGGCGTCTACGGGCGCGAGATTTTCGAAACCTGGTACAAGATGCTGGCGATGCTCGAAGACGGGCTTGATATCAGCCGCATCATTACCCACCGCTTTGCAGCCAAGGATTTTGCGCAGGGGTTCGAGGTAATGCGATCAGGCAATTCCGGCAAGGTAGTGCTGGATTGGCGTTGATCCAGATCGGCCAAGCGGACGTATTGCCTGCATGACGCTCCAACGTGCATTCCTGACGGCGCTGATCCTGTCGGTTCTGGCAACTGCCACCATCCTGACTTTGCGGCCCTTTATCGCCGGCATCGAATTCGCGCCTGATCAGGGGTTCAACTGGTATTACTGGAAACGCCCCGATCCTGATTTTGCGTCACGCGCATCCACATGGGCGGGTTATATCAGCCATCAGCTGTTCCTTTGGGGCCTGATCTGGTGGGCGCAGAAGAACCGCGACCACTGGCGCGACCGCGCGCGCATGCACGTCGTCAACTGGATCGCTCTTGGCGGCACAGCCCTGTTCGTTGCGCTCCATTTCGCACAGACAGCGCTGTTCTATGACGGGCTGGGGCAGGATATCGACGTGATCTGGTCGCAAGGCTCGGTTGTGTTCTTGTTGGTCATCGTGCTGTTGATCGAGGCGCCGCGCCGGGGGTTGGCCTTTGGCGCCGGGCGCAGTTGGTTCGCCGCCGCGCGACCAGTGCTGATCCGCTATCATGGCTATTACTTCGCATGGGCCACGGTCTTCACCTTCTGGTATCACCCGATGGAACTGACACCGGGCCACCTGATGGGCTTCTTCTACATGTTCCTGCTGCTCGTTCAGGCCAGTTTCATTTTCACACGCATCCACACCAACCGATACTGGACGCTGTTCCTGGAAATCATGGTGCTGATCCACGGCGTCACCGTTGCGTTGGTTGCCGGGCAGGAATTCTGGACGATGTTCGCCTTCGGTTTCCTGTTCCTGTTCGTTGTCACCCAGATGCACGGCATAGGGCTGTCGCGCGCCCTGCGCTGGGGTTTGGCCGTGCTGGCTGTCGCGGGCATGCTCTGGGCCTATTCGGTCCGGGGTTGGGAACACCTGAACGAAGTGATCCGCATTCCACTGATCGACTACGGGTTGGTTTTCGTGATCGGGGGTGCAATTGTCCTGGCTCGGAAAGTCGTCGCGCGGGGCGCCGGCTGAACCCTGCGTCCAAGCGTGGACAGCGTCCGGTTTGACCGCGCGTGTATTTACGCTAATCCTTGGCGCGGACACGCAAAAAGGTATGAACGACATGCAATTCTGGCGCATCTTTGCCCGGGGCGTCGCCATGATCGGTGGCACGATGATCCTGTTCCGACGGTTCGGCAAGGCCGAAGAAAAACAAGCCATCGGTGCGGCTCCGGCTATTCCGCGCGCAGAACCGCAGCGCATCCCGACCCTGAAAATGCCGACCGCCCGCGGTTGGCAGGGGCAAGAAAAGCCTGTTGCGGCAGATGGTCTGGCCGTGAACGCTTTCGCTCGCGACCTGATCCACCCGCGCTGGATCGAGGTGCTGCCAAACGGCGATGTGCTTGTGGCCGAAGCCATGCCGACACCGGGCGGCATCTCGTCTGCCTTTGACTATGCCATCACCTCGACCATGCGTCGCGCCGGTGCGCTGGGCGTCAGCGCCAATCGCATCACCCGCCTGCATGACCATGACGGTGACGGCGAGGCCGAGGATCGGAACATATTTCTTTCCAATCTGAACCAGCCGTTCGGCATGGCCCTGAAAGACGGCACGTTCTATGTGGGCAACACCGACGCGCTGGTGGCTTTTCCCTATGACGACGGCGCGCACGAAATCACCGCACCGGGGCGCAAGATCGTCGATTTCAAACCCCACGGCCACTGGACCCGTTCCCTGATCCTGTCGCCGGATGGCACCAAGCTTTATGCCGGGGTGGGGTCGAACACGAACATCGCCGATAACGGGCTGGAAGAAGAAGAAATGCGCGCGTCGATCCACGAGATCGACCTGGCCACCGGCGAACGCCGCGAGTTTGCTCGTGGGCTGCGCAACCCGGTCGGCACGGCGTGGGAACCGACCACCGGGACCCTGTGGACCGTGGTCAACGAACGCGATGGCCTGGGCGACGAAACTCCGCCCGATTACCTGACAAGCGTGAAGGACGGCGGGTTTTACGGCTGGCCGTTTTCCTACTGGAACCAGGTTGTCGATGACAGGGTCCCGCAAGACGCCGCAGCCGTGGCCGGGTCGACCTGCCCGGACTATGCGCTGGGCGGGCATACCGCGTCGTTGGGCCTTTGCTGGATGCCTGCGGGCACCTTGCCGGGGTACGGCGATGGCATGGTGATCGGCCAGCACGGGTCGTGGAACCGGTCAACTCTGTCCGGCTACCGCGTCATTTTCGTGCCGTTCGAGTCAGGCAAACCCGCCGGTCCGGCGCGCGACATCCTGACCGGTTTCCTCGCCCCGGATGAAAAGTTCAGCTATGGTCGCCCGGTCGGCGTGGCCGTCGGGCCGGACAGGTCCCTGTTGGTGGCCGATGATGTCGGCAATGTCATATGGCGGGTCACGGGCGCCTGAGCCCCCCTTGAAAAGGCAGGCCAAACCCCGTATCTGCCCCGGCAGACACGTACAAAGGATCGCCCGATGTCCCGCACCGCCAATCCGCTTCAGTTCATTCAGCAAGTCCGCGCTGAAGTGGCCAAGGTCGTCTGGCCGTCCCGCCGCGAGGTTCTGCTGACCACAGGCATGGTGTTCGTAATGGCGACGCTCACGGCGATCTTCTTCTTCCTCGTCGACCTGATCATCCGGTCCGGCCTGGAAGGCGTGCTGTCGCTGTTTGGCTGACGCGGCATGACCCCTGCCATAACCGCTTTCCGGATATCGGCAGGCTGACGGCATGGACGACCTCGGCTTTCGTTTCCAGATCCGAAAGAAGGGCGAGGTCTATATCACCCATTGGGGAAAACCCGCGACCGTTCTGCGCGGCGAAGAAGCGGCCGCCTTCATCGAAGATGCCAGGGTTGCCGGTCCAGAAGACCTGCAACAGGAAATGGCGCGCCTTACGGGCAATTACCGACGTGGCAATGAAAGACAGGCACGCCAACACCCACGCAATCGCTGATGGTGATGCGGCGGCCTATTCCGCGGCCAGCGCCTTTTGACGGCAATAACACGACGCCTTGATCGCCACCTCCGCGCGCGCCACGGCCTTGTCGAGCTGCAGCTTGATATGCGCTGCCTCGACCGTTTCGCCCCGCCGGGTCAAACATTCATGCAATCCGTGCAGGCTCCAGACGTTGAACGGGTGCTGGCAGGCCCGGCTCAGCGTCGCGTCCAGCCCAAGGTCGGCGCGATATACCGCCTCGGCCTCTTTCAATTGGCCGTGTTCGAGCAAAAGCGCGCCAAGCGCGTGCCGGGTCGGCTGCATCCAGCCCCAGGGTTCGTCATAGGGCATGTTGTCGTCGATCTCGACTGACTTGCGCAGATGGGCAAAGGCCTTCTCGTGGTCGCCCTGATGATAAGTGAGTTCGCCCAACATCATCTGTTCAGCAACTTTCAGAATGTCGCGGCAGGTGTTGTTGAACAGCATGCGGCTTTCGGGAACTTTCTCCAAGGCGCTATAAAAGGCTGCCTTTTCCGCTTCGGCTTCTGTGGTTCTGTGCAGGTTAGCCAGGGCTACGGTTCGGGCGTATCGCATCATGGCAGTGGTGACGCTGAACAGGTCCTGGTCGTCTGGCAAGTCCTGATCAAGGATCTGCTGCCAGCGGCCAAACCGGACCAGCACATGCTGTTTCATGGGAACGAAGCCTTCGAACCAATCTGCCATCGGTCGCAGCGTATCGGCAGGCAGGGTGTCGATCAGTTCTTCGGCGGCCTCCAGCGCGGCGGTCGGCTGGCCCAGGAACATCGCGCCGTAAATCTTGAAGTGATAGTTGTGGCAACGATAGACGGAATAGAAATTGTCCGCGCCTTCGCGCATCAGAAACTTGCGATCCGCAATGATGGCGGCGTGATTGCGCAGCACGACATTCACGTAGTCCCCGCAAAGGACGTCAACATGGGTTGGCATATGCAAAAGGTGGCCTGCGTCGGGCACCAAGGTGCTGAGTGCATCGCCATGGCGCAGCGCCTTTTCGGGGTGCGGCGACATTTCCATCAGGTGGATATACATGTGCAGCAGCCCGGCATGTTCCCATGCGCCGGACAGGCTCTCAAAAGCACGGTCCAGAACGGCAATCGCTTCGAGCGTATCGGCCCCGTCCGCCGGCTTGCCGGTCCGCAGATCCCAAAGCTGCCAGGGCGTGCGGTTCATGATCGCCTCGGCAAAGATCGCACATATGTCGAGGTCATCGCCAAATTCGGCGTGGACCTTGCGCATCGCGTCAGCGAAGGCGTCATTCCACGGGCTGAAATCCTCGATATCGGACGACGCAGGGTAGCGCGCTGGGATCGCCTCGATCAGTGCGCGTTCCGTGGGTGTCACCTGGTCTTTCACCGCTGTAGCGGCTGCGATGGATGCTGTCGCCAGTGCGATGCAATCGGGCTTTTCGTCCTCTTCGAAGGTCTGCCAGGGCTTGTTGTAGTTCGGGCCTATGCAATAGGCGATGCCCCAATGCGCCATCGCGCATTCGGGGTCGGCGGCCACGGCCTTTTCAAAGCAGGTGATCGCCTCTTCGTGGTTGTAGGCGTAGGTCCAGGCCAAGCCCCGGTCGAACCACAACTGGGCCTCGTTCGACTGCGTCGTCACTTTGCGGGAATACGTCCCGAGATCGTAATAGTCCATTTCAGCACCCCCTTGTCATACTGCCTGACGATAGCGGCGCAGACCGGATTTGGATACCGTTGACGCGGTCGGGTGGTTTCATGCCCTGAAGTGAAGTGTTGTGACCAAAAAAAAACCCCCGCCAGTGGCGGGGGCAGGTCGTGCCGTGGGCGGACCACAGGCACGGGCGGTAAACTTGTTCGGGAAATATCAGTTCATTTCGGCCCGGATCTGTTGGCGCAGCACGTCGATGGGCACCTGCTGGCCATCGCGGCGGAACATCCAGTAGGTCCAGCCATTGCAGGACGGCGCGCCTTCCAGCGCGGCACCCACCTGGTGGATCGACCCCTTGACCTCGTCAGCGATCAACGTGCCGTCGGCGCGGACCTTGGCGGTCTTGCCGCGCGGGCTGATGAGATGCTCGCCAGGGCGCAACAGCCCCCGTTCGACCAGCTGGCCAAAAGGCACGCGCGGTTCTGCGCGTTTGCCTGTGCTGACCTCGAGTGCGGCTTTGTCGAACTTGCGCACCCTGGCGATCCGTTTGGTGGCCACCTCGCGATAGGCGGCCTCGCGTTCGATCCCGATGAATTCGCGGCCCAGCATCTTGGCGACAGCCCCCGTGGTGCCGGTGCCAAAGAACGGGTCCAGTACCACATCGCCGGGGTTGGTGGACCCCACGATGATCCGGTGCAACAATGCCTCTGGCTTCTGCGTCGGGTGGGCTTTGTCGCCGTTGTCATCCTTAAGACGTTCATGGCCGGTGCAGATCGGCAGAACCCAGTCCGACAGCATCTGCACGCCTTCGTTCAGTGCCTTCAGGGCTTCGTAGTTGAAGGTGTATTTGCTGGCTTCCTCGCGGCCCGCCCAGATCATCGTTTCATGCGCATTGGTCAGCCGCTTGCCCCGGAAATTCGGCATCGGGTTGGATTTGCGCCAAACCACATCGTTCAGGATCCAGAAGCCGGCATCCTGCAGGGCTGCGCCAACGCGGAAAATGTTGTGATAGGATCCGATCACCCAGATCGCGCCATCCTTTTTCAGGATACGGCGTGCGGCGGCCAGCCATTCACGGGTGAACTTGTCATAAACGGCGAAACTGTCGAACTGGTCCCAATGGTCGTCAACGGCATCGACCTGGCTATTATCGGGGCGATGCAGGTCGCCCTTCAGCTGCAGGTTATAGGGCGGATCAGCAAAAATCAGGTCCACGGACCCCGCAGGCAGACTGTTCATCACCTCGATGCAGTCCCCGTCAATAATCTGGTTCAGCGGAAGCATCGCGCCGCTTTCGTGTTTCGTCATATAGCTGCCTCATCGGCGCCTGTTGGCGGCGCTCGTCTTGGCTCAAACATGAGTCAAAGGTGATTCGCGGTCAAATTCTTTTTTGAATCAAGAGCTTACAGATTTGACTTGATACAAGATATTGTGGACGGGTTTGAAGGACCGCCGATGATATGGTGTCACGCCCATTTCCAGCAGTGCTTTTTTGTGCACAGCGGTGGGGTAGCCTGCGTTCTTGTCCCAGCCATATCCGGGGAACTGTTGCGCCAAATCCACCATGATCCGATCGCGGGTCACCTTGGCGACGATCGACGCCGCAGCGATGGACAACGACCGGCCATCGCCCTTGATGAGCGCGGTAGCCGGTTGTGCCAGATCGCGGGGGATCATGTTGCCATCGACGAGGGCGTGATCAGGGGGGTGGGGCAGGGCACCGACGGCCCGGCACATCGCCAGATGCGATGCGCGCAGGATGTTCAGCCGGTCGATTTCTTCCACATCGGCCATGCCGATCCCGACCTGCGCACGGGCCGCGATTTCAGCGGCCAATGCCTCGCGTCGCGTCGCCGTCAGCTTCTTTGAATCGTTCAGTCCTTCGGGAATGTCGTCGGCGTTCAGGATCACCGCAGCGGCCACCACCGGCCCGGCCAGGGGCCCGCGCCCGACTTCGTCGATGCCCGCGATGCGCAGGTGACCGGCGGCGATCAGGCGGGTTTCTTCGGCAAAATCGGGCATGGGCCCAGATGGACGAAAGGCGCGGCAGGCCGCAAGGCAAAAAAAGGGGGCGAAGCCTTCACGGGAAAACTTCGCCCCAGGTCAGCGGGCCACCAGGCTGGGGGAGGCGGCCCACTGTTCGCGTAACTCAGTTGCGACGGCGCGCCTGCCGGTCATTGGCGCGATAGCCGTATTCCGCCAGGCACCGCGCGCCATAGACCGTGGCGGGCTGGCCGTAGCGAACCGGCACGTTCATCCGGCAATCGCGCGGCAGCCATTCCGGTTTCTTCATCACTTCGTTCAGGCAGCGTTGGCCATAGACGCGAACATGTTCGCCGCCGCGACGGATGGTGAAGGCGCAGGCATCCGGCAAGATCTTGTGCGGATGGGTCTTGCGGTGATCGTTCTTGCGAAGACGGTCGTTGGTATCGCCGAACCGATGGGTTGTGGTGACATTCGACCGCGACACATCGGGCTTCTTCTTGTCGTTTGCATCCTCGATGGCCTTGCCGATGATGAAAAGCGTCACGGCACCGGCCAGCAGGCGGCCGAACTGGTCGTTGTCCTGCGCACGGGCCGGGGCGGTGGCCAGCGTGGTCATGGCGATCAGCATTGCGGTGAACCCAAGCATCAGTTTCCGTGTCATGGTCTTTCCTCCCTGTGGGTTGGCCGGGTGTGGCTGTGATGGGGGAAAGGTGCGGGCAGCGGGCATTGACGGGCAATAACAGCGCCCTGCCATCCGATAACATCGCGCCAAATGGCTTGAGGTTATTGAATAACCTGCCAAGTCACGCCATCACTGTGCCCATGCGGAAACTGCTTTTCATATCCACAATGGCGCTGGGCCTTGTCGCCGGCACTGCGAACGCGGCCTGCTATGCCGATTACAAGGCCAAGCGGGACAAACCCCTGCGCCTGCACTACGGCATCATTGAACTGTCCGATAATTTCTGCGCCGACAAATCGGCGGCGGGACCGGAAATCGCCGCCCGGATCGGCGCGGATGGCTGGACTTTGCTGTCCGTGCAGTCAATCTTTGGCCAAGACGGGCTGAAGGAAAGGCAGGACAGTGCCGGTGACTTCTATCTTCGCTACTGACGGGCGGAACTACGGCAATCGCGTCCTGATCTTCGGGATCGCGGCGATTGTACTGATCCTGCTGGCCACCGCCATTTTCCTGTTCGCCAGCCTGCCCGATGCCAACGCGTTCAATGCCCGCGTCGAACGGATTTTCA
Source organism: Paracoccaceae bacterium (assembly GCA_050300875.1). Lineage (GTDB taxonomy): Bacteria > Pseudomonadota > Alphaproteobacteria > Rhodobacterales > Rhodobacteraceae > CBDCFL01. The sequence continues at coordinate 22,045 of JBNKYL010000039.1, forward strand.
TCGAAAACGACCTGACCTCGCGCGCGGAAATCAAACTGTTGGAAATTCTGGCCGAAAGCGGCACGTCCTTTGCGGGCGTTCTGGCCAGCTATCGGTCGGTGATCTTCATCCTGCTTCTGTTTTCCAGCGCCATCCTGATCGCAGCGCTGGTGTTCCTTTTGACCATCTTTGCGCTGAACCGGCGCATGGCGGAAATCGAACGGTCGGGCATTCAGATATCGTCGATGCTGATCAGCCGTGAAGCGCGCACTGTGCTGATCAACAACATGGAATTTTCGCTGACCGAAGCCGCCATCGAAACTCTGGGCGTGCTGGCCGAAGCGCGGATGGATGATGAAATTCTGACCGGCGCGGAACTCGAGGCCGTGGTGTCTGGCCGCCGCGCCGAAGATTGCGAAGAAGCCGCAGGGGCAACGCGGGTCAAACGCCTGCGCGATGCGCTGGGCAATCAGATGGTGTCGGCCCTGTTGGTGCGCAACGTGGCGCGCAAGGGCTACATGCTGGCCATCGACAAGGATGTCATACGGATGATTTAGGTCATCCGTCCATGCGTGGACGCAAGTGGAAGCAATCGAAATCGCAGGATCGGAACGGTTGGACGACATGAGCGCAGGGGAAAACGGGCTGACGAAGCGGATCGCGGGCAAGCGCGATGACCTGATCGCGCTGACGCAGGACCTGATCCGTATCCCCACGTTGAACCCGCCCGGGGCGGGCTATGCCGATATCTGCGATTACCTTGACCGCCGCCTGTCGGCCAAGGGTTTCGCCACCGAATGGGTCCGCGCGACCGGCGCGCCCGGCGATAGCGACAAGTATCCGCGCTGGAACATCGTCGCCCGCCGTGAAGGCAGCCGGCCGGGCGATTGCGTGCATTTCAACAGCCATACCGACGTGGTCGAGGTCGGGCAGGGCTGGACCACCGACCCGTTCGGAGCCGAGGTGAAGGATGACCGCATCTACGGGCGCGGCACCTGCGACATGAAGGGTGGGCTGGCCTCATCCATCATCGCGGCCGAGGCC